>DATCJJ010000069.1:0-12664 GCA_036562845.1 Gaiellaceae bacterium | reverse complement strand
AGCATCGCGTCCGCGAGCGCGCGACGAGCCGGATCGTCGACGGCCAGGCGCTGCTTCGGGTCGGAGCCGCGGAACGGGACGACGATCGTTGCCATGCGTCGAGGACACTACCCGGGTGGCCCAGCCCGACAACGCGACGCTTGCCGAGCGCCTGGAGGCGCTCGCGTCCCTCCTCGACCTCTCCGGGGCGAGCTTCTACAGCGTTCGCGCGTATCGCCGCGCCGCCGAGCTGATCCGGTCGACGCCCGCAGATGTCGCCGGGCTCGTGCGGAGCGGCCGTGTCCGCGAGCTGGCCGGCATCGGCGGCTCGATCGAGGCGAAGCTGAGCGAGCTCGTCGAGACGGGCCGGATCGCGGAGCTCGACGAGCTCGAGGCGATCGTTCGCCCGGAGCTCGTCGGCCTGGCGCGGCTCGTAGGGCTGTCACCGTCGCGCCTCGTCGAGATCGGCAACGCTCTGGGCGTCTCGAACGCGGACGAGCTGCGTGAGGCCGCGGCGACGCAGCGCCTTCGGCAAGTCGCGGGGATCGGCCCGGCGACCGAAGCGAAGGTCCTGGCTGCGCTCGACCGGCCGCGGCTCGAGCCGCGCCGCGGACTGACGCTGAACCGCGCGCTCGAGCTCACCGGGGCGATCGCCGATCGCCTCGGCGGCCTGGCGGCGGGTGATGCCCGCCGGTCGTGCGATCTCTCACACAGGCTTGCCGTCGTCGTGGCGAGCGACGGCGCCGACGACGTGATCGCGCGGTTCGGCGACCTGGCCGAGATCGTGGCGATCGCCGAGCGCGGCGATCGCCGTGCGCTGGGCGTCACCGTCGACGGGGTCCCGATCGAGCTCGTCGTCGCGCCGCCGCACGAGCTCGGGACGGCGCTCATGCGCGCGACCGGGACCGCCGCATACCTCGAGGCGCTCGGCGACCTGCCGCTCGCAGCGGACGAGGAGAGCGTCTACGCGGCGCTCGGCATGCCGTTCCTGCCGCCCGAGCTGCGCGAAGCGCCGTACGACGGGCCGGTACCGCAGCTCGTCGAGCGCGAGTCGATCCGCGGTGACCTGCACGTCCACACCACGTGGTCGGACGGGAGAGCGTCGGTGCTCGAGATGGCCGAGGCGGCGATCGCGCTCGGCTACGAGTACCTCGCGATCTGCGACCACACGCGCAGCGTGCGCGTCGTGCCGGGGCTCGACGCCGACGACGTCCGCCGCCAGGGCGAGGAGATCGCGGCCGCGAACGAGCAGGTGGCGCCGTTCCGCGTTCTCCGTGGGATCGAATGCGACATCCTCGCCGACGGCTCGCTCGATCTTCCCGACGACGTGCTCGCGGAGCTCGACTGGGTGCAGGCTTCCGTTCATGCCGGTCAGCGCCAGTCGCGCGACCAGCTCACGCACCGAACGCTTGCCGCGATCGAGCATCCCGCCGTGCGTTCGATCAGCCATCCGCAAGGTCGAATCCTGAATCACCGGCCGCCCAATGCCGTCGATCTGGACGCCGTCTACGAGGCGTGCGTCGCGACCGGCACGGCGCTCGAGACGAACGGGCTGCCCGACCGGATCGACCTGAGCGCCCCGCTCGTGCGCGACGCCGTCCGCGCGGGCGTTGCGATCACCTGCTCGACCGACGCACACTCTGTGCAAGGGCTGCAGAACATGCGCCTCTCGGTCGCGACCGCAAGACGCGGCTGGTGCACCGCCGCAGAGGTCCTCAACACGCGGCCGCTGGACGAGATCCTCTAAGCAGGTCGCTCGGAGATCTCGCGCACGTCGATCCAGTGTGTGCCGCGAAGCGCCTCGACGACGCGATCATCGGTGTGCTCGTGGTTGAAGACGTGCGCGTCGAGATCGCAGCAGAGCACGACCTCATCCGCGCCGATCCCCTCGAGCTGCACGAACGCGTCGACCGGCAGACGCGCCTCGCCGAGCGTGACGTGGCGGAACTGCAGATCCGGTGCGATCTCCATCAGCGCAGGCCAATCCGGGCACGCACGCGCGCTCACGGCTCAGGAGTTGGCGCGACCGGGTCGATCTCCTGCATCGACCACGCTCCCTCCAGCAGCACGAGACCGGACTCCGCGCCCGCCGGGAACACGAAGAGCCGAAGCGCATCGTCCAGCGCGTGCAGCGGTGTGCCGGTCGCCGCATCCGCGAGCGAGACGCGGAGATGGAACCGTCCCTCGGCGAGCGGGATCCGGTCGAGCCGGAACGACACCTCATGACGGCCGCCGCCGTTCCAGCCGAGCGGAGCGAGCTCCTGTGACACGTGCCCGAGCACGACGCCGTCGTCGTCGCGCAACTCGATCACGACCCGCGGCGCAGCGACACCCTGCTCCGCCTCCACGAGGAGGCGGACGAGCACCGGCTCGCCGGCCGCGAACTGCGCGCGCTCGTCACCCGAGTCGTCGATGAGCGCCGCAGAGACGATGCGCGCACCACCCGTGCCCCATTCGCGCAGGCCCGCCTCGAGCTCTTCGGGGCTCGTCTCCGCGCCGAGCAACCGCCGGTACGCGGCGATCGCCTCGCGCGTCGAGCCGTCGAACGCGAGCTCGCCCTGCCGCAGGAGGACCGCACGGTCACACAGCCGTTCGACGGCGCGCGCGTCGTGCGACACGAAGACGATCGTCCCCCCGCGGTTCTTGAACTCGGCGATCTTGCCGAAGCACTTTCGCTGGAACTGCTCGTCACCGACTGCGAAGACCTCGTCGAGCAGCAGGACGTCCGCGCGGATGTGGGCGGCGACCGAGAACCCGAGCCGCATGAACATGCCCGACGAATACGTTCGGACAGGCAGGTCGATGAACTGCTCGAGCTCCGCGAACGACACGATCTCGTCCATCACCTCGCGCACCCGAGCGCGTGAGAGACCGTGGATCGAG
Organism: Gaiellaceae bacterium; assembly: GCA_036562845.1. Lineage (GTDB taxonomy): Bacteria > Actinomycetota > Thermoleophilia > Gaiellales > Gaiellaceae > Palsa-739. The sequence continues at coordinate 9,802 of DATCJJ010000069.1, read as the reverse complement.
CCGTTCAAGTAGACGTTCTCGCGGCCGGTGAAGTCGGGATGAAAGCCGGCCCCGAGCTCGAGCAGCGACGCGACGCGGCCGCCGGCCTCGACTCGACCCGACGTCGGCGTGATGATCCCGGAGACGATCCGCAAGAGCGTCGACTTGCCCGAGCCGTTGCGGCCGACGAGCCCGACTGCCTCGCCCGGCTCGATCGTCAGCGAGACGTCACGAAGCGCTTCGACGTTGCGCGCCGCGAGGCGCCCGCGCGCGACGAAGACGTCCTTCAGCGTGCGCTGCGCCTTCGGATAGACGCGGAAGGTGCGCGAGACGCGGTCGACGACGATGCGGCCCGGCGTCATACGCGCTTCTCCATGTGCACGGCGGTCTCCGCGTAGCCGAGCGAGCGGTACAGGCCGCGCGCGACGTCGTTGCCGCCGAAGACGTTCAGCGCGACCTTCGCGATCCCGAGACGTTGCGCCTCCTCCTCGGCAAACGCCATCGCGGCCCGGCCGAGCCCGCGGCCCCGGAACTCCTCGTCGATCTCGACGGCGTAGACGAAGAGGCTGTGGCCGAGATCGCCCTCGCGATCGCAGAGCCAGAGGTAGCCGGCGAATCTGCCGTCGTCCTCGACCGCGTACATGAAGTGGTCGCGGGTCCCGAGCCCGTCCGGCAGGAGCTGCGGCAGGTCTTTGTCCGCTTTCACCTGCGCGACGTCGCGGTCGATTCCGGCGCGCACCATGTCGTCGACGTAGAACGACACCGCGCGCTCGATGAACGTGCCGTACTCGTCCTCGCGCAGCGGGCGAATCACGCTCGACCTTTCCGTCACGGGGAAGACGGTAGCGGCCTGGCCCGTAGGATGTCCGTCCGATGCGGGTCCTCGTCACCGGCGGCGCCGGTTTCGTCGGAGGCAACGTCGCGGTCCACCTCGCCGGACGCGGTGACTGGGACATCGTGGCGCTCGACAATCTCCATCGGCCCGGCTCGGAGCTGAACCTTCCGCGCCTGGAGGCCGCCGGGGTCACGTTCGTTCGCGGTGACGTCCGAGAGCCCGACGACCTCACCGCGGTCGGATGCGTCGACGCGCTCGTCGAGTGCTCCGCCGAGCCCTCGGTCCTCGCAGGCATCGACGGGGCTGTCGATTACCTCGTCCACACGAACCTGTTCGGGGCGTACGCCTGCCTCGAGCATTGCCGGCGACACGACGCGCAGCTCGTGTTCCTCTCGACGAGCCGCATCTACCCACATACCCGACTCGGTGCCGTGGTGCTTGACGAGACCGGTACGAGATTCGAGCCGCGCTCCCGTCAGACGCAGCCGGGCATCACGAGGGCCGGCGTCTCGGAGACGTTCCAACTGGATGGATCGCGGACGCTGTACGGCGCGACGAAGCTGGCGGCAGAGCTGCTGATCGCAGAGTACGCCGAGGTATTCGGGCTACGGACCGTCGTCGACCGGTTCGGCGTGATCGCGGGCCCCTGGCAGATGGGACGGGTCGACCAGGGGATCGTCACGTTCTGGCTGGCCGCGCACCGATTCGGACGGCCGCTCCGATACATCGGTTTCGGCGGGAACGGCAAGCAGGTGCGGGACGTGCTGCACGTCGACGACGCCGTGGCCCTCGTCGAACAGCAGATCGCCGAGCCGGAGCGCTTCCGCGGCGCCGTCGTGAACGCCGGCGGAGGTGCAGACCGGTCGATCTCGCTGGTGGAGCTCACCGACCTCTGTCGCGACGTGACCGGTCACGAGACCTCCGTGACGGCGTCGGCGGAGACCCGACCCGGCGACGTGCCGTACTACGTGAGCGATTGCGCGAAACTCGCAACGCTGAGCGGATGGCGCCCAACCCGCAGCATCGAGGAGACCGTCGCCGACGTCGACACCTGGATCGCCGAGCATGAAGAGATACTCCGCGGCGTGCTCGGATGAAGTACTCGCTCGTCATCCCGGCCCGCAACGAAGCAGAAGGGATCGCGGCGACCGTGCAATCGCTCACCGACGCCCTCGACGCCGAGCAGATCGACTACGAGGTGATCGTCGTCGATGACGCGAGCGTCGACGATACGGCAGCGGTCGTCGACAGGATCGCACAAGAGAATTCGCGCGTCAGGTCCCACCGGTCGCACAACCCGCCGGGGTTCGGCTTCGCCGTGAGAGCGGGCCTCGACATCTTCACGGGCGATGCCGTCGCGATCGTGATGGCGGACGGCTCTGACAGCGCGAGCGACGTCGTCGCCTACTATCGCGCGCTCGAAGCGGGCCACGAGTGCGTCTTCGGCTCTCGGTTCGTTCGCGGCGCTCGCGTCGTCGACTATCCGCGCACCAAGTTGATCCTCAACCGAATCGTCAACGCGGGGATCCGGCTCCTGTTCCACCACGGCTACAACGACACGACGAACGCCTTCAAGGCGTACCGCCGCGAGGTGATCGAGACGGCGCAGCCGCTCCTGTCCAATCAGTTCAATCTGACGGTCGAACTGCCGCTCAAGGCGGTCGCGCGGGGTCACCGGTTCACGGTGATCCCGATCTCGTGGACGAATCGCGCCACCGGACGATCGAAGCTCAAGCTTCAGGAGATGGGCAGCCGCTACGTGTTCATCGTTCTCTACGTTTGGCTCGAGCGGCTCCTGTCGCGGGGCGACTACCGGCGGCGCCAGCCGTAGGAGAGCGGGTATTCGACCTCGAGGGCCTGTCCACCGACGAGCGCGACGATCCGGACGTCGCGTCGCCCGCCGTCCACGCGGACGTCTTGCTCCGGCACGAGGACGGCGTAGCCGGCGTGACGCAGGCCGGGCTTACCGAGTGCGGCTGCCACGTCCGGCCGCGGAGTCGTCGGCGGCCCCGCAAAGACCAGCCGGCCGTCCGCGAAGACCAGCACCATCCGGGCCGGGACGCCCGTCGCCACGTCGGCCGCCCAGCCGCTGAGCACGAGCGTGCCGCGACGGACGTAACCGTAGTCGACGAAGCCGCCTCCCTGCGCGACGGGCAGCACCCTGCCCGCCGGGGTGACGATGGCGTCGCCGCCACCGCGTCGTTCGAGCGTGTACCGCGGCAGCGGCGGCGACGCCCGCACGCCGACCGGACGCGGCCCGGCTCCGCTGATGCGGTAGGCGTCGAAGGAGACCGAAATCGACCCTTTCAGTCCACCCGCCGCGATCGTGCGCCAGTCGATCGCACCGCCGAAGCGTGGATCGAAGCCTGCGTTACCCGGCACGTGGACGACGATGCCGTCCCGGACGACGGCCGCCGCGACCGCGGTGAACGGCCCGCCGCCCAGGGAGACGACCGCCTCGTGCGGCTTGTAGAGCAGGCCGCGCAGGCGATTGGCGAGCGAGTCGTGGAGGTCGACGTGCGCGACGACGAGCTCGTCCGCCCGCGCTTCGGGCACGGCCACGGGCTGCCCAGCCGCGGTCGCGAGCGTGGCGAGATGCCGAGGAGCACCGCAGCGTGGATCGTGGACGAGGACCTGCCACCGCGTCGTCCTGAGTACCTGCCGATAGTCGCAGAGGATCGCACGGTAGGTGGCAGGCGCCTCGAGGCTCCGATCGCGGCCGTTCACGAGCTCGGCGGGGTTCTCGCGCAGGATCCGCTGCGGCGCCCGCGCCGACGCGAGAAACGACGCGTTGCGCTCGTCGAGCACCGAGGTGTAGGCGCTGTACGACTGCGGCACCGGCACCGGCCGCCAGCGGAGTGCGTACGCGGAGATCGCCGATACCTCCCAGGGGTCGACGTGCACTGTCCTGCCGCGGAGCGCGCCCAGCACGACGGGCGGAACGTCGTACGAGCGGCGCTCACCTGCGTGGGACCGCTCGACGAGAGCCGCACGTCGGCTCGAGTCGACGGTATCGCCGACCTGCGCGACGAGACGGCGCGCCGAGACCCACGGCTCGACCGGCGAATGCCCGGAGAGAGCGATGACGACGAGCGCAAGCCCCACGGAGCCGGCGGCGCTGCGCACGCGACCTCCCGGTCCGAGGCAGGCGAGCACGACGGCCGCCGACGCGAAGAAGGCCGGTGCATGGGTGACGTCGTGCCGCACGAACGACTCCTTGAACGACGCGAAGCACACGCCCACGACGATCAGCACGGTCGCGACTGCCTCACGCCGCCGCAGGCGCAGCGCGGCCGACCAGGTCGCGACGGTGAGCGGCAGCAACACGAGCGCGGCAAAGGCGTAGTCGTTGTGCAGGCCGTGCTGCTCGGTTTGCATCGCAGCCGAGTAGCCGGTGACGAGCGATAGCGAGAGCCGCCACCACTGAGGGATGTCCGTGAGCGAGTTGCCGGACGCGAGCCAAAGGACGACAAACACGAGGATCGACGTCACCACCGCCTCGAGCACGCGCCGCCACCCTCTCGCAGCGCACGCGACCACCACCACGGCGAGCGCCGCGATCCCCATGTTGGTCTTGGTGAGCACCGCGACCGCCGCGAGCGCTCCGCCGCCGTAGGGGAAGAGACGGCGCACGAGGCCGGTCGGCTCCGCCAGCGACCACAGCGCCAGCCCGACGACGATCAGCGTCGGGAAGTCGGCCGGAAGGGTCGGAAGCCTCAGGACGGCATACGCCGCAACGACCGAGAGCGCACCCCCGAACACGACGCCGCTGCGCCGGACGAGCAGGTAGCCGAGCCCGGTCTGCGCGACCAGGACGCTGACGAGCGCAGCAGCCAGTGTCCCGCCGCTGACCGCGAGCGGGAACGCGAGATAGCCGAGTGGGCCGTAGGTCCAGACGAAGTCAGGCCCGAAGTGGATCCCCTGCAGGTGCGCGAGGTGCAGGGCGACGCGCCACGACGGGTCGACCCCGGCCTTGGCGACGAGCGACGCGGTCTGCCAGGTGAGCAGCGTCAGGACGAGAGCCGCCACCGCCGCGACCGGGCGCGGCAGCGGACGGCGCAGCACAACGAGAAGCGCCGTCACGCCTCGCGGACAAGCTCGGCGAGCTGAGTCACGACCTGCGCGTCGGTGCGCGGCAGCACGCCGTGCCCGAGATTGAAGATGTGCCCCGGCCGCCCGCCTGCTCGCGCGAGGACGTCCCGCGCGGCGCCCTCGATGCGGTCCCACGGCCCGAGCAGCACCGCAGGATCGAGGTTGCCCTGAACGGCGCGCTCGTCGCCGACGAGCGTCCAGCCCTCGTCGAGGGGAAGACGCCAGTCGAGGCCGATCACGTCACCACCGGCACGCGCCATCGCCGGGAGCAGCGACGTCGTGCCGGTGCCGAAATGGATCGTGGGAACGTCGACGGCGGCCAGGACGCGGGCCGACCACGGCGCGACGAACTCCTCGTAGTCCGCCGACGAGAGGACGCCCACCCACGAGTCGAAGAGCTGCACAACGTCGGCCCCGGCCCTCACCTGCGCCGCGACGTATGACGCGAAGCACTCGGAAAGCCGCTCCATGAGCGCGTGCCACAGCTGCGGCTCGCGGTACATGAGCGCCTTGACGAGCTGAAAGTCGCGCGAAGGCCGTCCTTCGACGAGATAGCCGGCGACCGTGAACGGACCACCGCAGAACCCGACCACCGCGCGGTCGTCGGCGAGCTCGCCCCTCACTATGCGGATGGCTTCGAGCAGCGGCGCGAACGCCTCGTCGGGATCCGGGATGCGCAGAGCCTCGACCGCGCCCAGGGAACGCACCGGGCTCTCGACCACAGGGCCGACGCCCTCGACGAGCTCCACGTGCAACCCCATGCCGAGGACGGGCGTCATGATGTCGGCGAACATGACGGCGGCGTCGACGCCGTGGCGACGGACCGGCTGCAGTGTCACCTCGGCGCAGAGCTCCGGCGTGCCTGCGACCTCCCAGAACGAGTGCCGCTCGCGGACTGCGCGGTACTCGGGGAGCGACCGGCCCGCCTGGCGCATGAACCACACCGGTGTGCGCTCGACCGTCTGGCGTCGCGCCGCGCGGACGAGGAGCCGCTCCATGACCCGGTTAGGCTAGCGGCCCGTGTCGAAAGGACCGCTCGCCGTCCGCTGGGGCCCCGCCCCGTCGCTTGCGCCGGAAGCAGGCGCCGTCTCGCCTGTGACCGTCGACGTGGAAAACGCCGGGACGATCGCGTGGCGCGACGGGATCAACATCGCCTACCACTGGCTCGACGCGCGGGACAACCCGATCGTCTGGGACGGCCGTCGAACCGTCGCCCCGGAGCTCGAGCCCGGTGAGCGCGGAACGGTCGAGCTGCTCGTGCGTGCACCGATCCCACCGGGGCCGTACCGTCTTGCGTTCGACCTCGTTGCCGAGCACCGGGCCTGGTTCTCGGAGCTCGGCAGCCCGGTGTTGCCGATCGACGTGACGGTGGCATCACGTCAGGGAGCGGCCACGGTCGACCTGCCGCCGTGGGTCGAGGAGACACCCGCGTGGGAGGAGCACGTTCGCGCCGCACACGCCGAGGGCTATGCGGTCGTCGCCGGATCGATCGATTGGGTCGGAGGCTTCCTGTCCCCCCGGCCGCGCAAGCTCGCCCCGTACACGCCGGGAACCGGCCGCATCCCCGGGTTCGGCGAGCCGCTGCTCTGCCCGTCGATCCTCGAAGGCGTTTCGCTCGACCGCGTCGGCGAAGTTGCCGGGCTGCCCGCCTACGCCGCGCCGCTCGACGAGCCGTGGCTCTACGACGGCCGGGCGATCCTCAGAGCTCGACCGCGATCCGGTCGTCGACCGACCTGAACACGAGCGCTGCGAGCACGAGCGAGACCCCCGCGGCGACCACGAGGTAGACGACGTCCCAAGCGTGCGGCAGGTCGCCCGACCAGATCGCGTCGCGGACGGCGAAGATCGGCGGCGCAACGGGGTTCAACCAGTGGAGGATGTTCAGCAGGTCCTGATGCCGAAGGGCGCGATCGCCGAGCGTCTGCGAGCTCCAGAGGATCGGCGTGATGAAGAACCACGGGAGAAGCGCTGCGGTGAGGATGTGCTCGACATCCCGGAACACGACGTTGAGGCACGCGACGATCAGCGCGAGGCCCGCGACTTCTGCGGCGAACAGCAGCGTGAGCGGGACCGCCAGCCACACCGTGTCACGCGCGCCCGGCACGAACACGAGCGACAGGACGACCAGGATCACCGTCATCACGGCGAACGTCACCGCCTGGGTCGCCACCATCGAGAACGCAACCAGCTGTCGCGGGAAGCGGACCTTCTTGACCAGCTCGGCCGAGTCGATCAGCGAGCGCGCGGCCGACTGCATCGACGTCGCGAAGAAGATCCAGCACGCGAGACCCGCCAGCAGGTAGAGCGGATACCGCGGCGTCTTCGGGTTCGGGAAGATGACGCCGAAGACGAGCAGATAGACGCCGAGCAGGACGAGTGGGTTGAGCAGGGACCAGAGGACGCCGAGGACCGAGCCCTTGTACTTCGCCTGGAAGTCGCGACGAAAGAGGTTCGAGAACAGCTCGCGGTACCGCAGGAGGTCGGCATAGACCGTCATCGATCGGGTCTAGTGTAGGGCTCGCTCGTGCGGCCACACACAGCCCTAACACCGCTGTCCTACCCTGCGGATCCGTGAGCACCCTGGCGGCCGTCGCCGCGCTGCCCGCCGCACTCGTCGTCGTCTGGGCGGCGCTCCGGTCCCCACTTTCCGCGCGGCTCGTCGCGACTCCGTCGGCAGACCGCTGGCATCAGCGCGCGACGCCGCTGCTCGGCGGCCTCGGGATCTTCGCCGGCATCACGGCCGGTCTCTGGCTCGCCGTCGCCGTCGGCGCGATCCCGGCGACGAAGGAGCTCGGGGGGATCTATGCCGGTGTCTCGCTGCTGTTCGTCGCCGGGCTCGTGGACGACGCACGTGCGCTCCCGCCGAGCGCAAAGCTGACGTTGCAGGTGCTCGCCGCCGTGCTCGTACCTGCGACGGGCACGAACGTGCAGCTCGTGCACTCCGATGTCATCGCGTGGGCGATCGCGCTCTTCTGGCTCGTCGGCATGACCAACGCGTTCAACCTGCTCGACAACATGGACGGCCTCGCCGCGACGCTGGCGGGCATCGCGTTCGTCTTCTTCGCGATCGACGCCGTGACGATCCATCCGAACGACACGGTGCTCGTCCTCGCCGTCGCCGGGGGCCTCGCCTGCGCCGGTTTCCTGCCGTTCAATCTGCGGCCGGGAAGGAGGGCACTCGTCTTCATGGGGGATTCGGGGGCCCAGACACTCGGCTTCCTGCTCGCGGCGCTCGGGCTCTCGGCGAGCTGGAAGGTCGCGGGGACGACGATCGCCACGCTCCTCCTGCCGGTGCTCGTGCTCGCGGTGCCCATCCTCGACACGACGCTCGTCACGATCGTGCGCCTGCTCGACGGCCGGCCGATCTCGCAGGGCGGCCGCGACCACAGCTCGCACCGGCTGGTGCGGTTCGGCCTGCCGGAGAAGCATGCGGTCCTGTTGCTCGCGCTGGTCGCGACCGCGCTCGGCACGACGAGCCTCGCGTACAACGTGCTCGACGACCAGCGGCTGGCGCTGGTCGGCGTACTGGTCACGTTCTTCCTGCTCGTGCAGTTCGCGAGCTTTCTCGGTGATGTCGAACGCCGCGTCGCGACCGGTCACGGAACGCTCGACGCGTTCTCGGTCCACTGGCGCCGGCTCGTCGAGGTGCTCGTCGACTTCGGCCTCGTCATCGGCTCGTTCCTGATCGCGTACGTCGTCCGGTTCGGCTGGCCGGGCAGCGTCAACCAGCGCCACATCGCGACGCTCACGCTGCCGATCCTGATCGCCGCGCGCGTGCTGGCGTTCGTCCCGTTCGGCCTCTACCGGTCGGTCTGGCGCTATGCGGGCACACGCGACGTCGCGGCGATCGGCTCGGCGGTCGCGATCTCCGAGGTGATCACTCTCGGCTACATGGCACTGACGCAGACCCTCGGCGACTTCTCTCGCTCGTTCTTCGTCGTCGACGCACTCGTCTGCGGCGCTGCCGTCACGGCGTCACGGCTCGCCGAGCGGATGCTCCTCTCCGGCGCCGCGCGCACCTACCTCGACCGCGCGGGGCGGCGAACGCTCATCGTCGGCGCGGGCCGCACGGGCCGCAGCCTGCTGCGCGAGCTGCGCGAGACGCCGGGCGAGCGCGTCATCGGCCTCGTCGACGACAACCCGGCGCTTCGCCGCCGCCGGATCGCCGGTGTCCCGGTGCTCGGAGGCTCGCACGAGCTCGACCGCATCTTCGAACGCAGCCGCCCCGACATCGTGTTGGTGACGATCCCGGACGCATCGCCCGACCGGCTCGACCAGATCGTCCAAGCGGCGGAGAGGCACCACATCGCCTGCCGGTTCGTGCGGCGAGAGACCGATCTCGACCCGCGCGTGGTCCTCGGCGCAGGCTCGGAGTGAACGACAGCCCGTCCGCCCTCGACCGCCTGCTCGCGGCGATCCCGTACGCCCTGGTGGCGATCGGCGTCCTCGCGCTGCTCTTCTGGCAGGCGTCGATCCGCAAGACGCCGACGATCTTCGGCGACGAGCTCGAATGGACGCAGATCTCGCGTGCGATCGCGGACACCGGCCATGCGGCGCGGCGAGGGCAGCCGGTGACGTTCAAGTCCGTCTACCCGTATGTGATCGCGCCGCTGTGGTGGATCCACTCCACGAGCTCCGCGTACGCCGCGATCAAGTACGTGAACACGATCCTGATGGCGCTCGCGGCCGTGCCGACGTTCCTGCTCGCACGCATGCTGGTGTCGATGCGCATCGCGTTCGCGGCGGCGCTCGTCACGCTCTTGACGACCGGTGTGTACTACGCGCCGTTCCTGCTACCGGAGGTCGTCGCGTGGCCCTGGTTCGCGTTGTGCGCGTATCTCACGATCCGCGCGCTCGCGCGCGGCGGCCGGTGGTGGATCGCCGCCGCCGTGGCGG
>DATCJJ010000054.1:0-66199 GCA_036562845.1 Gaiellaceae bacterium | reverse complement strand
CATGCGCAACACCGTCGCGCACGAGCTCATCGTCGAGGCCGGGCACTGCGTCGGCGCCGTCGTCGCGCCGTTCGGCTCGACGAAGACGCAGACGCTGTGGGCGAACGGCGGCGTCGTCTCGAACCTCGGTGCGGCGCAAACCGCGAAGCTGCTCGGTCCCCACGCGTGGCCGCGGCTCGGGGAATGGCGCTCCGAGAACCGTGTCCTCACGGTGCAGGACCTGGTTCTGCGCCGGCCGTTGAAGCTGCCGGGCGACGTCGCCGAGGCACCGCGCGTCTACATCGTCTGGGACAGCTGGACCGAGTGCGTCGAATGGCTGCGGCAGAGCAGGACCGACGACCTCGAGACGTATTTCGGCGACATCGAGCTCACGCAGTTCCATCGCCTCTATCCGGGCCGACCGGATCGTGTCGCGTTGCGCGTCCGCTACGGGACGGGACCGTTCGCCGACGGCGAGTGGGATGCGCGGCGCGCCGAGTTCGTGCAGCGGATGCGCGCGCGGCTCGAGCTGCTCGATCCCGAGCTCGGCGACGTCGTCGAGCTCGAGCACGTCGCGACGCCGCTCGACTTCTGGCGCAGCAATCCGGCGGCGACGCACGGGAATCCGATCGGCGGCGACTTCGTCGGCGGGCAGTGGATCGAGGAACGCCTCCCGTATCGCGCGCCGGTCGACCGCCTCTACCTGTCGAACGGCGTCTGGCCGCCGGCCCTGTCCTGGCTTGCCGCGGGCTACAACGCGGCGACGGTGGTCGCCGAGGACCTCGGGATCCGCGACCGGCAGTGGTGGCGGCACGAGCCGCTCGACTGGTTCGCAGGGAACGTTCCGGCGCGGGCGGCGGTGTGAGCGTCACGACGGAGATCGTCGGCGGCGGCTTCCCGGGTCTCGTGCGCGCGGTCGAGGAGGCGCGCCGCGGCCGCCGGGTCGAGTACGTCGAGCCTGCGCTGCGCGCGGGCGGCGCGCTGGTCACCGAGTCGTTCATGACGCCGTTCCGTTTCAACCTGGGGCCTCCGCTCGTCCGGCGGCCGCCGCTGCCGTCGCTGCACGTCGTCGTCCCCGACCCGCTCGTCCGCGTCGGCGACGTCGTCGGCGAGGGATCGCCCGCCGTGCGCGCGTTCCTGTCCGGCGGCGAGACCGACGACCTCGTGGTCGTGTCCGGCGGTAACGGGCTCGCCGTTGCATGTCTGATCGACGAGCTCGTGGCAGGCGGTTCGCGTGTGCTCGAGGGAGTCGGCGCCGCCGACCCGTCGGCGACGAAGCGGCACGGGCTCGGCATCTGCCGGCTCTTCGTGGGGCTGCGCGGCGCCGCACCCGCAGGTGACGCGTTCGCGACCGCCGTCGGAGCCGACGACGACGAGACGCTGCTGCGCGGGGACACCGCGCGCCCCGTCGGGCTCGTCGTCTCGAACGCCCATCTCGACGCCAACCTCGTCGACCCCGACCTTTCGTCGTTCGTGTGGCAGGCGGCGCTGCCGTTCGACAGCGGTCTCGGGCGGGACGAGTACGCCGACGCGGTGCTCGAGACGCTCGGCGTCGACCGGGCGAGCGTGATCTGCAAGCTCCTCTGGTTCCCGGAGGACACGGGCGAGGTGCTCGGAACGGACTAACGTCCGAGGATCTTGATGCCGAGCGGCTTCGGGCGGCCGTCGTTGACGCCGTCCTGGTCGTTGGGGCATGCCGAGATTCCGACGAGCACGTTCATCTCGGCACGCAGCTCGATGTAGTCGCCGACGTCGGCGATCGGCGGGAGGAACACCATGTGCTGTTCCCGGACGGTCGCTTCGTCGTCGTTGTTCATCCAGATGTTGAACACGTCGGGAACGAGGTCGGGATCGACGCCGAACGGTGCGAGCGCCTCTTCGAGGTTCTGCTGGCAGGTCCGATGGTCCGCGACCTCGACCGCGCGCCCGATTCCGCGCGCATTCCGGAACTCGTAGATCTTGCGCGTGCAGCGTCCGCCCATCCACGCGAAGTTGACCCCGACGGGATCGTCGGTCACCTCCATGAGGACGTTCTCGTACGGCGGCCGGGAGTAGAGGTACTTCACCCGCTTGAGGTTGCCGGTCCCGCCGAGCATGTTGAGGGCCATGCTCTGGCCGGCATGGAACGTCTCGCGCAGGTTGTCCGCGTTCTGAAAGGTCGCATCCACGACCTGCTTGCCTTCGATCTCCTCGATCCGCAGCGTGTGGCCTTTCGGCACGACGAATCCGCGGCCGTAGGACGCCGGGACGACGAACTCGTCGACGACGGTACGACTCGTGCTCATGCGCTCTCCGGTGGTGGTGGGGCGGGGGACGGTGTACGCCTGCGACGCGGGACCGCGCTGCGGGCGCGGACGAGGACGCGCTGCGTGGCTGCGAAGTTCGACACCGCGACGGCGAGCAAGAGCACGCCGCCGTTGAAGACCGGCGTCACCCAGGGCTGCGCGCCCTTGAGCTGGAGGCCGGTGATCCCGATCGCGACGAGGAAGATCGCGATCAGCGTCCCCCAGACGTTGAAGAAGCCCGGCCGGATCGCCGTCGCGCCGAGGAACGCGGCCGCGTAGGCGGGGAGGAGGTAGGCGGGACCGGAGCTGGCGTCGGCCGCACCGACCTGTGCCGTGACGAGGATCCCGCCGATCGCGGCGAGCACGCCCGCGGCGACGAAGGCGATCACGCGCGCCCTCGCCGTGTGGATGCCCGAGAGCTTCGCAGCTGCCCGGTTCGCTCCCGTCGCGCGCATCTGGCGTCCGATGACGGTGTATTCGAGAACGATCCAGAGCAAGATCGAGGCGACGAGCGCGTAGTACACGGGCAGCACGACGAGGTGCTTCGTCTGCGCGAGCGAGGTGAGCCCGTGCGGCGCGCCGCCGAAGATCGGCTCGTTGCCGCTCGAGATCCATTGCAGCAGGCCCTCGAGGATCGTCGCGATCCCGATCGTCGCGATGAACGAGTTGATCCCGAGGCCGACGACCGCGACAGCGTTCGCGGCGCCGATGAAGGCGCCGACGCCTATCGCCGTGACAATCGCCGCTTGCCAGGACAGGCCGTAGTGCGTGATCAGCTTCAGCACGATGTACTGGCAGAGGCCCAGCGTCGCCCCGACCGAGAGGTCGAACTCTCCGACGACGAGGACGAGCATGGCCGCGTAGGCGATGAAGATGCCGGGCGGCTGGGACGTGAGGATGTCCTGGAGGTTGCCGCTCGTCGGAAACTTGTTCGGCAGCCAGGCCGAGAACGCACCGAAAACTGCGGCGAAGACGAGCACGAGGCCCCAGCGCGAGAGGAGGCGCGACATGCTCATCCGACGTAGCACTCGTGCGCGATGCGGGTGGGTGACAACTCGTGACGCGCAAGCTCGATCCGCGGCGTTCCGTGCCCGAAGACGATCGCGCGGTCGGCGATCGCCGCGACCTCGTCGGCGTCGGATGACAGAAGCAGGACACCGGTGCCGGCGCGGGCAGCGTCCGCGAGCCGCTCGTAGATCGCGCTCTTCGTGCCGACGTCGATGCCGGCGGTCGGCTCCTCGGCGACGAGAACCGTGGGCGCCGGCGTCATCCACTTCGCGAGGACGACCTTCTGCTGGTTGCCCCCGGAGAGCGCCGCGAAGGGCGCGACGGGCGAGCGCGGCACGACGCGCCACTCGTCGAAGACCTTCGCCGCGTCCGCGCGCTCCCTGCGCTGCGAGGTGAGCGCTGCCGTCGCGCGGTCGCGAAGCGCAAAGTTGTTGCCGGTGTCGAGCGTCGGGAACGCGCCCTCGCGCAGCCGGTCACCGGGGACGTAGACGACGCCGCGACGCTGTGCGTCTCGCGGCGTGCGCGGCTCGAAGCGCTCGCCGGCGAGGCGCATCTCGCCCTGCGTCGTCCGCTCCGCGCCGACCACCATCCGGCCCACCGGGCGATGGCCGGCACCGACGAGCCCGACGAGCGCGAGAATCTCGCCGCGGTGCAACGTCAGCGAGACGTCCTCCGCTCCTTCGCCGCCGATCTCGTGCAAGGTCAGGAGCTCGTCCTGTCGCGCGCCGGGCGCCGCCGCGACGTGATCGAGCTTCGCGCCGACGATGAGCTCGACGATCTCCTGCTCTGATGCCTCGCCGACGGTGACCAGGCCGACGAGCGACCCGTCCCGCAGGATCGCCGCGCGGTCGGCGAGGCGCGCGACCTCGCCGAGCCGGTGGGTCACGTAGATGACTGCGACACCGGCTGTGCGCAGTCGTTCGACGGCTCCGTAGACGAGGTCGACGTCATGGCGGGGAAGCGAGGCGGTCGGCTCGTCGAGGACGATCACCCTTGCGTCCACCGCGACGGCGCGCGCGATCGCAACCAGCGACCGCTGCGCGGCTTCGAGCCGGTCGACCGGCGTCGACGGGTCGATATCCATCTCCCAGCGGGCGAGGAGCTCGCGCGCGAATGCGGTCTGGCGCCGCCATGAGACCAGGCCGCCCCGGCGCGCGAATCCGGCAACGTGCGCGATGTTCTCCGCGACGGAGAGGCCCGGCAGCAGGCCGAGGTCCTGGTGCACGAACGCGAGCCCGTGCGCACGCGCCTGGTCGGCCGTGAGGCCGTGAGCAAAGATATCCGCACCGAGCCGGATCGTTCCCGCGCTCGGCCGCTCGACGCCGGCCAGGATCTTGATCAGCGTGCTCTTGCCAGCTCCGTTCTCGCCGAGGAGCGCGAGCACCTCGCCCGCGCGGACGCTGAGCGACACGCCGCGCAGAGCGTGTGTCGCGCCGAACCGGCAATCGAGCACCTCGACGGCGAGGACGTCGTCCTCGGATGTCCTCGCCGTCGAAGGCGCCGTTACTTCTTGCCCCACAGCTTGAGCCAGGCGGAGCGATAGTCGTACGAGTTGGCGATCGCCGGTCCGGACGTCGAGCGGGCGTTCGTGCTGTCCATGAGCCGGAACGGGACGTTGTACTTCACCGCGGGCTTGTGGTTCATCGCTCGAAGGATGGCGTCGACGGCGAACCAGCCGTACTCGTTCGTGTCAGGACCGATCTCGACGAACTTCGCTCCCTTGCGGATCGCCGGCAAGAAGAAGTCGCCGTCCGTGCCGAGACCCGTGATGTCCTTGCGACCGCTCTGTTGGACCGCACGCGAGAACGTCCCGGCCCACGACTCCGAGAGGCAGAAGATGTACTTCGCCTCGGTGTATTTCTCGAAGAGCGCGGCCATCCGCTGGGCCCCCGCCGACGTGCCGATGTCGGTCGCCGGCGACTGCGTCACGTTGACGATCTTGTACGAGGGGCCCGCGTCCTTGATCCCCTGCTCGAACCCGCGCAGCGCGACCTGCAGGTCGGAGAACTGCGGCGAGTTGTACGCAAGGATCTGCGCGCCCTTGCCGTTCGTGTTCACCACGATCCACTCCGCGAGCCGGTAGCCCTCGGTGAACTCGGGAGGCCCGATCTGCGCGACGAGCCCGGGTGGCGGCTTCGGGACGCCGTTGAAGATGTCGACGAACGGCGCGCCCGCAGCCTTCGCCTTCGCAATGCCGGGCGCGATCAGGGCCGGCACCCCCGCACTCATCACGACCGCGCTCGCGCCGCCCGTGACCGCAGTGTTGATCGCCGCGAGCCAGCCGGGCGGGTTGCCGTTGCCGAACACGACCTTCCCGCTCCAGCCGAGGTGCTTCGCCGCGTCGACGACACCTGCGGCCGATCGCTGCGGGAGCGGGGCCGGGACGCTGTAGATCGAGACGACGCTCTTCCCGCTCGGCACGGGGCCCGGCGACGTCTTCGGACCGGTGAACGTCGTCATCGGCTTCCGGGCGGCCGCAACGTCTGCCTGCGCCTTCGCGAGCGTGAGCTTCGCGGTGCCGTGATGGGTGCCGGCCGCCGCTGCGGAGACTGCAGCGAGCGCAGCGGCCCCGGCCAGGACGACGAACTTCGCCCCCTGCTTGACCATGATGCCTCCAGATCGGGAGTGAAAGTGACCCTGGCGCGAACCTACACCGGCCGCGGAGGGGTGGTCAACGCGACGTGATGGACGCACATCCCCTGCAAATCCAAGTGGACGCGGCCTGCGTATCTACGCGAATATTCGCGCATACGTTCCGATCGACCGGGAGGACCGATGGTCACAGCGATTAGCCGGCAGTTGATCGACGGGCATTGGCAGGAGGGCTCGAGCGGCGAGATCCTCGTCGATCGAAACCCGTACGACGGGTCGGTGATCGCGGAGTTCCCGGTCGCGACGGCGGAGGACATCGACGCGGCCTATCGCGCGGCGGCGCGGGCGAAGGAGGAGTGGGACCGCGTCAATCCCTACGCGAAGCGCGCGGTGTTCGAGAACGCGGTGAAGTACGTCGAGTCGAGCTTCGGCGAGCTCACCGAGATCATCATCGACGAGCTCGGCGGGACACGCTTGAAGGCCGGCTTCGAGATCGGGCTCGTGCTCGACATGCTGAAGGAGGCCGCAACGTTCCCGCTGCGGATGGAGGGCAAGATCCTCCCCTCGGCCGTCGACGAGCGGGAGAACTTCCTCTACCGCGTCCCGGTGGGCGTGGTCGGCGTGATCAGCCCGTTCAACTTCCCGTTCTTCCTCTCCATGAAATGCGTCGCTCCGGCGCTCGGAGCCGGGAACGGCGTCGTGCTGAAGCCGCACGAGGAGACGCCCATCATGGGCGGCACGATCATCGGGAAGATCTTCGAGGAGGCGGGCCTGCCCTCCGGCCTCCTGAACGTCGTCGTCACGGACATCAAGCAGATCGGCGACGCGTTCATCGAGCATCCGATCCCGCGTGTGCTCGCGTTCACGGGCTCGACGGCGGTCGGCCGCCACGTGAACGAGATCGGTGCGCGCAACTTCAAGAAGGTGCTGCTCGAGCTGGGCGGCAACAGCGCGTTCATCGTCCTCGACGACGCAGACCTCGAGTACGCCGTCGACGCGGCGGTGTTCAGCCGGTTCACGCACCAGGGCCAGATCTGCATGTCGGCGAACCGCGTGCTCGTCCACCAGGACGTGTTCAAGGACTTCACGGAGCGGTACGTCGAGAAGGTGAAGACGCTGAAGGTCGGCGACCCTCGCGCGGAGGACACGATCATGGGCCCGCTGATCACCGCGAAGCAGGCGGAGAACTTGAACGCGGCGGTCGACAAGGCGGTCGCCGACGGAGCGACGCCGATCGTCCGGGGGAAGGTCGAAGGCGGTCTTTTCGAGCCCGTCGTGCTGCTCGACGTCGACCCCGACATGGAGGTCGCGCAGCGTGAGCTGTTCGGCCCCGTCGTCTCGTTGATCCCGTTCAGGGACGACGACGAGGCGGTCGAGATGGCCAACAACACCCAGCTCGGCCTCAGCGGTGCCGTCCACACGAGCGACCTCGATCGCGGCGTCGCGCTCGCGCGGCGCGTCCAGACGGGGATGATCCACGTCAACGACTGCACCATCCACGACGAGCCGAACGTTGCGTTCGGCGGCGAGAAGCAGTCGGGGCTCGGCCGGCTCAACGGCGCCTGGAGCCTCGATGCGTTCACGACGCTCCAGTGGGTGTCCGTGAACCACGGCCGCCGGCAGTTCCCGTACTGAGAGGAAGGGCCATGGAGATCGCGGATATCATCGTCGAGCGGGAGACGGAGGGGTACTTCGCGTACCACCGGTCGGCGCTCACGTCGCCGGAGATCCACCGCGCCGAGATCGAGCGGATCTTCAACCGCAGCTGGCTCTACGTCGGTCACGAGTCGGAGGTCCCGAACCGCGGCGACTTCGTCCGTCGCACCGTCGGCCTCCGTCCGCTGTTCTTCGTCCGCAGCCAGACGACCGGCGAGGTCAACGTCTTCTACAACAGCTGCACGCACCGCGGCGCGACAATCTGCCGGCGTGACCGCGGGAACGGGAAGACGTTCCAGTGCTTCTACCACGCCTGGACGTTCGACAGCGACGGAAAGCTGATCGGCGTTCCCGACGAGGAATGCTTCGGGCCGGTGTTCGACAAGTCGAAGCACGGGCTCGTCCAGGTGCCGCGGCAGGAGTCGTATCGCGGGCTGATCTTCGTGAGCTACGACCCGCACGTCGAGGAGCTCACCGACTACCTCGCGGGTGCCCGAGAGTACATCGACGCGATGATGGACGCCGCTGAGGTTGCCGCGACCTTCGCCGGCGGGTCGAACGGAGACGGGAGCGGCGAGGCGTCCACCCCGCTGCAGGTGCTGCGCGGCACGCACCAGTACGCGATCAAGGCGAACTGGAAGCTGCTCGTCGAGAACAGTTTCGACGGGTACCACCTCGGCCCGACGCACGCGACGTACTTCCAGTTCCTCAAGGATCAGAACGTCGAGGTCTCGCCGAGCACCGGGTCGATGAAGCTGCTCGGCAACGGGCATGCCGTTATCGAGTACACCGGTTCCTGGGGCCGGCCGATCGCGCGGTGGGCGTCGCAGTTCGGCGACGCGTCGAAGGCCCAGCTGGAGGCCCTGCGCGAGCGGATCGTCGCCGAGCTCGGCGACACGGGCTACCGGATGGCCGAGCTGAACCGCAACCTGTTCATCTATCCGAACCTCTTCGTGATGGACAACAACGCGACGGCGCTGCGGGTGATCGAGCCGACGTCGGTCGACTACATGGATGTCGCGCAGCACGAGCTCGCGCCGCGCATCGAGGATCCGACCGTCCGCAAGGTTCGGCTCGAGAGCTACGTCACGTTCGCCGGGCCGGGGGGGCTTGCCACGCCCGACGACGTCGAAGCGCTCGAGTCGTGTCAGCAAGGCGCACGCTCCGGCGTGGAGTGGAGCCTCCTGTCGCGCGGGTACTTCAGCGAGGAGCCGCCGATGTCCGGCGAGCTGCAGATGCGCGTCTTCTGGCGGCGCTGGCAACAGCAGCTGCTCGCAGGCGAGCCGGTGCCCGCATGAGCCGGCGAGAGCCGCTGGTCATCGACCGCCCAGATCTGCGCCGGACCGCCGTGGGACGCGCGGACGTCGAAGACCTTTTGTACCGCGAGGCGTTTCTGCTCGACGAGTGGCGGATGGAGGAGTGGCTCGAGCTCTGGGAGGAGGACGCCGAATACGTCGTCCCGACGAACGACAACCCGCATGCCGACCCCGAGAACGACCTCATGTACATCAATCACGACTACCGTCTGCTCAAGGGCCTGGTCGTGCGGCTGATGAGCGTGCATGCGCACCGCGAGTATCCGTGGTCGAAGACGCGCCACCTCGTTTCGAACGTTCGCGTGCTCGGCGAGGACGACGACGGCCTCGTCCACGGGGACGCCGCCTTCATGGTGTGGCGCTTCCGGATGAACGATCGCGACTCCTACGTCGGGAAGTACGATTGGCGTGTGCGGCGCGTAGGGGACGAGCTGAAGCTCGTCGGGAAATGGGTGACGCTGGATGCGTGGACGCTCGCGCCGTACGGCGCCGTGAGCATCATCCTCTGAGTTCCGTGAACGGTCGCGTCGCGGTCGTCACGGGCGGCAATTCCCATCTCGGCAAGGAGATCGCCCGCGCCTTCGTCGTCGCCGGCGCCTCGGTGGTGATCGCCGCGCGCAACGCCGAGCGGGGCGATGCGGCGGCACGCGAGCTCGGAGCGTCGTACGTGCAAACCGATCTCGCGGAAGACGCGTCGATCGAAGCGTGCGTCACGGCGACGCTCGAGCGCTTCGGACGACTGGACTTTCTCGTCAACAACGCTGTTGCGTATATCGACGGCGGCCTCGAGACGACGCGCGAGGACTGGGTATACGCGCTCAACGTCAACGTCGCCGGCACGGCCGTCTTCGTCCGCGAGGCGTCGCGCCACATGGAGCCCGGAAGCGCGATCGTCAACCTCGGCAGCGTCGGCGGGAAGTTCGGCGCGGCGGGGCGCAGCGTCTATCCGGCGTCCAAGGCAGCGATCCTGCAGCTGACGAAGAACCAGGCCGTCGAGCTCGCGCCGCGCGGGATCCGGGTCAACTCGGTGTCGCCGGGGTGGACGTGGTCCGATCCGCTCGCGCGGATGACCGGCGGCAGCCGCGAGGCCGCCGACCGTGCCGCGGCGGCGACGCAGCCGCTCGGCCGGGCCGGCGACGCCGAGGAGGTCGGCGCGGCGGTCGTCTTTCTCTGCTCTCCGGCAGCGTCGTTCATCACCGGCACGGACCTCGCCGTGGACGGCGGGTACTCGATGCTCGGCCCGGATCAGGGGCGCGGGCCGCGGTATTGGGTCGAGCGGTCAGGCGAGAGCTGACCGGCGCTACAGCCCGATCGTGCGCTTGACCTCGAACCACTCGGTCGGCGGCGGCCCGGCAGCCACGACCTCCTCGCCGCGGACCTCGCGGACCGCCGGCAGCAGGCGCTCCTCGAGGAACCGCTCGTAGGCCTCCTTCGACTCCCAGATGTTGACCGCCTTCCACGTCCCGTCGACCTCGCCCGCCGCGCTCACGATCAGACCGGCCGGCGGCTCGTGGCCGAGCGCGGCACCGACGTTCTCGAAGTCGTCCCAGGTGGCCGTCTTCGCATGCTGGATCTGAACCCAACTCATTGCAGTCTCCTTCGCTCGATGGTCGACGCGCGACGCTAACGAGCGCGGTACGGGACGTCGTCAGGGCCTCCCCTGACACCGACCGCGAATCAGGGGTGCCCCTGACGGTGCCGGTGCGAGGATCCGCGGGCAGTGACGCGCGTCCTCATCGTCGACGACCACCCGAGCTTTCGACGGCTCGCCGCGCAGCTCGTCGCCGCTGCGGGATACGCAGTCGTCGGCGAGGCTGCGGACGCCGTCTCTGCGCTGGCCGAGGCGCAACGGCTGCGACCGGACGTCGTCCTGCTCGACGTCGTCCTTCCGGATCGATCCGGCCTCGCCGTCGCACGCGCTCTCATCTCCTCCGCCGAGCGTCCTCGCGTGGTCTTGATCTCCAGCCGCAGCAGGTCAGACTTCGGCGAGTCGTACGAATGGCCTGACGGATGCAGCTTTCTGCCGAAGCACGAGCTGACGGTCACGCGGCTGAAGGACGTCGTTCAGCGGCCGTGAGCGCCGCCGTGCTCCTCGCGGCCGGCGTGCTTGCGCTCTGGGCCGTCGACGTCGTGCGGCAGGACGAGCTCGGAGTCGCGGATGCGGGCCTCGCGTTCTACGCGGTCGCGAGTGTCGTCTCCGTCGCGGTTGCGTTCGCGGTCGCGCGCCGTCCGGGACGGGCGCGACTGGCGCTCGTGATTCTCGGTTGGCTCTTCGTCTCCTCCCTCGACGACCTCTCGGTCGACTGGCCGACCTCGCGCTCGGCCACGACCGTGTGGATGCTCGCGCATGGCCTGCAGCCGGCCGCCTACGGACTCATGGTTCTCGCCTATCCATCCGGCCGCATTCGCGAGCGAAGTGACAGTCTGCTCGTCGCCGCTGCGACGGCGCTCGGACTTGCGTGGATGGGCGTCCCGCTGCTCTTCTTTCGCCCGAACGGCTGTGCGGCGTGCGCACCCCGGGTCTCGTCCCTGCTCTACACGGGCACGACGTTCGACTACGACTTCCTCGGCAAGGCATTCGCTGCGGCGTTCATCGCCCTCGGTGTCGCGTTCATCGCGATTCTCGTCCGCCGGCTCCGTTCCGCTCCGGCGGGTGCGCGCGCCACGTACCTGCCGCTCGGCTTCGCCGTCGTGTTCGCGGCGGGCGAGTTCATCGCGCAGCGGGTCGTGTCGCTCGGCGGCTGGAGCGCGCCGTTCGGTGTGCTCGATTGGCTCGACCGTGCCAACGCGCTCGTGCTCCCCCTCGCGATCTTCGTCGGCCTGATCGAGATCCGACGACGGCGCGGGCCGCTCGGCGACCTGCTGATGGAGCTCGGGACCGCGAGGTCCGGCGAGGTCCGCCTCGCCCTCGCCCGAACGCTCGGCGACCCCTCGCTCGAGCTGGCGCTGTGGCTGCCCGAGCGGAATGCGTTCGTCCGCGAGGACGGCACGCCGATCGACGTCCACGCGCTCGGTGAGCGACGGACGGTGACGACGATCGGCCCTGCCGCCGACCCGCTGGCGGCGCTCATTCACGACGAGCGGCTGCTGGGCCAGAGGGCGCTGCTCGAAGCGGCAGGCTCCGCGGCACACCTCGCGCTCGAGAACGCGCGGCTTCAGGCCGAGCTCCGGGCCCAGCTCGCGGAGCTGGGTGCGTCGCGCTCTCGCATCGTCGCCGCCGGCGACGCCGAGCGGCGGCGGCTCGAGCGCGACCTCCACGACGGCGCGCAGCAGCGGCTGCTCGCCTTGGGCCTCGCGCTCCAACTTCTGCGCGAGCGCGAGGGCGACCCGGCGCTGCTCGAGCAGGCGGAGGCGGAGCTCCAGCACGCGCTCCGCGAGCTGCGCGACCTCGCGCGCGGGATCCACCCGACGATCCTCACCGAGCAGGGTCTCGGCGCCGCCGTGCAGAGCCTGGCCGACCGAGCGCCGATCGCGGTGAGTGTGCGCGCGGGCGACGGGCGGTACCGATCCTCGGTCGAGACGGCCGTCTACTTCCTCGTCGCCGAAGCCCTCGCAAACGTCGTGAAGCACGCCCGTGCGAGGGCGGCAACCGTCTCGCTCGAACGCCGGGACGGTCGGTTGATCGTCGACGTGCGCGACGACGGCCGCGGCGGCGCGACCGCGGCCGCGGCCGGTGGGCTCGAAGGTCTGGCCGACCGCGTCGCAGCGGTGGGCGGCACGCTGACGATCACGAGCGAGCTCGGAGCCGGCACGACGCTCCATGCGGAGATCCCGTGCGACTCGTGATCGCGGACGACTCGGCCGTTGTACGAGACGGCCTGCTGCACGCGCTGCAGGCGCACGGGCACGAGGTCGTGGGGACTGCAGTCGACGCCGATTCGCTCGTCGCCTGCGTGGAAGAGCTGCGACCCGACGTCGCGCTCGTCGACATCCGCATGCCGCCCACGCATACCGACGAGGGCCTGCGGGCTGCGTCGCGGATCCGTGCGCACGGCGACGTCGGCGTGCTCGTGCTCTCCCAGTACGTGGAGGCCGAGTACGCGCTGGCGCTGCTCCGCGAGAGCCCCGCCGCCAGCGGCTATCTCCTGAAGGACCGCATCACGCAGCTCGCGACGCTGCTCGACGCGATCGAGCGGGTCGCACGGGGCGAGACAGTGGTCGACCCGGAGCTGGTCGACCTCCTCCTGCGCCGACCGTCGTCGGCACATCGGCTCGCCGAGCTCAGCGAGCGTGAGCGCGAGGTGCTCGCACTCGTCGCCGAAGGACTGAGCGACCGCGCGATTGCCGAGCGTCTCTGGCTGACGCCGAAGACCGTCGAGACGCACGTGCGTCACATCCTCGCGAAGCTTGCGCTTCCGCCGGACGCCGATCGCAACCGCAGAGTGCTCGCCGTGCTCGCCTTTCTTCGGGGATAGCCCTGAACGCGCACACGTTCAGGGGTAGTCCTGACGACGGCGGCAGGGGACGGCGCGTACGGTCGCGCGCATGAAGATGACATCGATCCTCCTGCTTGCTGCAGTCGCCGTGTACGCCGCGACCGCCGCAGCCGCGCCGTCGACGTGGACGACCGAGCGCTACCTGACCGTCGAGACCTGGCACGCATTCGGCGACATCGGCTCGAAGAACGCCGGCCCCGACGACATCTACGCGTCGCAGCAACGCCTCGAGACTCCGAGCGGCCGCGTCGTCGGAGTCGTCAACGGCTACGGGGTGAACCTCCATCCGCCGTACGTCTTCTTCCACTGGACCGCGTCGCTCGCCGGGGGGACGCTCTCCGTCGAGAGCGCGATCGACCTGAAGCAGAAGGCGGCTGTCTATCCGATCGAGGGCGGCACCGGCCGCTACGCCGGCGCACGCGGAACGGTCACGCTCGTCGACGAGGGATCGAAGGGAACCCTCGTCACCGTCCGGTACCGGACCTGACCGCGAGCGCAAGCCCGGGATCGTCGGTGACGACGCCCGCGACGCGCGGGTCCGCGAAGAGCCGCTCGAGCGTCGCCTCGTCGTTCACCGTCCAGACGACGAGGTTGTCGCCCGGCACCCGATCGAGCAGCTGGTAGCGCGGCGCGAGGAAGTCGGCAGGCGTCGCCGCCACCGCCTCGCTGTTGAGGAGCAGCCCGACGCGGACGTCCGGTCGCAGCTGCTTCGTCGTGACGACGACGTCGGGCAGGAACGACGTGACGACGAAGTCGCTGCCGGACACCGCGCGCAGCACCTCGTCCTCGAGGCCCGGCTCCTTCAGCTCGACGTCGAGCGCGATCCGGCCTTTGCAGAGGTCGACGACCTGCTCGACCGTCGGGACGTCCGTCGGTGGGAGCGGATCGTGCGAGACTACGAGCACGCCGTCCGCGCTCCGGCGAACGTCGAACTCGACCATGTCGGCGCCGCTGGATCGCCTTCTCAAAAGCCTCGAGGCTGTTCTCGGGCGCAATCGCCGAAGCGCCGCGATGCGCAACGACGAGCGTCACGTCAGACCGCCGCTCGATGGAGCAGCGCCTCGACCTCCGACCGAACCGCCGGCGTGGCGAGCCCGCGGAGCGCGAGTGTCGTCCGCCGCCGCAGGACGTCGTCCGCGTCGACTGCCCATTCGCGCTCGCGCGCGTACACGACCTGCGCCGCGATCTCGGGCGCTCCGGGCGCGAGCGGCCGCAGGTCGTCCGAGACGGAGAGCACCTCGTGCGCCAGGGCGCCGTACGTCCGCGCGAGGTGGAATGCGAGCAACGGGTCGAGGTCGAGCTGCGCCGCGACCGCGGCCGGATCGGCGGCGCCGGGCAGCGCGACCGCCGTTGCGGGCACGCGATACCCGAGCTCGTGCAGCACGGCGCGCGCGATCGTGCGATACGTCGTCAGCTTCCCGCCCGCGACGGACACCATGTCGAGTGGGCCGCGCGTCAGCGTCACCTCGCGGCGCGCCTCCGCGGTCGAGCGCGAGGTGAGCGGCAGCACGCGCAGGCCGGCGAAGCGTGCGCGCACCGCGTCCTGCGCCAGCACCTCCACTGGGAGCGCCCGCGCCGCCTCGCGAAGAATCTGCGCCTCGTCGTCGGCGGTGACGTTTGCGCGCTCGGCGGGCGTGTCGGTCGTCCCGAGCAGGAGCATCCCCTCCCACGGGACCGCGAAGGCGATGCGCGTCTTGTCGACCGGCACGGCGAGCGCCGCGTGCCAGCCGTCCGGCAGGTCGAGCACGAGGTGCACGCCCTTCGACAGTGCGATCGACGTACCGGCACGCCTATCCTCGAGCCGCCGCACGCTGTCGATCGCGGCTCCCGTCGCGTTGACGATGTGCCGCGTCTGCAGCTCGAGCCCGGTGCTCGTGTGGACGACGCCGCGCTCGATGCCGACGACTTCGCACCGGTTTGCGACAAACGCGCCACCGTCCGCTGCGGCGCGAACGTTCGCGAGGACGAGCCGCGCGTCGTTCGTCTGCGCATCGACGTAGATGCCGGCGGCACGCAGCCCGTCGAGCCGCAGCTGCGGCACGAGTCGGCGGGCACGCGCAGCAGAGACGAGCGCCGGCCGTCGCAGCGCGAGTGCGCCGTACGCCGCCATCGCGGCGCCGATCGCGAGCGGGCCGTACGGCGCTCCGCGATAGACGGGAAGGACGAACGGCAGCTCCCGGACGAGGTGGCGCGCGACGCGACGCTGGAGGACGCGGCGCTCGTGCAGCCCCTCCCGGACGAGCCGCACGTCGCCGAGCCGCAGATAGCGGAGGCCGCCGTGGATCAACTTCGACGACGCGCTCGACGTCTCGGCGCCGAAGTCGGCCCGCTCGAGGAGCGCGACGCGGAGCCCGTGCTGCGCCGCGAGGGCGGCCGTTCCCGCCCCGACGATGCCGCCGCCGACGACGACGACGTCGAACTGTGCGAACGATTGCACTGCAGCTGAACGTACCAAGTAGATTCAAAGGGCCTTGGGCTACCGCATCGGCAACGCCCCCGTGAGCTTCGGCGCATGGAACCTCGAGGCGGCGCGGATCCCGAGCGTGCCGCCGCCGGAGCGGGTGCTGACGGAGGTCGCGGCGGCCGGCTACGACGGCATCGAGCTCGGCCCGCTCGGCTGGGTCGACCCCGCGAGCATCGCGGCCCACGGGCTCGAGCTCGCGGGCGCGTACGTCTCGATCCCCTTCGGCGACGGCGTCGGCCAGCTCGACGCGACGCTCGACGTCTTCGACGCCGCTGCACCGAACGCGCGGCCGATCCTCGCCGACTCCGGTGATCGGGACGACCCGCTCGATCCCGCCGACGTCGCACGCGTCGTCGAGCGTGCGCGAGCACGCGGCTACTCGCCGACCGTCCACCACCACATGGGCACGCGCATCGAGACTCGCGCGCAGATCGAGGATCTGCTCGAGCACGTCGACGTCCCGCTGTTGCTCGACACCGGCCACCTCGCCGCCGCAGGCGTCGATCCGGTCGACGCGCTCGACGACTGGCGCGACCGGATCGACTACGTCCACCTGAAGGACGTCGACCTCCAGCTGCTCCGCGCCCAGGCCGACTGGCCGAGCGCGTGGCGGCGCAACGTCTTCTGCGAGCTCGGGGTAGGCGACGTCGACGTCCGCGGGTTCCTTGCCGCGCTCGACGGCTACGACGGCTGGCTCGTCGTCGAGCAGGACTGGGTGCCGCAGCCCGGGGACGATCCGGAGCCGCAGATCGCGGCGCAGGCGCGGAACCGCGCCTTCCTCCCATGACGAACGTCGTCCTCGTCGTCTGCGACGACATGGGCTATTCCGACGTCGGCTGCTACGGCGGCGAGCTCGACACGCCGGCGGTCGACGGTCTCGCGCGCAGCGGCGTGCGGCTCTCGCAGTTCTACAACACCGCCCGCTGTAGTCCGTCGCGCGCGTCCCTGCTCACCGGGCTCCATCCGCACCAGACCGGCGTTGGCGTGCTCGCGCAAGGCGTCGACGACCGGCCCGACGGCTACCAGGGACACCTCAACGATCGCTGCACAACCGTCGCCGAGCTCCTGAAGCGGCGCGGCTACCGCACGGCGCTCACCGGCAAATGGCACCTGGCGCGCAACCCGTTCGTCGCCGACGACACGTGGCCGACGCGTCGCGGCTTCGACGAGTTCTACGGGACGCTCGTCGGAGCGGGAAGCTACTTCGAGCCGCGCACGCTCACCCGCGGCGAGGAGAACATCGAGCACGAGGCGCGCGAGCCCGGTTTCTACTACACGGACGCGATCACGAACGAGGCCTGTGCGTTCCTCCAGCGCACCACGACGCCGTTCTTCCTCTACGTCGCATACACGGCGCCGCACTGGCCGCTGCACGCGCACGCCGACGACATCGCGAAGTACGACGGCGTCTTCGACGAGGGCTGGGATGTTCTGCGCGCTCGGCGGCTGCGCAACCTGACCGACGCCGGGCTGCTGGACGAGCGCGCGCAGCTGAGCCCCCGCGACGAGCGCGTCGGGCCGTGGGAGCACGACGCGTGGCAGCTGGCGCGGATGCGCGCGTACGCGGCGCAGATCGACCGCATGGATCAGGGGATCGGCCGCATCGTCGAGACGCTGCGAACCGTCGGGGCGCTCGACGACACGTTGCTCCTGTTCGTCTCCGACAACGGCGCCTCCGACGAGGAGCTGCCGAAGGCGCAGTTCGAGACACGCACGGACGTCGTGCCGCCCGGCGTTCGCGTCGGCAACACACCGGCGATCGAGCCGGGGCAGGCGGACACGTACGCGAGCTACGGTGTCGGCTGGGCCAATCTCTCGAACGCGCCGTTCCGCTTGTACAAGCGGTGGGTGCACGAGGGCGGAATCGCGACGCCGCTCGTCGTCCACTGGCCGAACGGCGAGCTCCGGTCGGGCGGTGTGGAGCACGCGATGTTCCAGCTCACCGACGTGCTGCCGACGATTCTCGACGCGACGGGGACCGAGGGGCCGTCCGGGCTCGCCGGGCGGAGCATGCTGTCGGCGCTGCGGGGCGGAACGGTCGAGGCGCGGCCGCTGTTCTGGGAGCACACGGGCAACGCTGCGATTCGACTCGGCGACTGGAAGCTCGTGCGCGGCTTCGGCGGCAGCTGGGAGCTCTACGCGCTGGAGCTCGACCGGACGGAGCTGCGCGACGTGGCCGACGACCACCCGGCGCGCGTCCGTGAGCTCGCGGCGCTGTGGGGCGAGTGGGCGGAGCAGGCCGAGGTGATTCCGTGGCAGCGGATCCTCGAGCTCTACGCGCGCCGTGGCCAGGGCGAAGAAGAGGCGTGGATGTGAGCTGCTGCGCGCCGAAGCGCGTGGGCACCGTCGTTCGCGACGGGCCGCGCCCGATGCCGGCCCCCTCGCCGCGATGGACGTTCGCGATGGGCGACGGCTTCGCCGAGGGCGATGCGTCCGAGCGGCCGGTGCATCGCGTGCGCCTGTCCCCGTTCCGCCTCGACGCGACGGCCGTCACGAACGAGGAGTTCGCCGCCTTCGTCGCCGCGACGGGCCACGTCACCGACGCCGAGCGCTACGGGTCGTCCGCCGTCTTCCACCTGCTCGTCGACCGCGCCGCCGACGTCGCCGGCTTCGCGCCGGGGACGCCGTGGTGGCTCAACGTCCGCGGCGCCACGTGGCGCTCACCCGAGGGCGGCCGCTCGACCGTCGAGGGCCGCGGCGCCCATCCCGTCGTCCACGTGTCCTGGCGTGACGCCGTCGCCTACGCCGACTGGGCTGGCGGGCGGCTGCCGACCGAGGCGGAGTGGGAGTACGCCGCCCGGGGCGGGCTCGAGGGCAGGCGCTTTCCGTGGGGCGACGAGCTCGGCGAGTGCAACGTCTTCCGCGGCACCTTCCCGGACCGGCCGGCCGGGCCCGTCGGGACGGTTGCCGCCGGCACGGGGCCGGCGAACGCGTTCGGGCTCCGGAACCTCGTCGGGAACGTCTGGGAATGGTGCGCCGACTGGTTCTCGGCGACGTACTACGACGCGTCCCCCCGCGACGACCCGCAGGGGCCGGAGGCCGGGAGCGAGCGCGTGCTGCGCGGCGGCTCATATCTGTGCCACGACTCCTACTGCCGCCGCTACCGGGTCGCGGCGCGGACCTCGAACACCCCCGACTCGTCCGCGGGCAACCTCGGCTTCAGATGCGCGATCGATTGCGCGGCGGTCGGCCAAACCGGCGCTTGACTTCCTGATTCGACAGTGCAAACGTTCCCGCGTCTTGGGTGTCACGACGGGGGTGGCGGCAGCGATCGGGGAGGGAAGGTCGGAAGCGACGGCGCCGCTGCGCGTCGGCATCGTGGGTCTCGGCGCCGTCGCTCAGGCCGTCCACCTCCCGCTCCTGGCCAAGCATCCCGCCCTCTTCCGGCCGGCGGCGCTCTGCGACCTCTCGCCGTCGACGTGCGCACGCCTCGCCGAGCGGCTCGGGCTCGACGAGATTCGGCTCTTCGCGTCAGCGGACGACCTCATCGCGTCCGACGAGCTCGACGCCGTCGCGATCCTCACGTCCGGGTCGCACGGCGGGCTCGCGGCGACGGCGGCGCGCGCCGACCTCGCGATCTTCTGCGAGAAGCCGCTCGCGTACACGCTCGCGGAGGTCGACGAGCTTGCGGAGCTCGACCCCCGGCTGATGCTCGGCTACATGAAGTTGTACGACCCGGCCGTCGAGCGCGCGCGGGAGCTGCTCGCCGGCCGGCCGACTCCGCGCGCGGTCGACGTCACCGTGCTCCACCCGCCGGACGCGCCGCAGCTCGCGCATGCCGCGTTGCCGCCGCGGCCGACGGATCTCGACGAGACGATGCTCGAGGCGCTGAACGCGGCGGACGCCGCAACGCTCGCTCGCGCGCTCGGCGCCGTCCCCGAGGAGATCGCGCACCTGTACAGCGGTGCGATCCTCGGGAGCATCGTCCACGAGCTGGCCGTGATCCGGTACCTCGTCGGCGGCCCGCTCACGGTGGAGTCGGCCGACGCGTGGGAGCACTCGGTTGCGCTCGACGGCCGCCTGCCGGGCGGCACGCGCGTGTCGATCCGCTGGCACTACCTCGAGCGGTATCCCGCCTACCGCGAAGAGGTCCGTGTCCACGACGAGGCGGGGACGGTCGCGCTGACGTTCCCGGCGCCGTACCTGCTGCACGCGCCGACCGTCCTCACGGTCGTCGACTCGGACGGCGAGGGAGAGCAGCGCAGCGAGTCGCGTTGGACGGCGGAGGCGTTCGAGCGGCAGTGGCTCGCGTTCGCCGACTTCGTGCACGGCGGCGCCGCGCCGCGGGCGGGGATCGCGGAGGGGAGAGCGGATGTCGTCGCCTGTCAGGCAGCCGCGGCCTTGCTCGCGACGCGGAAAGAGGTCACTGTAGGCGGCGAAGCCGCAGGGGGCGGCACGTGAGGGTTACTTCCGGAATTCATCGACGTTGGGACGAAAGAAAGGGAGGTGCTCGGTGAAGGCAAGGCTTCTTGCGATCACCGTTGCAGTGCTCGTCTTCGTACCGGCGGCGTTCTCGGCAACGTACGCCGGCGAACACGCCAAGAAGGCGAATGCAGGAACGACGATCGTCATCTATGCCAGCGGCGATGTGAACGTGCAGAACCTCTGGCAGAACAACATCATCCCGAACTTCGAGAAGGCGAACAAAGGCATCTACGTCAAGTTCATCTTCTCGGAGCACGGCACCGATGACGGCACGACGCTGGCGCGCATCGGCGCGGCGGTGAAGGGTCGCCACTGGCCGGGCATCGACCTCGTCGACGGCGGCCTCGTCACGACGATGGCGCTCTCGGGGCTCAACCAGCCCGTGAGCAAGGCGACGGCGCCGAACCTCAACAAGGTCAACAAGGACCTGCTCGTGCCCGTGAAGGGCGCGGCGATCCCCTACCGCGGCTCGTCGGTCGTGCTCGCGTACGACTCGAATCACGTCAAGACGCCGCCGAAGACGCTGGCGGACCTGCTGACGTGGATCAAGGCGAACCCCGGCAAGTTCACCTACAACTCGCCGAACACGGGCGGCTCCGGCTACTCGTTCGCGGAGACGGTCGTCGACAGCTTCCTCGACGCGGCGACGCTGAAGCAGATGGACCAGGGCTATGACCAGTCCCTCGAGCCGGCCTGGAAGCAGGGGCTCGACTTCCTGCACAGCCTCAACAAGTTCATGTACGGCAACGGCGTGTACCCGAACGGGAACGCCGCCGTGCTGACGCTGCTGGGGCAGGGGCAGATCTGGGTCGCGCCGGTGTGGTCGGACCAGTCACTGACCGCGCTGAAGACCGGCCAGCTCGGCCCGAACATCAAGCTGACGCAGATCTCGAACCCGTCGTTCACCGGCGGCGCGGCGTACCTCGCCGTTCCGAAGACGGCGAAGCACAAGAAGGTGCTCTACAAGTTCGTCAACTACATCCTCTCGCCGGCGGCCCAGCAGATGATCGTCGACGTGATGGCCGGCTTCCCGGCGATCGACATCAAGTACATGGGCGACTCGATCAAGCAGAAGTTCCAGGACGTGTCGGCGAACACGCTTCGGCCGACGTACCAGACGAAGATGGGCAACGACTTCAAGGCGGCGTGGCAGCAGTCGGTGCCGTAACCGACTTCCGCCGTCGGGCACGGAGGCGGGCGCGCCGTGAGCAGCTCCAGGGGTTGCTCATGGTGCTCCCGCCGGTCGCGGTGGTCGCCGTCTTCATCGGCTTTCCGGTGGGGGCGGCGATCGCCTACACGCTCGGCAAGACGGGAGGTCCGAACTCCACCGTCGCGCTGATCGCACAGCGCCAGCACGTCGCGCATCACGGCGTGACGACGGGGGCGTATCGGGAGGTTCTCGGGAACCCGCACGTCCGCACGGACCTCTACGCGACGATCTGGGTGACGCTCATCAGCGTCGCGCTCGTCGTCCTCGTGAGCTGGGCGATCGCGCTGTACCTGCGGTTGACGAACAACTGGCTCTCTCGTGTCGTCTCCGCGCTGTCGGTCATCCCGCTGTTCATCCCCGTCGTGATCGCGTCGTACGCGATCCTCACCTTCTACGCGGCGACCGGCTTCATGAAGACGCTCGCCTACCACCTCGGCTGGCACAGCTTTCCGACGCTCGGCTACACGCTCACCGCGGTCGTGATCGGCGAGATCTGGGTGAACGTGCCGTTCGGCGTCCTGATGATGAGCTCCGGCCTCAACTCGGTCCCGAACGCGCTGATCGAAGCCGCGCGAGACGCCGGCGCCTCGCTGCCGCGGACCGTGCGATCGGTGCTCCTGCCGATGAACGTCATTCCGACGGTGATCGTGGCCACCTTCACGGGGATCTACGTGCTCGGCAGCTTCACGGTGCCGTATCTCACCGGCCCGTCCGCGCCGAACCTCCTCGGCGTCTCGATGCAGCAGTTCTTCGGCTCCTTCAACCAGCCGCAGCAGGCGGAGGTGATGGCGATGATCGTCTTCGTCCTCGCCGCCGGGATCGGGACGATCTACGTCTGGGCGAACGTCCGCGCGGCGAAGCGCGCGAGCTCGACGACATGAGCGCCGTCGAGCAGCAGGGCGTCGCGCTCGGAGGCCTCGAGCAGGCCGAGCTGCCGGTCGCACGCGCGAACCGCCGTCGGCGGATGACGCCGTGGTCGATGTCGATGCGGGTGCTCGGCATCGCGCTCGTCGCCGCGCTCCTCCTCTTCATGGTCGGCCCGCTCGTCTGGCTGATGCTGCGCGCGTTCTCCGGGCTGTGGCAGTTCCCGCAGTTCCTGCCGAGCCACTGGACCCTGCAGTGGTGGCGGTCGGTGTTCGACGACAAGACGCTGGGCCGCTCGATCCGTCTCAGCTTCGAGTTTGCGATCGTCGTGACGATCGCGTCGTCGGTCATCTGCGTTCCGGCCGCGTACGCGTTCTCGCGCTTCAACTTTCCCGGCCGCCGCGTGCTGCTCGTGTCGCTGTTCGCGACGAACGCGTTCCCGAAGATCGGACTCTACGTGTCGATGGCGGGCGTCTTCTACTCGCTCAACCTGATGGGGACGTTCGTCGGGGTCGTGATCGTGCAGTTGATCGGGACGATCGTGTTCATGACGTGGATCCCGACCGCCGCGTTCTCGTCG
This sequence comes from Gaiellaceae bacterium, assembly GCA_036562845.1. Classification (GTDB taxonomy): domain Bacteria; phylum Actinomycetota; class Thermoleophilia; order Gaiellales; family Gaiellaceae; genus Palsa-739. Next base: position 43,384 of record DATCJJ010000054.1, on the reverse strand, counting down.
GTCCCGCGGAGTCTCGAAGAAGCCGCGCGCGACGTCGGCGCCGGGCCGCTGCGCGTGTTCTTCCGCGTCACGTTCCCGCTCGCCGCACCGGGGATCTTCGTCGCGATGATCCTCTCGTTCCTCGCGGCGTTCGACGAGGCGCAGGGCACCTTCCTCGTCGGCATCCCGAACTACATCACGATGCCGACCGAGATGTACACGCTCGTCCTCAACTACCCGGAGCAGGCGGCGGCCGTGTTCTCGATCCTGCTCGCGATCCCGTCCGTCGTGCTCATGTCGTTCGCGCGCAAGCACGTGATGGGCGGCAGGCTCGCAGAGGGGTTCCAGATCCGATGAGCGAAACCCGTCCCGCCGGACTGCTGATCGACCATGTGTCGAAGGACCTCGGGGGCCGCACGATCGTCGCCGACATGCAGCTCGAGGTCCACGCGGGCGAGCTCACGTGCCTGCTCGGGCCGTCCGGCTGCGGCAAGACAACGACGCTCAGGATGATCGGCGGGTTCCTCCAGCCGGACGCCGGCCAGATCCTGATCGACGGCGCCGACGTCAGCACGCTCGCCCCCGAGCGGCGCCCGACGGCGATGGTCTTCCAGAACTACGCGCTCTGGCCGCACATGACGGTGTTCAAGAACGTCGCGTTCGGCCTGAAGCTGCGCAAGCTGCCGAAGGCCGAGATCCGCTCTCGCGTCGAGAGCGTGCTCGAGCTCGTCGGGCTGACGCACCATGTGAACAGCTATCCGGCGCGGATCTCCGGTGGCGAGCAGCAGCGCGTCGCGCTCGCCCGCGCGCTCGTGCTCGAGCCGAAGGTGCTGCTGCTCGACGAGCCGCTGTCGAACCTCGACGCGAAGCTGCGCGTGCGCGTCCGCGAGGACATCCGCGCGATCCAGCAGCGGATCGGAATCACGACGGTCTTCGTCACGCACGACCAGGACGAGGCGCTGTCGATCTCCGACCGCATCGCGGTCATGTCGGGCGGCAAGGTGGAGCAGTACGCCGATCCGCGCACGCTCTATCGCGAGCCTGCGACGCATTTCGTCGCGAGCTTCGTGGGGGCGATGAACTTCTATCGCGCGACGGTGCACGACGGCGCGATCGAGCTCGAGGACGGGACGCGGGTCCCGTGCGAGGGCGTCTCGCCGAACGGAGGCGGGATGCTCGAGGTCGGCATCCGCCCCGAGGACGTCACGATCGCGGCGAACGGCGACGGCGCCGAGGCGACCGTGGTGCGCGAGATCCCGCGCGGCCATTACAAGGAGCTCGTCCTCAAGGTCGGTGCCGACGAGGCGCGCGCGTTCGTCGCCCCGGAGCTGGCGGCGTCCGAGCGGCCGCGCATCCGCTTCACCCGGGCCGTGCTCTACCGCGACGGCTCGCTGCAATCGGAGCCGTGAGCGTCCTCGTGATCGCCCACCGCGGCGACCCCGTGACGGAGCGCGAGAACACACTCCCCGCCTTCTCGGCTGCGGTCGCGGCGGGCGCCGACATGATCGAGCTCGACGTGCGCTGCAGCGCGGACGGCGAGCCTGTCGTCGTCCACGATCCGACGCTCGAGCGGTTGTGGGGCGTCGCACGGCGGGTCGGCGAGCTGGCGGCGGACGACGTGCGGGCGCTCGGCATCCCCGACCTCGCGCAGGCGCTCGCGGCGATCCCGGCGTCCGTGCAGGTGATGGTCGACTACGAGGAGCCCGCGGTCGCCGAGCCGGCGCTCGACGTCGTGCTCGAGGCGGGCGCGCTCGAGCGGTGCATCTTCTCCGGCGAGTGCTACGGGGCTCACCGCGCACTGCGCGCACGCGAGCCCGCCGTGCGGATCGCGTGCACATGGACCGGCGACGCCCCCTGTCCGGACGCGCTGCTCGACGAGCTCGGCGCCGAGCTCTGGAACCCGAGCGGCCGAGTGCTTGCGCGGTGGCCCGCGGAGGTCGAGCGGATGCACGCCCGCGGCACCGGCGTCTCCGTCTGGACGATCGACCGGCGCGAGGACATGCGGCGCTGCCTCGATCTCGGCGTCGATGCCGTGATCACCAATCGCGTCGCCGACCTCGTCGACCTGCTGGAGCGGGTGTGCTGACCGCGGCGGAGGTGGAGGCGCGCGCGGAGCTCGTCCAGGAGCTCGCGCGGTGGGCGATCGACCGGATCCCGACGCGGCCGCAGCACGACGAGATCGCGACGAAGACGAACGATGCCGACTGGGTCACGGAGACCGACCTCGCGGTCGAGCGCCACGTCCGCGAAGCCGTGGCCGCCCGTTTCCCCGACGATCGCATCGTCGGCGAGGAGTTCGGCTCCACGGAGGCGGACACCGCGGCCGCGACGTGGTACGTCGACCCGGTCGACGGCACGACGAACTACGTGCACGGCCTCCCGTGGTCGTCGTTCAGCTGCGCGGTGCTCGACGAGGAGGGCGCAGCAGTCGGCGCGGTCGCGGATCCGTACCGGCGGGAGGTTCTCTCGGCCGTTCGCGGACGCGGTGCGCGGCGCGACGGCGCGCCGGTGCAGTGTGTCGACACGGGCACGCTCGTCGGCGGGATCTTCCTGACGGAGCTGACGATGCAGTGGGTGTGGAACGGGCTGCCCGCGCTGATGGGGCGGCTGTCGGACGCCGGCTGCGTCACCCGCATCATGGGCTCGAACGCGCTCTCGCTCGCGAGCGTCGGCGCAGGCCGTGCCCTCGCCACGCTGATCGGCGAGTTCGGGCCGATCGACTGTCACGCCGGCACGCTGATCGCACGCGAGGCCGGAGCCGCGGTTCGTTTCGAGGGCAAGTCGGTCCTGTGCGCGGCACCGGGCATCGTCGACGAGCTGCTCGAGCTGGTGCGGGGGGCGCGGAATGGAAGCTGAGCGCCAGCCGACGCTCGCCGACGTCGCGCGCGCAGCGCACGTCGCCACGTCGACCGCCTCCCGCGCCCTGCAGGAGAGCCCGCGCATCAGCGAGTCGACGAAGCTCCGCGTGCGCGAGGCGGCCCGCGGCCTCGGCTACCGCCCCAACCGGCTCGCGCAGTCCCTGCGCAAGCAGACCGCGAGCATCGTGGGCATCGTCGTCCCGGACATCGCCGCGCCGTTCTACAGCCGCGTCGTCAAGGGGGCGCAGGGCGTGTTCGAGCAGAACGGCATCGCCGTGCTCGTCATGGACACCGAACGCGAGGCCGCGCGCGAGGCAGAAGCCCTGCAGACGCTCCTCGAGCACCGCGTCGCCGGCGTCCTCGTCGCCACGTATGGCGGCTCCACCACCGAGCCGCAGGTGCCGACCGTCTACTACGACAACATCGTCCTCAACCGCGGCGTCGGCAACGTCACCCGCGCGAACGTGGCCGGGATGCGGTTGCTCGTCGAGCACCTGCGCGAGCACGGGCACGAGCGCGTCGCGTTCATCGGCGGCCCCCCGGGGCTGACGTCCGGGACGGAACGCCTCGACGGGTACCGCGCCGCCGCGCGCGAGCTCGGCCTCGTCGACCGCGAGGACTACATGCAGTTCGGTGCGAAGACGTGGTCGGCCCACAGCGGCGCAGAGGCGATGGACCGCCTGCTCGCACTGGACGGGCCGCCCACCGCGGTCGTCACCGCGGGCGAGTCGTTTGCGCTCGGCGCGCTGAGCGCGTGCCGGCGGCGCGGCCTGCGCGTTCCCGAGGACGTCGCGCTCGCGTCGTTCGACGACCCGCCGTACGGCGACCTCCTCGATCCCCCGTTGACGGCCTTGCGCCGGAACGAGGAGGAGATGGGCCGTCTTGCCGCGTCGCTTCTCCTGCATGCCCTCCAGGCGACTGCCGTGCCGCAGCCCGCCGAGGTGCGGCTCCCCGTCGAGCTCGTCGTCCGCCGGTCATGCGGCTGTCAGTAACCGGGCGCAACGGTGACGCGCCAGGCGCGCACCGGGCCGGCCATGACGTTGAGGTAGTACAGGTCTGCGCGCGGATCGCCGGCGACGGGGTGGTAGCCCCGCGGCACGAGCACGACGTCGCCATCCTGCACCGCGACGCCCTCGTCGAGCGAGCCGTCGTCGGTGTAGACGCGCTGGAACGCGAAGCCTGCGCCGCCGCGCAGCCGGTGGTAGTAGGTCTCCTCGAGCAGCGCCTCGTCCGGCATGGCGTCGGTGTCGTGCTTGTGCGGCGGGTAGCTCGACCAGTGGCCTGCGGGCGTGACCACCTCCGTGACGAGCAGCGACTCCGCCGGCTCGGACTCCATGAGGATGTTCGCGATGAAACGCTCCTCGGTCCCCTCGCCCCGCGTCAGCAGGTCGGGCGAGTCCAGCAGCCGCGGCTCGAGCGTCCCCTGCGCGGGTGCGCTGCAGATCGCGAGCTCGCCGGTTCCCTCCGCCCACCACGTCGTGCGCGGGGGCACGTAGAGCGCGACCGGCGGGCCGTCGAACGGCGTGGCGCGCGCGGCCTCGCCGAGACCGTGGAGCGACGCGTGCCCTGCGAGCAGCACGACGCACGTCTCGCGCTCGTCGTCACGCCGCTCGATCCGCCCGTCGAGCCGCACAGCCTCGAAGCCGACGTACTCCAGCCGGACCTGCACGAGCGTCCCATCCTCGTCGGGTGCGTGACTGCGGACGCGGAGCACGAGGGGAGTTATAGATGCGCCTGACGGCTGCGCAGGCGCTCGTCCGCTTCCTCGCGGCCCAGGTCGTCGAGCGCGACGGCGAGCGGCGCCGCTTCGTCGGCGGCTGCTTCGGGATCTTCGGGCACGGCAACGTCGCGGGGATCGGCCAGGCGCTCCACGAGCGCCCGGACCTGCTGCGCTTCATCCCCGCGCGAAACGAGCAGTCGATGGTGCATGCCGCCGTCGGCTACGCGCGCCAGCTGAACCGGCTCGGCGCGTTCGCGTGCACGAGCTCGATCGGGCCCGGCGCGACGAACATGGTCACGGGCGCCGCGCTTGCGACCGTCAACCGCCTGCCGGTGCTGCTGCTGCCGGGCGATGTCTTCGCCTCGCGCCTCCCGGATCCGGTGCTGCAGCAGCTGGAGGTGCCCGGGCGCGGCGACGTCTCCGTCAACGACTGCTTCATTCCCGTCTCGCGGTACTTCGACCGGCTCGAACGGCCGGAGCAGGTCGTGCAGGCGGCGCTCGCGGCGATGCGCACGCTCACGAGCCCCTCGGAGACGGGCGCCGTCACGCTCGCGTTCCCGCAGGACGTGCAGGCCGAGGCATTCGACGTGCCGCCGGAGTTCCTCGAGGAGCGTGTGTGGCACGTGCCGCGCCCGCTTCCGGACGCGGCCGCGCTCGGGGCGGCGATCGACGCGATCAAGCGCGCGCGCCGGCCGCTCGTCGTGGCCGGCGGCGGCGTCGTGTACTCGGAGGCGACGGATGCGCTGCGGGCGTTCTGCGAGCGCACCGGCATCCCCGCCGGCGAGACGCAGGCGGGGAAGGGATCGCTGCCGTACGACCATCCGTCGAACCTCGGCGCGATCGGCGCGACCGGCACGTTCGCCGCGAACCGCATCGCAGCGGACGCCGACCTCGTGATCGGGATCGGCACCCGCTACAGCGACTTCACGACCGCCTCGAAGACCGCGTTCCGCAATCCCGCCGTCCGCTTCGTCAACGTCAACATCGCCGAGTTCGACGCCGCGAAGCACGCCGGAATCGCGCTCGTCGGCGACGCGCGGGCGACGCTCGAGCAGCTCGACGGCTTCTCCGTAGACGACGCGTACCGCGAAGAGTGCGCGCGCCTCGTGCGTGAGTGGGACGAGGAAGTGGCGCGGCTGTACGCGGTCGACGAGGCACCGCTCGCGCAGAGCGCGGTGATCGGCGCCGTCAATGCCGCGTCGCGGCCGCAGGACGTCGTCGTCTGCGCCGCCGGCTCGATGCCGGGAGATCTCCACAAGCTGTGGCGGACGCGGGACCCGAAGGGCTACCACGTCGAGTACGGCTACTCGTGCATGGGCTACGAGATCCCGGGCGGGATGGGAGTGAAGCTGGCGGCGCCGGAGCGCGAGGTCTACGTGCTCGTCGGCGACGGCTCGTACCTGATGCTCCCGGGTGAGCTCGTGACGGCCGTCGAGCAGAACGTGAAGCTGACGATCGTCCTCGTCGACAACCGCGGCTACGCGTCGATCGGCTCGTTGTCGCGGTCGCTCGGCACCGACGGCTTCGGCACGGCGCTGAACGCCGAGGTCGACCTCGCCGCGAACGCGGCGTCGCTCGGCGCGCACGTCGTGCGCGCGGAGTCGCTTGCCGAGCTCGGCGACGCGCTCGAGAGGACGAAGGGCCAGGCGGGCGTGACGGTGATCGCCGTCACGACCGACCGCGCGCGCGGGGTGCCGAGCTACGAGAGCTGGTGGGACGTCCCGGTTGCGGAGGTCTCCGAGACGGCGACCGTGCGGGCGGCGCGCGAGGAGTACGAGCATGCGAAGCTTTCCGAGCGGAGGTTCCTGTGAGCACGAGCGCCGACGTCAAGAGCCCACTGCACGAAACGGTCACCACGACCGCGACCGACTACTGGAACGACTCGTGCTCGATCGAGGAGCTGACCTATGCGATCGAGCACGGCGCGACCGGGGCGACGTCGAACCCCACGATCGTCGGCGAGGTGCTGCAGAAGGAGATGCCGCTGTGGCGCGACCGGATCGCGGAGATGATCACGACCAACCCGCGCGCGACGGAGGACGAGGTCGCGTGGCTGCTGATCGAGGAGATGGCGGCGAAGGCGTCGCAGCTGCTGCTCGGAAAGGGCCGGCTCTCGATCCAGACGAACCCGAAGCTCTATCGCGACGCCGACCGGCTCGTCGAGCAGGGGCTGCACTTCGCCTCCCTCTCACCGAACATGCAGGTGAAGATCCCGGCGACACGCGCGGGCATCGCCGCGATCGAGGAGCTGACGGCGCAGGGCGTGACCGTCAACGCAACCGTCTGCTTCACGGTCCCGCAGGCGCTCGCGGTCGGCGCCGCCGTGGAGCGCGGCCTCGAGCGGCGCGGCCGTGCCGACGACATGACGCCCGTGTGCACGATCATGGTCGGCCGCCTCGACGACTGGCTCGAGGTTGCAGCCGGGAAGGCGGGGACGCTGCTCACCCCCGGCGTCGTCAACTGGGCCGGCATCGCGTGCGTGAAGCGCGCGTACCCGATCTACCGGGAGCGCGGCTATCGCACCCGCCTGCTCGCGGCTGCGTACCGCAACCATCTCCACTGGTCGCAGCTGATCGGCGGCGACATCGTGCTGACGATCCCGTACAAGTGGCAGAAGCTCTTCAACGCGTCGGACATCGACGTGAAGCCGCGGTTCGACGAGCCCGTGCCGGAGCACGCGCTCGAGGAGCTCACGGCCAAGGTGCCGGACTTCGTGCGGGCCTACGAGCCGGATGGGATGACGATCGACGATTTCGACGACTTCGGCGCGACGCGCCGCACGCTGAGGACGTTCATCGCGTCGTATCAGGAGCTCGTCGCGACGATCCGCGACTTCATGCTGCCGAATCCCGACTAGCCCTCGGTAGCTGCGTGTCGCGGGAGTCCCGAGCGGGCACTCGTCAGCCGTGCAGTCGCGACTCGTCACGCGTTCTGTCGAGATCATCCTCGCGGGACAGGCGGCGTCCGGGGCGTACGCGGCTTCGCCGACGTTCCCGCAATATCGCGACTTCTGCTGGTTTCGTGACGGCGCCTTCATCGCCGAGGCGATGTCCCGTGTGGGAGAGATCGAGAGCGCGGAGCGATTCTTCGACTGGTGTGCGGCGATCGTGCGGCGCGACCCATCTGGGCCGTGGGATTCGCGATACGCGCTCGACGGCTCGGTCGATCCCGTCGCGTGGTGGCCGCATCGGCAGTTCGACGGCCTCGGGCTCTGGGTCTGGGCGATGGAGAACCATGTGGAACGTCATCGCACCGCGTCGCGATGGGCCGATGCGGCACACGCGACGCGGGCCTTCCTTGCCCGGAATTGGCACGAGCCGTGCCACGACTGGTGGGAGGAACGCAGCGGCGTGCATGCGGCCACGCTCGGCTGTATCTGGGCCGCCTTGCGTCGCGACGACATCGCATCGACTGCACAGCACGCGCGGAGGCGCGAGCGGCTGGACGGATCGCACGCGTTTCTCGTCGTGCTCGGTCTCGTCGGTGTCGACGTCCTCACGGAGATCGAGTCGACGCTCGGCTACCACCGCCATCTCGACGACGAGTACTACGGCGGCGGCGAGTGGCCCGTCCTTGCGGGGCTCGTGGGCTGGGCGCGTTCGGTGAACGGACTCGACGCGACAGCGCAGCTGGCGTGGATCGAAGCGCGGGCAACGGTCGACGGAGCGCTCCCGGAGCAGGCGGGAGAGGAGCTTCGGCCCGAGCTCCACGGCTCGTGGGTCGCGCGGTGGGGGCCGCCTGCGCTGCCGCTGCTGTGGTCGCACGCGATGTACCTGATCCTGCACGCGGTGCCGGCCTGATGATTCACGACCTCTGGTACAAGAACGCGGTCGTCTACAGCCTCGACGTCGAAACGTTCCTCGACGCAAGCGGCGACGGCTGCGGCGACTTCGAAGGCCTGAGCCGACGGCTCGACTATCTCGAGGCGCTCGGCGTCGACGCGGTGTGGCTGGCGCCGTTCCAGCCCTCGCCGCGACGCGACGACGGGTACGACATCGCGGACTACTACGGCGTCGACTCACGGTTCGGATCGGGCGGCGACTTCGTCGAGTTCGTGCGAGAGGCCGATAGCCGGGGCATCCGCGTGTTGATCGATCTCGTCGTCAACCACACATCCGACCGGCACCGGTGGTTCCGCGAGGGACGCGACCCCGGCTCACCGCTCCACGATTGGTACGTGTGGTCGAAGACGCGCCCGACGAACTTCCGGAAAGGCGTCGTCTTTCCGGGCGAGCAGACCGAGACCTGGGCATACGACCGCACGGCGCGCGAGTACTACTTCCATCGCTTCTACGACTTCCAGCCGGATCTCAACATGGACAATCCGCGCGTCCGCGAAGAGGTTCGGCGGATCATGGGCTTCTGGCTGGAGCTCGGCGTCTCGGGCTTTCGCGTCGACGCGGTTCCGTTCATCCTCGAGGAAGCCCCGCGCAGCCGCCGCAAGCCGACGTCGCATTTCGAGTACCTGAAGGAGTTCCGTGAGTTCCTCCAGTGGCGCGTCGGCGACGCGATTCTCCTTGGCGAGGCGAACGTGCCGCCGGATCAGACGCTTCCGTACTTCGCGGACGGCGACGGACTGCATCTGATGTTCAACTTCTGGGTCAACCAGCACCTGTTCCTCAGCCTCGCGACCGAGGACGCGCGACCGCTCGCCGCAGCGCTGCGGGCGACGCGGAAGCTGCCGCCGACCGGCCAGTGGGCCCACTTCCTCCGCAACCACGACGAGCTCGACCTCGGCCGCCTCGCCGCAGACGATCGGCGGACGGTCTTCGAGGCGTTCGGTCCGGAGCCGTCGATGCAGCTCTACGGGCGTGGGATCAGACGTCGTCCGGCACCGATGCTCGGCGACCAGGCGCGACTTCGACTCGCCTACAGCCTCGTCCTCTCGCTCCCCGGCACTCCGGTGCTGCGTTACGGCGACGAGATCGGGATGGGCGACGACCTCCGGCTGAAGGACCGGGCTGCGATCCGCACGCCGATGCAGTGGTCGACGGAGCGCAACGCCGGCTTCTCCAAGGCGGAGACGCTCGCCAGGCCCGTGATCTCGCGTGGGATCTTCGGCTACGAGGCCGTGAACGTCGAGGAGCAGCAACGCGACGCGAGCTCGCTGCTTCGCTGGACGACGCGCATGATCCGGGTGCGCAAGCAATGTCCGGAGGTCGGTTGGGGGGAATGGCGCGTCGTCCCCAGCGGAACGAGAGCTGTCCTCGCGATCGCGTACATCTGGCGCGGGAACACGATCGTGTCCGTGCACAACCTCGCGCAGGAGCCGCGCGAGGCGAAGCTGAGGCTCGGCGGCGGCACCCTCACGAACCTCATGGACGTCGAGGAGATCCGCGCCGGGCGCGACGGCGTCCACCGCGTCGCCCTCGAGGCATACGGTTACCGGTGGCTGCGGCTAGGCCACGTCAACCAGGCGCTTGCGCGCGAGGTCGTCGACGAGGCTCCGCCGCGCGGAGGCGGCGCATCTGGTCGGGCAGCGCCCTGACGCACGCGAGCGCAGCGCGGGCGATCGCCGCACCGACGACCGCTCCCGCGAGGACGTCGCCGAAGTAGTGGTCGCCGACGTAGATCCTCGAAAACGCGATCAGACCGGCGAGCGCCGCGAATGCGATCGTCCAACGGCGTGCGAGCGCGCTCAGGATGACGGCGCCCGCGAAGGCAGTCGCGGCATGGCCGGCCGGAAACGAGCTCGAGCGAACGTGGTACAGCGGATGGATCTCCGGGTGGGTGACGAACGGCCGCGGCCGGACGACGAGATCCTTGATGCCGAACGTCGCGGCGTCGGCCGCGAACACGACGAGCGCCGTCAGGGCGGCGACACCGGCCGTCGGGAGGAGGCGGCGCCAGCGCCAGTAGCCGAAGACGAGCGCGAGCACGATCCAGACGGCGCCGAGCTTCTCGATCGTCCCCAGCCCGGTGAAGAGCGGGTTCAGCGGCGCCCAGCGGCGCGTTGCCACCCAAACGGTGAGGCGATCGTCGATCGATGCCGTCATCTCCTGGAGAAACGCCCGACGCTTCGTTCCGGATCCGCGCTGCCTCCGTCTCTGCAGCGAGGGGAGGCGACGGAGCTTGTCGCCTCCCCTTGGCGGCGCAGCGGTCGGCGGTCACCAGCTTGCGAAGTCCTGCCAGAGCGGATTGAAGGCGGCGTCCGCGATGTCCGCGGTGCACCAGACGTGGTCGCCGGGCTCGCCGCACGCCCCCATCTGGCTGCCGCCGCCGTACTCGTACGACTGGCGGATGGCGCTCGCTGTTCGGTCGAGGATCGTCAGCGTGAGATCGGCGAACAGGCCGGGCTCGATGCACGGCTTCCCGTTGCAGGTGTTGTTCGGTGCCCACGCGAACGCGATTCGTGCGTCGGGCGCAAGCCGCGGGCGGGACTGTGCGAAGTGCTTCAGCGCGAAGACCTCCTCGGAGACGAAGCGCTGCATGTCGAGGTTCGAGTAGTTCGTGTTGCCGAAGCCGGTCGTGTACGGCCACGCGTCGCTCGCCAGCGGAACGTACGTCCGCTCCAGGAAATCGCGCGCCGTCGACGCGGCGGAAGGCCCGTCCTCTGCGAGCAGGAGCGGGTGCTCGAGGAAGAGCGAGAGGTTCGTCGTCCGGTCGTGGCGTGATGTATCGGCCACTCCCCAGTAACGCATGTCGGGATACGCCTCCTGACCCCAGACGTCGACGTCGCGGTCCATCGCCGACCAGAAGCCGGCATCCTGCAGCCACTCCTCGTTCTGGGCCTTGTAGTCGCTGAGGTTGTTCGTCTGCTGGCCGACGCCGATGTTCCACACGATGCCCCGGATGCCCGAGGCGTCGCGAACCGCGTCGAGAAGGTCGATCATGTTGGCGCGGGCACCGGGGAGATCCCGTCGAATCCCCGAGTGCATCTCGTTGAGCGACCACGTCTCGCCCGTCTGCAGGTATCCGCATGCGCGCCACGTGCTGACGAACTGGCGGCCGGCCTCGGCAAAGCTCTTGCCGTTCTTCATCCGCCACGCATTCCAGCCGGCGAAGTTCAGCTCGGCCACCACATGCACTCGTGCCGGGTCGACTGCACGCAACAGGTCATCCTGCAAGCAGCGCGGCGCTGTCTTGTCTGCCGCGAGCGGGGGGATGCTGATCCAGTAGTCGACGCACGGCGACGCATTCGCAATCAGCCGTTGACCGAGCCTGAGCCAATCGGACGACGTGTAGAAGTAGGCGTTCGCGTGTTGGCGGCAGAACTGTGGCAGCGCCGCCGGGCTCGGCATCGCACCTTCGACCCTCGACGCAGTCTCGAAGAGCGCCGCCGCCGTCGGCGGGTCGGCGGCTTCGGCAGGATCGAGCGACGGAACGCCGTCGTCGCCGGTGCACGCCGCAGCGGCGAGCGTCGCGACGTCGGGGTCGTCGCAGGGCGGTGGGACGTAGCCGTCCACGGCGGTCGCAACGGCCGAATCGGGAGCGGGGTCATCGGCCGCAGCAACTCCCGCCGCCGTTGCGAGAACTGCGCTCGTGGCGGCGATGACCAGGAACAGACGCATCGGGCCTCCTTCGGTTCGACGATTCCGGGTTATCGCCCAGACCGCTCACCGATCGCTCACACCCGCCGCACAGCGCCGGATTTCGCGGCCCGTCCGGGATCTCCACCGGTCGGGCCCACGCTGCCATCCTGCGGCTGCGGGGAGCGGCGCGGGCCCCAGACCTCGGGATGACCGGGGGGAGGCTCGCAAGATGAGGCAAACGTCCCATGCGGGCGGCGGTCTCCCGGGAGGGCTGTGCACGGCCGTCTTCTACGACGAGCTGCTCGCGACGGAGGCACTGGCAGCCGGAGGGGTGCGAGCGTTCGCGACGACGCTCCCCGGCTTCGGCGGCGTCCCCTTCCCGGCCGGCTTCGACGCGTCGCCCGAGGCGCACGCGGCCTCCGCCGGCGAGCTCGCCTGCGAGCTCGGCTGCGACGCGGTCGTCGGCCACAGCTTCGGCGCCAACGTCGCGCTGGAGATGGCTGCCGGCGGCCATTTCGACGGACCTGTGATCCTGCCCGCGCCGACCTTCTCGGCCGAGGACGCGATGAAGGGGCTCGAGACGTTCAACCGGATCGGCTACGTGCCCGGCCTGCGCTCGCTGGCGACGGAGCTGATGTTCCGGAGCTTTCCGACGATGCTCGCCGGTTGGGTTCCCGACGACCGCGTCGAGCCGCTCGCCGCCGAGATGGCGAGCAACGACCGGTCGGACATCCGCATCAACCTGCGCCGCTTCTACCGGTACCTGTACGAGCACGGGTCGCTCGCCGGCCGGCTCTGCCGGTCGGGCGCTCACGCGGAGGTCGTCTTCGGCGAGACGACGAGGTCGGGCTGACGCCTGCCGAGCGCAGCACCGTCGAGTCGTGCCCCACCACGCGCCTGCATTTCGTGCCCGACGTCGGCCACATGCTCGCCAACCAGAAGCCGGAGTGGGTCGCCGAGCTGATCCTCGACACCCTCGCCGCGCCTGGCACGTCGCCGCCGCGCGTGGCAGTGTTGCCTTCGTGAGTGCCGCTGCGGTCCGCCCGGGAGCCGATCGGACGTTGGAGCTGCTCGGCCGGCAGGTCGGCCGCCCGCTCTCCGAGGTGGAGACCCCGGTCGCTGTGATCGACCTCGACCGCCTCGAGACCAACCTCACCAAGGTGCAGTCGTATGTCGACGAGCACGCGATCGCGCTCTGGCCGCACACGAAGACGCACAAGTCTCCCGAGATCGGGCTGCGCCAGCTCGAGCTCGGTGCAGCCGGGCTGACGGTCGCGAAGACCGGCGAGGCCGAGGTGTTCCAGGAGGCCGGCGCCGGCGCGATCCTCGTCCACTACCCGCCGGTCGGGACCGACAAGTGGGAGCGTCTCGCGGACATCGCGGCGTCGGGCGTCGACCTGACGGTCGCGGTCGACAGCGTCGCCCCCGCCGAGGGGCTCGCAGATGTGTTCTCGCGGCGGGGGCAGCAGGCGACGTTGCTCGTCGAGCTCGACGTCGGCCTGCACCGCACGGGGCAGCCGTCGGCCGCCCGAGCGCTTGCGGTCGCGCAGAGGCTCTCGCGGCTGCCGGCGGTCGAGGTCGCCGGGATCAGCTGCTATCCCGGGCACATCCGTCCCGAGCATCCGGACGTTCGGTCGCGGCTCACGGCCGTCGACGAGCTCCTGCGCGAGACGTGCTCGCTCTTCGAGGCGTCGGGCCTTCGCTGCGACCGCATCTCCGGCGGCTCGACGCCCACGCGCTTTCTCACGCACGAGACGTGCGTCAACGAGCTCCGGTCGGGGACCTACGCCCTGCTCGATCGCAACGACGGCGACGTCGACGAGTGCGCACTATGGGTCGAGGTGACCGTCGTCTCCGATGCGGTCGCCGGCCAGGTCGTCGTCGACGCCGGGTCGAAGACGTTCACGTCGGACGATCATCCCGACGGCGGCCACGGCACCGTCATCGGCCGGCCCGGCGCGCTCCTCGCGCACCTGAACGAGGAGCACGGCTACGTCGACGTCGCGGCCCTGGACGACCGGCCCGCCGTCGGAGAGCACCTGCAGATCATCCCGAACCATGCGTGCGGTTGCATGAACTTGCACGACGGGGTGCTCGCCGTGCGCGACGGCGTGGTCGACCACGTGATCCGCGTCGCGGGACGCGGCCTCGTCCGCTAGCGGAGGTACGGCGCGAAGACGTCGCGGGGCGCGACGCAGTACGACGTGTAGTCCGTGTTGCTGATCTGCGCGATCCGCGCGTGAGCGACCATCGCGAGCAGCAGCGCGGCCTTCGGCCGTGGGAGCTCGAAATCGTCGGTCACCCAGTTGAGCAGCTCGCGGAACGCCTGTCGGGCGCTCCACTCGAGGGGGCGGCCGGACACGAGCGTCATCAGCTCCGCTCTCGTCTCGATCCGCGGCCACTCCATCGATCGAGGCCGCGGGACCGGCGTCGCGCTCGCCGTGACGACGGCGCCCACCTCGGGCGGACCGACGATCTCGCTGTCGCCCATGAGCGCCTTGCAATCGCCGAAGTAGAGCCCGGCTCCCTCGTGCTCGACGGGGAGGATCATCGTCGCACCGGCGCGCAGCTCCCGGCAGTCGAGGTTCCCGCCGTACCGTCCTTGCAGCTTCGCGTGCACTGCACCGTCGGCGGGCATCACCGCCAGGCATCCGATCAGCGGCCTGGTCGGGAGGCTCGTGTGCTCGTCGAAGCGGACGTACCCGCCCTCCACCGGATACACGTCGGCGCCCGTCTCGTCGTCCCACCACGCGAGCGGGTCGACCGCCGGGCTGTAGCCGCCGTACGTCACGACTCCGGGTGTGACGATCTCGACGTCATGGATCTTCACGGCGACCGCGCCGCCGCGCTCGGCACCGGCGACGGCGATCGGCCCGACCACCGCCCACTTGTGTGCTTCCGCCTGCGCATACGTCTCGGGCGTGAAGTCGGCGGGCGACCTGAAGTAGCCCGAATACCCCTCGACCGACTCGACCTCGAAGACCTCGCCCGGCTCGACGGTCCCGATCGTCGCGTGCTCCGGGTTGTACGCGTACTTCGCGTCGCGTTCGAGAAAGCGCTGCATCCGCAGCGCGCGAGTATATTCGGCGCTCGAATGCAAGCCCTCACCGACCAGGTCGCGGTCGTCACGGGCGCTGCGCGCGGGATCGGCCGCGGTATCGCCGCAGTGCTCGCAGCCGAGGGAGCGCATGTGGTCGTTGTCGACGTCGACGCAACCCTCGGCGACGGCGTCGCCGAGGAGCTCCGCGCAGCGGGCGCAAAGGCGAGCGCGGTCTCCGCCGACGTCACCGATCGCGGCTCGGTCGACGCGATGGCGTCCCGGGTCACGGCGGAGCTCGGGCGCATCGACGTCGTCGCCGCGAACGCCGGGATCTATCCGTTCGCAAGCCTCACGGCGATCGACGAGGCGATGTGGGGCCGAGTGATGGACCTCAACGTCGGCGGAGCGGTTCGTACCGTCCAGGCCTGCCTGCCGTCGATGGTCGAGCGCGGCTACGGGCGGATCGTGCTCACGTCCTCGATCACGGGGCCGGTCACCGGCCAGGTGGGCTTTGCCCACTACGGCGCGTCGAAGGCGGCGATGCTCGGGTTCATGCGCTCGGCTGCAGTCGAGCTCGCGAAGACAGGAGTCACCGTGAACGCGGTGCTGCCCGGGAACGTGAGCACGCCCGGGTTCGCGGACACGAGCGACGAGCACCAGCGACGCATGCTCTCCTCGATCCCGATGGGTCGCTACGCAGAGCCCGAGGAAGTGGGCTGGGCCGTCCGCTTCCTCGCCTCGCCGGAGGCCGGCTACATCACCGGGCAGACGCTGATCGTGGACGGCGGTCAGGTGCTGCCCGAGGCTCCGTTGTAGATTCTCCTCCAGGCCATCATCTGATCGAGAGGCGGAGGCACCATGTCGCTGAAGCGCGCGCTCGCGATTCTCGGAGCAGCGGTCGTCCTCAGCGCAGCCGTGTTCGTCACAGCTGCGATGTCGAAGACGGCGGCGAACGACCCCAACAACGCAAAGCTCACTTATTGGTATTGGGCGGAGAGTGACGCGCCCGGCGCGAACAAGTGGTTGAAGTCGGAAGTCGCGCTGTACGAGAAGTCGCACCCGAACGTGAAGATCTCGGTCGTCATCCAGTCGACAGACACGCTGACCTCGGCCTTCACGACCGCCGCGCAGACGAAAACCGGCCCGGACATCGCGACGCAGTGGGCGACGCTGCCGACGCTCACACCGGCCTGGTCCGGCGCGACCGTTCCGATCTCGGACTACGTCCCGAAGAGCGAGTGGAAGAACTGGATCAGCACGGCGGAGAACATGTGGGACGGAAAGCTGTGGGCGATGCCGCAGTACCTGATCGGCATCCCGTTCGTCTGGAACAAGCAGCTCTTCAAGAAGGCCGGCCTCAACCCGAACGTCGGGCCGAAGACCTGGGCCGAGTTCCTCGCCGACTGCAAGAAGCTGAAGGCAAAGGGGATCACGCCGTTCGGGATGGGGAACCAGGACGGCTACGGCGGTGCGTGGTTCTTCTCGCTGATCGGCAAGCAGAACCTCAACTCGATCAACGAGCTGAAGGCCGCCATGATCGGGACGCAGGACTTCGCCAATGCGAAGTTCTCCGGGTTCTACCAGCTGCTCGTCGACCTGAAGAAGAACGGCTACCTGAACTCCGACGTCGCGTCGATCTCCTTCGGCCAGGGGTTCCAGCTCTTCGGCCAGAAGAAGGTCGCGATGTCGTGGGGCACCGACGGCAACGTCGCGCAGTGGGAAGGGCAGGTCGGCGCGAAGAACATGGGCGTCGGTGCGATTCCGATCTGGGGCCACGGCAAGCTCTCGACGAGCTACGACGTGACGCAGTCCTCGGACGCGTTCATCACGAAGTGGTCGAAGAACCCGGAGGCCGCGGCGCAGTTCCTCGTGTTCCTGCACTCGCCGCAGGCGCTGAAGGCCTGGTACAAGGCGACCGGCGTGTTCCCGGCCGACAAGCGATTCCCGGCGTCGCTCGTCACGGACCCGATCGCGAAGCAGTTGCTGAAGCTCGACCAGTCCCCGGTCTCGGTCTGGCCTGAGAACTTCGTGCCGCCGCAGGTCGACCAGAACGCCGACCTGGCCGGCGGTGAGCAGATCACGTCCGGCTCGGCGTCGCCGGCCGCCGTCGTGAAGCTCTGGAAGTCGCAGCTGTCCCAGTGGAAGAGCCAGCATCCGGACGAGTACGCCGCCTACAAGAAGTGGGCCACGGGGCACTGAGCGTCGCAGCGACGAGGCAGTCGACAGGCACACGCCGGCGGCGACACCGCCGGCGTGCGCTTTGGCCGTATCTCTTCGCGCTGCCGGCCGTCGGTGCGATGGCATTTGCCTTCGGGTTCCCGCTCGTGCAGGTCGTGCGGGACAGCTTCTATGCCGGCAACTTCTCGGCCCCGATCTACGTCGGGCTCGCCAACTACCGAGGCGTGCTCTCCGATCCGGCGTTCCACCAGTCGATCCTCGACAACATGAAACTGCTGTTGACGGTGCCGATCATGCTCGGGCTCGGCCTCGCGATCGCGCTCGTGCTCAACGACCGGATCCGCGGCGGACGCCACTACCAGTCCGTCGTCTTCCTCCCGTACGTCCTGCCGGCGACGGCGATCGGGATCGCGTTCTCGTTCCTGCTTCAGGAGCGCGGCGTGCTCAACACGTCCCTCCGCCGACTCGGCCTGGGCGGCCTCGCGCAGGACTGGCTCGGCAACTCGCATCTCGCGATCGTCTCGGTGGGCGGGGTCGTCGTCTGGCAGCAGCTCGGCTTCGCCGTGGTGGTCTTCACGGCGGCGCTGCTCGCCCTGCCCCCGGAGACCGCTGAGGCGGCGCGCATCGACGGCGCGGGCTGGTGGCAGCTGCAGCTGCGCGTGCTCGTCCCGCAGATCCGGCCGATCATCGAGCTGCTGGCCGTGATCCAGGTGATCACGGTCATCTCCTGGGTCTTCAACTACGTCTACGTCCTGACCGCGGGCGGCCCCGGCTTCTCGTCGAGCGTCATGGAGCTCTACATCTGGCGCAGCTTCTCGAACGGCTCCGACGGGACGGCCGCGAGCGTCGCGGTGATGCTGCTCGGGATGGCGAGCGTCCTGATCGGCCTCTCGCTCTGGGTGCGCAGGCAGACGGCCGCGCAATGAGGACCAGGGCGCGCCACGGCATCGTGCGTGTGCTTTCCCAGCACGCGTTCCTGATCATCATCTGCCTCGCAGCGCTGTATCCGCTCTGGTTCATCGCGTCGACGGCGCTCAGGTCGAACGCCGCGTACCAGCTCGACCCGACCGGCTTCCCCTCGCATCCGACGCTCGGCTCGCTGCGCAACATGCTCTTCCACGAGCCGCTGCCGCGCTGGATGTGGAACAGCTTCCTGGTCACGATCTCGTCGGTCGCCGTCTCGACCTTCTTCGCGCTGCTCGCGGCCTACGCCGCCGTGTTCGGACGGTTCCGCGGACACTCGATTTTCGTCTCGACGAGCGTCGCGCTGATGGTCGTGCCGCCCGTGACGCTGCTCGTGCCGATGTTCGTCTTCATGGTCGACAGCGGCCTCGTCAACCACCTGCAGTCGGTGATCATCTTCTACACCGGGCTCCTGGTGCCGTTCGCGATCTTCTTCATGTCCGGGTTCTTCCGCACGATCCCCGGCGAGCTCATCGAGGCGGCCTCGTCCGAGGGTGCAGGCCCGTTCACGGTCTTTCGGCGGATCGTCCTGCCGCTCTCGGGGGCGGCCAGCTTCACGCTGATCGTCGTGCAGGCGATCTGGGTGTGGAACGAGCTGCTGATCGCCCTCGTCTTTCTGCAGAACGAGGGCTCGCGCACGCTGATGGCCGGCCTCACCCAGTTCCAGGGACGGTTCGTCACCAACGAGCCGCTCGTACTCGCGGGGGCGCTCCTCTCGATCCTGCCCGTCGTCGCGCTGTACCTATCCGGGCAGCGCTTTTTCGTGCGCGGCCTCACGGCCGGCATCGGCAAGTGATTCGCCGCTTCGCACGTCGAAGAAATGGAACTTCGACGGATCGACCGTCAGCTCGAGCGGCTCGCCGACACGAGCGGCGGTCGCCGGATCGACACGGGCGGTGAACCGCGAGTCGCGCTCCGCCAGGATCGTCGTCTCGTCGTCGCCTTCCCCGCGGGTCTCGAACGTGATGCGCGGAGCCGTGACGCGGAAGAAGACGTGCGAGTCGGCGCCGAGCTCCTCCAGCACGTCGGGAACGACCTCGATCCGCGGCAGGTGACTCCGGCCGAAGGCTGCGTCGTCGAAGGCTTCGGGTCGGATCCCCAGCACGACGCTCGAGGTGCCCGCCGGCGGACGGCGAGCCGGGCTCAGCGGGACCTGAAACTGGCCGAACGCGACCGTGTCTCCCGTGATCGTCGCTTCGACGAGGTTCATCGACGGCGAGCCGATGAACGCGGCGACGAAGAGGTCGTTCGGCGTCTCGTAGAGACGCTGAGGCACGTCGACCTGCACGATCCGGCCGTCGCGCATCACGGCGACGCGGTGCCCGAGCGTCATCGCTTCGGTCTGGTCGTGCGTGACGTAGATGCTCGTCACGGACAGGCGGGCGTGGAGCTCCGCCAGTGAGGCGCGCATGCCGACCCGCAGCTTCGCGTCGAGGTTCGAGAGCGGCTCGTCCATGAGGAACGCCTTCGGCTCGCGGATGATCGCGCGGCCCATCGCGACGCGCTGGCGCTGGCCGCCGGAGAGGTGGGCCGGCTTACGGTCGAGCAGGTGCTCGAGGCCGAGGAGCGACGCGACGTCCTCGACGCGCCTCTTCGTCTCCGCCTTCGGCGTACGGCGGACACTGAGCCCGAAGCCGAGGTTGTCGCGCACGCTCATGTGCGGGTAGAGCGCGTAGTTCTGAAAGACCATCGCGATGTCGCGCTCGGGCGGCGGGAGCTCCGTGACGTCGCGGTCGCCGATCGAGATCGACCCGTCCGTGATCTCCTCGAGGCCGGCGATCATCCGCAGCAGCGTCGACTTGCCGCAGCCCGACGGGCCGACGAGCACCATGAACTCGCCGTCCTCGATCGTCAGGTTGACGTCGTCGACCGCGAGGACGCCGCCTGCGAACGCCTTCGTCACGTGCTCGAGGGTGATCCCTGCCATACGGACGAAGAGACTAGTAGCCCGCCTGCATCGTCCCCATCACGTCGACCTGGGCCTTGAAGGCCATGTAGCCGGCGTCGACGGGGAAGACGGTTCCCGTGACCGCGGCCGATTCGTCACTCGCCAGATAGACGACGAACGGCGCGATCTGCTCGGGGGTCGGGACCGGGAGGATGTGGAGGCTCTGGATCGTCGCCTGCGCCTGTGGATCGTCGAGCCAGACCATTTGCGGCTCCGTGGAGACGAAGCTGGGGGCGATCGCGTTCACGCGAACGCCGTCCCGTCCGATGCCGGCGGCGAACGACCGCACGAGCGATGTGACTCCGCCCTTGGCCGCCGTGTAGGAGTCGAGGCCGGCGCAGCCGACGAGCGCGTCGACGGTGCTGGACACGATGATCGAGCCGCCGCCCTGCGCGATCATCTGGCGGCCGACGTGCTTGAGGACGTGGAACGTCCCGGTCAGATGGATGTCGATGACCTGGTTCCAGATGTCGTCCTCGAGCTCGGTCAGCCGCTTGTCCTGCGTGTTGACGAGGTGGACCGCGGCTGCGCAGTGATAGAGCACGTCGAGCCTGCCGAAGCGCTCGACCGTCTCGGCCACCACCCGCTCGACGAGCTCCGGCGACGTGACGTCGACGTGCGCCGCAACTGCCCCGCTCCCGATCCCGGCCGCGACGTCCTGCGCGCTCTCGAGCACGATGTCGGAGACGACGACTCGTGCGCCCTCGGCCGCCATCGCGTGGGCACCGGCACGTCCCATGCCGGAGCCGCCGCCGACGACGAGCGCGACCTTGTTCTCCAATCTGCCGGCCATCACCGTTCCTCCTTCGCGAGCTGATCGTCCTGCCACGGCAGGTACTGACCGTCTGTGCGGTAGCGGGCGGCCGCCTCCTCGACGGCGTCCTCGTCCACCGTGACACCCAGGCCCGGCGCGTCGAGCGAGGCCCAGCGCGGCCCGGACGCGATCGGAAGCGGCTCGGTCAGGACGTCGTGCTCCATCAGATGCGCCGTCTGCTGGTGGCCGTCGACGCCGTTCGGCAGCGTGACGACGACATGGTGCGCGGCGGCGGCGGCGAGACCCAGCTCCCCGTGCGTGTGCTTGCAGACCTGGAGGCCCTCGTACTCGGCGACCCACGCGAGCTGGTGGAAGCCCGCGATCGATCCGACCCAGTACTGCGAGAAGCAGTAGACGTCCGCCTGACGCGCCGCGATCCGTGCATACGCCTCACCCTCGGACCAGAGCCCTTCATTTGCGCACAGGGGGATCCGCGTTCGCGTTCGCAGCTCGGCCAGCGCGCCGATCGGGTGGTCGCGCACCGGCTGCTCGACGAAGTCGATGTCGTGCTCTTCGAGTGCGCGGAGGTTGCGGGCAGCCTGCGGCAGCGACCAGCTGCCGTTTACGTCGAGCCGCAGCCGCGGGCCGGGACCGAGCGCCTCGCGGACGGCCGCGACCATCGCGAGGTCTGCGTCGTCGCCGAGCCCGACCTTGAGATAGAAGACGTCGAATCCTGCCGCGCGCCCCGCGGCGACCTGCGCCGCCAGTTGCTCCCGTGAGCCTCGGGCGAGGTAGTAGAAGTACGTCGCTTCGCGTCGTTGCCGGCCGCCGAGCAGCCGCCACAGCGGCTGCCCGCACGCGTGCCCGCAGATGTCCCAGAGCGCCATGTCGATGCCCGCCCAGGCGAAGTTCCCCGTCCCGGCGCGGAACTGCCAGAGCCCGTGCGTGAACGCGTCGCGGCGCATCGCGTCGCGGTTCCACGGGTCGCGGCCGACGACGAACGGCGCCAGCGCGCGCACCGCCGCCTCGACCGAGGCGGTGTCGGCGCCGCAGCACGCCTCGCCCCAGCCGACCGCGCCGTCGTCGGTGGTGAGCTTCACGAGCACGTCGCTCACGCCGTCCCGCGCGACCTGCGAGCTGAGCTCGCGGTGCCGGTACGGGACGCTGACCGGAATGGTCTCGAGGGCGGCTATCCGCATGCGTCTCAGAGCGTGTGCTCGAAGTTCGTGAGGATCTCGTTCTCCCGCTCGCCGACGAGGAAGGTGTGCTCGAGGCGGATCCCTCCCCAGCCGGGGAGATAGATCGCCGGCTCGAGCGCCAGCACCATTCCCGCCTCGAGTCGCTCCTCGCAGTACGGCGTGATCCGCGGCTCTTCGGACCACGCGGCGCCGATCCGGTGGCCCGTGTGGTGCTCGTACGTCGGACCGTGCTCGGCGAGCAGCTCGCGGACGCGGCGGTCGACGTCGCGCGCGACGACCCCCGGCCGGCACAGCGCGATCCCGTCGTGCAGGGCCCGGCGGACGGCGTCGAACCGCGCTCGCGTCACGCGATCCGGGGTGCCGACGAGCACGGCGTTCGCGGTGTCCGACCAACCGCCGTCGATCCAGGGTGACGTATCGGTGAGGACGAGGTCGCCCGATCGGACGACGCGGCCGGTCGCCACGCCGCCGCCCGTCGCCGTCCCATCCGGCCCGGTCGACACGGTGAGGATGCCGGGGATTCGCCTCCCGGCCTCGCGGAACATCGCCGCCGCTGCGAGCCCGGCGAGCTCGGCCTCGCTGACTCCCGGTGCGGCGTTGTCCTTGACCGCCTGCTGAGCGACGTCCGCCAGACGGCACGCACGCCGCACCGCCTCGAGGTCGGGCGTGACCTCGAGCGCGGCACCGCAGTCGACGGGCGGGCGGCCGCTCGCCAGCAGCCAGTCGGCGACGACGTGGGGGAGATGGCGCGCCTCGATTCCCGTCGGGCCGCGTGCGAAGCCGGCCTCGTCGAGCGCCGCGCGCAACGTCGCGCGCAGCTCGCTTGCAGGGTCGGGCCGCTGCCGGAAGTCGTACGACCTGTACATGACGAGCTTCGCGTCGGACGGCCGCACGTCCGGTGCGTGGAAGTCGGCGACGACGAGGACCGTGTCGGTCGGCCCCAGCAGGAGCAGCGCGGGCACGGCGACGAACGGGTTGGAGACGGGCCAGTCCTCGGCGGGCGTCTCGAAGCAGCCGAGCGACGCGAGCGTCTCCGGGTGCGAGAGCAGCGCCTGCGTGTGGCCCGCGGCGTCGAGCACCGCGCGCAGGTGTTCGAGGCCCATCGCGTGAGTCTGGCAGAGTCGGGAATCTCGACTCGAAAGGAGAGCATCGATGCGCGAAGCGATCGTTGGCGCGGCCGTGCGCGGCCCCTACTCACCCGCGGTCTTCGGCGAGGGGCGGTTCGTGTTCGTCGCGGGGCAGGGCCCGCTGCGGGACGGCGAATACGTCCCGGGCCCGATCGAGGACGAGACGCGCCTCACGCTCGAGAATCTCGGGGTGGTCCTCGAGCAGGCCGGCAGCGGCTTCGACCATGTCGTCCGGTGCGGCGTGTGGATCGTCGACCTCGGGGACTTCGCGGCGATGAACGGCGTCTACGAGTCGTTTTTCTCGGAGCCGCGGCCCGCGCGTGCGACCGTCCGCGCCGACCTGATCGTCGGCAAGGTCGAGATCGACTGCATTGCGCTCGTGCCGGGTTAGCAGCTCAATAGGTGGCGCGGCCGCCGGAGATGTCGAAGCACGCGCCGGTGGAGAACGACATCTCCTCGCTGGCGAGCCAGCAGATGAGCGACGCCACCTCCGGCGCCTCGCCCAGGCGTGCGAGGGGGATGCGGGAGGTCATGTAGGCGAGGTGCTCCTCGCTGCTCTGTCCGAGCAGCGGCGTGTCGATCACTGCGGGTGCGATGCAGTTCACGAGGACCCCGGAGCCGGCGACGTCCTTGCCGATCGACTTGGTCAGCCCGATCACGGCTGCCTTCGACGCCGAGTACGCGGCGGCCATCGGATTGCCTTCCTTCCCTGCGACCGACGCGATGTTGACGATCCGCCCGTAGCCGGCGGCCTTCATCTTCGGCACGGCGGCCCGGTTCGCGTAGAGCACGCCGTCGAGGTTGATCGAGAGCACGCGCGACCACTCCTCGTTCGTGATCTCCTCGGTGTGGACAGTGTCACCGGCGACACCGGCTGCGCAGACGAGGATGTCGAGCCGGTCGAGACGTGCGACGGCCGCGTCGATCTGTGCCGGGTCGCGCACGTCGTCCCCGTTCGCGAGGTCGAAGATGTGGACCTCGGCGCCGCCGGCTTTCAACCGCTCGACGGTCGCCGCGCCGATCCCGCTCGCACCGCCGGTGACGAGCGCGACCCGATCCTCGAAGCCGTAGCGGTTGGCCACGACGAAGTTCTATACGGTCTTCGCGACGATGCTGATCCTGAACGAGTCGGAGATCCGTCGCATCGTCGATGCCGGGACCGCTCGCGCGGCGATCGCCGGCGCATTCCGCGCGCTCCATCGAGGCGAGGCGACGCTCCCGGACGTGATCTCCGTGCCGTTCCGGCGCCCGGAGGGCGTCGCGCACATCAAGGCGGGCCATCTGCACGACGACGCCGTCTGGACGGTCAAGGTGTCCGGCGACTTCGATCCGGGCGACGGCGGGCCGGTTCGCCACAGCGGGCTGATGCTCGTCCTCAGCGCGGTCGACGGCGGCCTCGTCGGCGTGCTGGCCGACAACGGCTACCTGACGGAGCTGCGAACCGGTGCTGCGGGCGCGGTCGCGGCGGACCTGCTGGCGCGGCCCGACGCGAGGACGGCCGCGATCGTCGGCGCCGGCAGTCAGGCCCGCTTCCAGCTCGAGGCATTGCGCGAGGTGCGCTCGATCGACACCGTGCGCGTCGCGTCGCGTTCCCCGGAGCGTGCACAGGTCTTCGTCGACGAGCTCGCCGGCCAGGGTTTGTCCGCACGGCTCTTCGCCTCCGTCGAGGAGGCGATCCGCGGGGCCGACGTCGTCATCACCGTGACGCCGTCGACCGCTCCGCTCGTCGACGCCGGCTGGCTCGAGCCCGGCACGCACGTCACAGCCGTCGGGTCGGACGAGCCGACGAAGCAGGAGCTCGATCCCGCTGTGCTCGCCCGCGCCCGGGTCGTCGCGGTCGACGACCGCCGGCAGACTGCGAGCTTCGGCGAGCTGCACCATGCGATCGCCGCAGGACTGCGCTCCGCCGACGACGTCGTCACGCTCGGCGAGCTCCTCGAGGGAGCGGCCGAGGGGCGAGTCGCCGCCGACGACATCACGGTCGCCGACCTGACCGGCGTCGGCGTGCAGGACGCAGCGATCGCGGCGCTCGTCCTGCGCGAGGCGGCGCGCGAGCAGGCGGCGCAGCTCCGATGAGCGTCCACTACCGCCGGACGCCGATCGAGATCGAGTCGCCGGAACAGCTCGGGTACTCGACGATCGCGAACAACCTGGCGGAGAGCTCGTTCTCGGACATGTGTCTCGCCGACTACGGCATCGAGGCCGACCTGAGCCGCACCCTGCTCCCGTACGGCGACCACCTCGGTGCGGAGCAGCTGCGCCGCCTGATCGTGGGCGACGACGGCGCGCTCGCGCCCGACGACGTCCTCGTCACCGCCGGCGCAGCGTCAGCGCTCTTCATCGTCGCGACGACGCTGGTGGGGGCCGGCGACCACGTGCTCGTCTGCGCTCCGAACTACGCGACGAATCTGGAGACGCCGCGCGCCGTCTCCGCAGACCTCGAGGCATTCGAGCTCAGCTTCGACGACGGCTGGAAGCTCGATCTGGAGCGACTCGCAGCGCGGCTGCGGCCGGACACGCGGTTGGTCAGCGTGACCTATCCGCACAACCCGACCGGGAGCATGATCTCGCGCGACGAGCTGACTGCTCTCGTCGCGCTCGTCGAGAGCCATCCGGTCGCGCGACTCCTCGTCGACGAGACGTACCGGGAGCTGGCGTATGCCGACCCGCTTCCCATGGCGGCGAGCCTGTCGCCGCGGGTCGTCGCCGTCTCGTCGATGTCGAAGACGTACGGCCTGCCCGGTCTCCGGGTCGGCTGGCTGACCTGCCGGGACGAGCGCCTGATGGAGACGTTCCTCGCAGCGAAGGAGCAGATCTTCATCTGCGGCGCCGTGCTCGAGGAGGACCTCGCCGCCCGGGTGCTCGACCGACGGGCCGACGTGCTCGCGCTCGTTCGTGCGAAGACAGAGCAGCACCTGGGCGACGTCCGCGACTGGATCGGCGGCCATGAGCTCTTCGAGTGGGTCGAGCCGAAAGCCGGCGTCGTGTGCTTCCCACGGATCCGCCCGGAGATCGCCGTCGATCTCGACGGCTTCTACACGGCTCTGCTCGAACGGCACGGGACCTACGTAGGCCCCGGACACTGGTTCGACCAGGATCGCCGCTACTTCCGCCTCGGGTTCGCGTGGCCGACCCGGGAAGCGCTCGCCCGAGGCCTCGAAGGCCTCGACCTGGCGGCCGCCTCGGCCTGTTCGCGGGCGTGACCGAACGTCAACGGCCCGGTGGAGAGACCGGGCCGTCGACGGAAATGCGGTCGGAAGCTTGGCGAGCTTCAATCGGCGGGCTAGAGAGCTGCGGCTACCCCTCCGCCTGATTCCCCGAACCGTTGCCAGTGTTGTCGCCTGGAAAGGCCGAGCGGCCTACCCCCAAATGGGGGAAGTTGAAAGACGGAAACGGCTCGGAAGGGCGGTGCGGGGTTGTGCTGACAACTGGCCACGGTTACGGTCAGTGCATGCGCGAACGTGGTCTCGAGCGGGTGCCTGACGGCGTTCCGCCAGGCACCCGGGCTCGTGCGCTAGAAGGGCCAGGGCGGACCCTCGCCGAGCAGAGCGGCGAAGACGACCGCGGCGCCCAAGAGCAGCGCAAGGAGAACTCCTTGCCGCATGGGACTGCCTCCTTCGGTTGGTGTTCGACAGCCCCTGGCGCCAGGTGGTGACAAGAGACTACAAGGGGTCGCGTCGTGACGCGAACGGGTAATAAACGGTTTGTGCGGCTGACGCCGGTCGACGACCCGCAGGCGTTCGGCGCCCGCCTCCGTTCGGCGCGGCTTCGCGCCGGCATGTCGCTGCGCCAGCTCCAGTTCCCCGGCTGCAGCGCCTCCTACATCTCGCGGATCGAGAGCGGCGACCGCGTCCCGTCGCTTCAGGTCATCAACGCTCTCGCGGACCGGCTCGGCGTCGCGCCGACGTCACTGCTCGGGCAGCCCGACCGGCCGCAGGTCGACGACACGCTCGTCGATGCGGAGCTCGCGCTTCGGCTCGGCGAGCTCGACTCGGCGCGTGAGATCTACGCGCGGCTCGCCCGCGAGGGGCACGTCGAGGTTCGCGCCCGCGCCCTCGCCGGTCTCGGGCAGATTGCGGCGGCCGAGGACGACGCGGACGAGGCGGTCCGGCTTCTCGAGCAAGCGCGGGCCGCGCGCGGCGACGCGTTCCTGGCAGATGTATCGGCGGTGCAGACGCTCGGCATGCTCCACGCGCAGTCGAGCAGGTTCGAGGAGGCGATCCGGTTGTTCGGTGCCGGACGCGACGCAGCACTGGCCCGCGGCGACCGGCAGGCGGCCCTCCGGATGTCGCTGCTGGTCGCGAACAGCTACATCGACCTCGGTGCGCTGCCCGAATCGAACAAGGAGCTCGCCGATGCACTCCGCGAAGCGGAGACACTCGGTGATCCCGAGCTGCGCGCGCGCACCCTCTGGTCGCAATCGCGGCTCCACACGATCGAAGGACGCCACGACCTCGCCGCCACCTTCGCGCGCCGAGCGCTCGCCACCCTCGAGGTCGCGCAAGATGATCTCTCGATCGCACGCGCGCAGCACCTGCTCGCCTACATCGAGCTCGAGCGAGGCCGCGCGGACGAGGCGCTCGCTCTGATCGAGACCGCGCTCCCGATCGTCGAACGGCTGGGTGCGGCGACCGAGCGTGCCACGCTTCGGCTCGAACAGGCGCGCGCGCTCGTCATGGTGGGCGACACCGACGCCGCGCGTGAGATCGCACTCGACATCGCGCCGATCCTGCTCGGCACGACACGGGGCGACGCCGGCCGCCTCTTCACGACGCTCGGCGACATCTGGGCTCAACTCGGCGAGGACGACCGCGCCGACGAGATGTACGACGCCGCGATCGAGGCGCTGTCCGATCACCGCAATCCACACCTGGTCCGTGCCTACCGCCAAAAGGCGGCGCTGCTCGAGCAGCAAGGCGATCACACCGGCGCACTCGAGCTGCTCAAGGTTGCGGTCGACACCACGTCGGCCTACCGTGTCGAGCGCCGCGGAACCTGAGCATGGAGTACATCCCCGAGAGCATCCAGGCGTACGCCGAGCGCTACACCACGCCCCAGCCGGACGTGTTCGACCGCCTGGGCGAGGAGACCCGCGCGACCCGGCCGAACGCGGAAATGATGGTCGGCGGCCACGAGGGCGCGTTTCTCTCCTTCCTCGTCACGATGAAGCAGCCGCGCCGCGTCCTCGAGATCGGCACGTTCACGGGCTGGTCGTCGATCGCGATGGCTCGTGCTCTCCCGCCGGGCGGGACGATCGTCAGCTGCGACGTCAACGCCGAGACGACGGATGTCGCGCGGCGGTACGCCGAGGAGGCCGGCGTCGCCGACCGGATCGAGTACCGCGTCGGAAACGGGCTCGAGTTGATCGCCGGGCTCGAGGGACCGTTCGACCTCGTCTTCATCGACGCCGACAAGGAGTCGTACGTCGAGTACTACGAGGCCGCACTGGCTAAGCTCGCGCCGGACGGCATCATCGCGGCCGACAACACGCTGTTCGGGATCAACGACACGGAGATCGGGCGCAGCATGCAGCGGTTCAACGACCACGTCCGCGACGACGAGCGCGTCGAGTCCGTGCTCGTCACCGTTCGCGAGGGGGTCACGCTGATCCGCCGACGAGCGTGATCGTGCCTGCGCTCCCGTCGACGCGCACGCGTGTGCCGTCGGCGATCACTTGCGTCGCTCCGGCGGCGCCGACGACGGCCGGCAGGCCGTACTCGCGGGCGACGACGGCCGCGTGACTGAGAATGCCGCCGGTCTCGGTGACGAGTGCGGCGAGTGAGGGAAAGAGCGGCGTCCACGCGGGGGTCGTCGTCGTCGTGACGAGCACGTCTCCCCTCATGACGCGCGAGAAGTCGTCCGGCCCGGCGACGACGCGTGCGATCCCCTCGGCGACGCCGGGCGACGCGCCCGCGCCGCTCAAGGCGCTGCCGCCGGAGCCGTAAAAGCTTTCGACCACGCTGTCGCGCGTGCGATCTGCGGGCGGCTCGCCGAGGTACGGGCGAACACCCTCGGCGAGACCGCGCGCGTGTTCCTCTCGGCGGCGCGCGACGATGCTCCGCAGATCGATCGCCTCCGTCAGCGCCGGACGAAGCTCGCGGCGCTCGAGCATCCAGACGTCGTCGACGGCATCGAGCAGCCCCTCTCCGACGAGTCGGCGGCCGAAGCCGAGCAGCGCCTCGCGTGTGGCGAGCAGGCCCGGGTAGTCGATGTCGTATGTGTGCAGCTCCTTGAGCGCGTACGCGGCACGGAGGCGCTCATCGGCTGCGCGTAGCGGCGCGGCAGCGGGCTCCGGGCGCTCGTCGAGCTCGAGGGCGAGCCGAACCGCGTCGAGCGTCATGTGCGGCTGCTCGACCTCACGGGGGAGCGAGAGCTCGTGCCAGCGCGAGCGGCCGCCGTAGGCGGCCAGGTACTCGTCGAGCGTGCGCAGAAACCGGCGGCCCGGTGCGGTCGCGCGCAAGCGCCCGAGTGCGGCAGCCGGCGCGAAGTCGCGGATGAGGTCGGCGACGTGCTCGCGTCGCGCGGTGTCGGCGAGGCGCCAGACGGCGTCATCAGCCGGGTTCTCCATGCCGACCAGCTCATCGGGCTCGGCGTGCTCGACGGCCGTCAGCGCGGGGAGGACGACGAGGAAGTGAATCGTCCACTCCTCCTGCACGAGCTCCCAGAGCCGGTCGAGCAGCGCGACCGCCTCGGCCGGTGGGAGGTGCTCGGGGCGCATCGCCTCGAGCTCGGCGTTGATCTCGAGCACGCGCGGCCGCAACTCGCGTTCCCAGCGCTGCGAAAGCTCGAGCGCCGCGCGCTCGAGGACGTTCCGGGCGACGTCCCAGTCCGGCTCGAGCTCGCCCTCGTACGCCCAACCGAGCTCGAGCCGCGTCTCGAAGCCGCCGAACGGCGCGCGCAGCTCGCGCGCAGCGGCGTGGAGGCCGCGACCCATCGCCTCGAACCACACGGTTGCCGAAAGCGGGCTCATCTGCTCCGGGTAATGCGACGGGTCGGGCAGCCAGGTCGTCATCGCAGCGTCGTGATCGGCCGGCACTGCACGAGCCACAGCTCGCGTCCGTCGAAGCAGAACTCGACGTCGACGGCACTGCCGAAGCCGGCTTCCGCGCGGCGCACGACCGCGGCGAGTGCCTCTGCCTCGTCGTCGCGCAGCGTGCGCACCGAGCCCGCGGCGCGTGCGTGCACCACGCCGTCCCGGACCCGGTAGCGGTCGGGCGTCACGCTCCCGGAGACGACGGCCTCCCCGCCGCCGAGCGCGCACTCGATCACGACCTCGTCCGCGCCCGTGACGGGATCGCGCGAGAACGCCACGCCGGCACGAGTCGCCTGCACCTGCCGTTGGACGACGACGCCGACGTCCGCACTGCCCCCGTAGGCGCGTGCGCGCTCGGTCGAGCTGCGCACGCGTGCGATCGCATCCTGCAGGCGGTCGCGCGTGACGCCGAGCACCGTCTCGTACTGGCCGGCGGCGCTCTTGCCCGCCCCGTCTTCTCCGAGTGCCGAGGAGCGGACGGCGAGCGGCTCGCCGAGCTCCGCGACCGCGCGTTCGTCGACGTCCCCGCCGACCGGGATCGCGACGTACGGCGGGACAGGCAGGCCGAGCTCCTGCAGGCGCGCCAGTCCTTCTGCCTTGCCGCCGATCACCACGCGGGAGCGTCGCACCAGCGCTCGAGCCGCGCCACCCGTGCCTCGAGCTCGTCGGCGCCGAGCCTGAGCCACGTGCCGTACGGGACGCCGGCGACGACCGGCTGCGGCCGCTCGTCGGCGAGCGCACTCAGCGTCAGGCCGTGGGCGACGACGAGCACGCTCGCCTCCGCGCGGCCGAGCAGCGAGCGATAGGCGCGTGCGAAGCGACGCAGCGTCGCGACCCGGCTCTCGCCGGCGGGCGGGGCTTCGGTCGGCGCGTGCGAGGCGATCCAGTCGCGGTACGTCTCCAGCGGGCCGCCGGCGAGCTCGCCGAAGTCGATGTCGCCGAACGCCTCGTCGACCTCGCACGGCACCCTGCGCCCTGCCAGCGCGATCGCTGCCGTCTCCTGCGCGCGGAGCGCGCCGCTCGTGATGCAGACGTCGAAGGGAAGCGCGGCGAGCTCGTGGCCGAGCCGCCGCGCCTGCTCTTGACCCGCGGCCGTCAGCGGCGCGTCGCCGCCGACGATCCCCCCGGCGGCAGTGACGCTCTCGCCGTGGCGCGCGAGCACGACGTCATCCATCCACGCCCAACAGCCGCGCGGGATTGTCGGCGACGAGGAGCCGCACCTCCTGCTCGGTCATTCCCGACTCGAGCAGGCGGGTGCAGATCTTGCGGAACGAGTCGACGGGGAACGGATTGTTCGCCTGCCCGAGATCGGAACCGAGCGACGAATGCTCCGGGCCGACCCAGCGGATCCAGTCGACGAGCACGTCGATCGCCCAGTTGTGGAACGACGACTCCTCGTCGTACATGCAGAGCGAGTGCTCGATCAACGCGCCGAGCTCCGCGAGACGCTTGACCTCGTCCTTCGTCGCCTCGATGACGAAGTTCGGGTGATTCACGATCATGCGCCGGACGCCGTGTTCCTTCGCAGCCTCGAACACGGCGATGATCGACGGCGCCGGCATGTGCCCCGACGCGAGAACCGCGTCGGCGTCCGCGATCATCTCCAGGATCTCGTGCACCTCGGGCCGGAGCTCGCCGGCGCCGTTCGCGAAGACGTCGATCGGCTCCTCGGGGATCAGGTCGACGGCGAGCGCGGGGAACTTCAGCTGCGGATGCTCGCGGTGATGCTCGATGTGCTTCGGTGACGCGATCGTCGGGAACCAGACGACCTTGCCGCCCATCGCGAGGCAGAGGTTGACGGCGTGGGGGTTGAGCCCGCCGACCTGCGTGTTGAGCGCGATGCCGCCGAAGACGTCGATGCCGGCGGTCGAGATGCCGTGCTCGCGGAGCGCGGCGACGTCCATGGCGGTGTCGTGGTGGTGCGACTTGACGACGATCGCGCGCATGCCCGCGTCGGCTGCGCGCTGCGCCGCCTCCGCCGCATCCATCCGCCGCGGGAACGGCGAGGGATACGGATGCACGTGCAGGTCGACGGCACCGTCGAGCAGGCGGTCGACGACGTCCGTCATGCCGCCACCTCGAACGTCTGCAGGCCGTACCCCATGATCCGGTGGGCGTAGTACGCCTGGACGAGGGGCCGTGCGTCCTGCGGCAGCGCCCCGCGCATCGCGAGCCAGTTCACGACCTCGACCGACTCCGTCCCGCCGAGCTCGATCAGCTGCTTGTAGGTATACGTCGTCAGCGACTCGGGGTCCTCGGCGAGCAGCCGCATGAACTCCTGGTCCCAGTCCGGCGTCACCTGGCCGAACCGCGGTCCCGTCAGCTGATGCGACAGCCCTCCCGTGCCGACGACGACGACGCTCAGGTCTTCCTCGTACGAGAGGATCGCGCGTCGCAGCCCCTGCCCGAGCTTCCAGCAGCGCAGCGGCGACGGCAGCGGATGGAGGATGACGTTCACCGCGAGCGGGACGATCGGGATCTTCCAGCCTCCCTCGCCCTCGCTGAAGTCGACCATCGGCAGGGGCGAGATGACGCCGTGGTCGACCTCCAGCTCCTGGCAGATCGTGATGTCGAACTCGTCCGCGACGAGCGAGCGTGCGATGTGCCAGCCGAGCCTCGCGTCACCCGGCAGCGGCGGGAACGGCCGCGCGCCGAACCCTTCGTCCGCGACGGGATACGTGTCGGCGACGCCGAGCGCGAACGTCGGATACGCGTTGAGGAAGAACTGATCCATGTGGTCGTTGTAGATCACGACCAGCCGGTCGGGCTTGAGCTGCTCGAGCCAGGACGCGACGTCCTTGAACGGCCCGAAGAGGGGCTGCCACTCGTCCGACCCGCGCACCTCTTCGCCCGCGTCGTAGATGTGCTCCATCGACGGCGCGTGGCTCGCGCCGATCCCGCCGACGACCCTAGCCATTCGCACTCCCTCCGCTCTCGCGCATCTGCTTGCCGATCTCGGGCAGCGGCGTGTTCGTCACGCCCGAGAGCTTGACCATCACGTAGATCGACATCCCTTTGCGCCAGAGCCCGATCCAGTCGCGCGTGCGCATCAGGTCCTTCTCCTCGTCGGTGAGCCCGAACTGCTCCATCCACGCCTCTTCGTCGTGGTGGAAGAGCTCACGCTGATGTGCGTCCTTCAACGAGTAGGCGGCCTTGTTCAGCCGCATGCCGCGCGTCGCCGTGTGCTCGTCGAACAGGTCGAGGTCACCCGGCAGGTCGTGCGGCTGCACCGCCCGCAGGCGGTCGAGATAGTCCTGTGTCAGTTCCATTGGATGTGAAGGTGGTGGGGGGAACGGAACTCCCAGCCCGAGAGCTCGATCGGACGTTCCGGATCGAGGCGCAGGCCGGGCAGTCGGTCGAGCAGCACCCGCCAGGCGGCACGGGTCTCGTATCGCGCGAGGCGGGCGCCGATGCAGAGGTGCGGGCCGGTCGCGAAGGCGAGGTGGCCTCCCTCGCGTCGGTGGACATCGTAGGTGTCGGGATCGGTCCAGTTGCGGTCGTCGCGGTTCGCCGACGCGAGCACGGCGGCGACGAGCGAGCCCTGCTCGAGCTTGACGCCGGCGAGCTCCGTGTCGCGTGTCGTCTGCCGCGTCGACGTGCCGACGGGCGAGTGCCACCGGGCCGCCTCTTCGATCGCGGGGTCGATCAGCTTCGGATCGGCGCGGACCTCCGCGAGCTGGTCCGGGTGCGACAGGATCGCCCACAGCGACAGCGCGATCAGGTCGGTCGTCGCCTGGAGGCCGCCGACGATCATCACCTTCAGGTTCGACTGCACCTCCTCGAGCGTCAGCCGCTCGCCCTCGACCTCGGTGTTGACCATCGAGGAGAGCAGCGTGTCGTCGGGCTTGCGCTGCAGCTGCTCGATCACCGGCGCGAGCGTCACGTTGACTTCCGCGCTCGCGGCGTCTGCGATGCGCTGCTTTTCCGGATCGCCCTCGAAATTGGCGGCACCCGTCGCCAGCTCGACGAACCAGCGGCGCAGCGTCTCCTCCTCGACGAAGCCGAGCCCGAGCGCCTGCTTGAGCACGCGGGCGGAGAGCGGCTCCGCGAACTCTGAGACGAGCTCCGCCTCGCCGCGGTCCGCGAACGCGTCGACGAGCTCGTTCGCGATCGGCGTGATCACGTTGTCCGGGTAGTCGCCGATCGCGCCGACCCGGAACCACGGATAGATGATCTTCCGGATCCGGTCGTGGTAGGCGCCCTCCGAGCCGAGGAGGTTCTTCCCGAACGTGCGGTTCAAGGTCGACGGCTCGGTCTCCCCGCTGAACAGTTCCGGCGCCTTGTCGACGTACTGCACGTCGTTCCAGCGCGTGACGAGCCACAGCCCGACCGACTCGACGAAGCAGACGGGCTCCTCCGCCCGCAGCTGCTCGTAGATCGGGTACGGGTCGGCCTCGAGCTGCGCGACGCCGATGTCAGAGCCGACGCTCAATCGCCACCTCCTCGTACGTTTGAACATGGCGTGCCGCCTCGCCGACGAGCTCCCGCGCATCGACGCCCTGCTCCCTGCAGTACTCCTCCAGCTGTGCGCTGGACCTCGCCAGCGCTTCCGGCCCGTCCGTGATCACCGCGCTCGTCATCGCGACCGCGCTCGCGCCCGCGAGCAGGAACCGCGCGACGTCGTAGCCGTCGCGCGCACCGTTCGTTCCGACGATCGACGCGTCCGGATGCGCGAGGTGCGCCTTCGCCACCTCGCGGAGCGTCAGCGGCAGCGCCCACGCTCCGCCGATCGCGGCGAAGGTGCCGAGCACCGGGCGACGCGTCTCGAGATCGGGGACGAACGCCATCGCACGCGTCGCGAGGCAGACGACGTCGGCGCCGGCCGCGAGCGCCTCGGCGACCGAGTCGCCGGGCTTGAGCTTCACCGTCAGCGGGATCGACACCGCTGCCCGCACACGCTCGACGAGCGCGACGCCCGTGCCGATCGCGCCCGGTGCAGCCTCCGTCGCGTGCGGCGCGCCGACGTTCAGCTCGAGCCAGCGGAGGCCCGCCTGCTCGACGAGCCGCGCGAGGCGCACCGCCTCCTCGACGTCTGCGACGATCAGGCTCGCGACGACGTACGCATCGCGCGCCGCCGCTTCGCGGTCGAGCGCGGCGAGCGTCGCAATCCACTCTTCGAGCTCGACGTCGAGCAGCCCGGAACGGCAGAACAACGAGTCGCCGCGTCCGGCCGGCCCGAGCGGGCGCGCGTTCAGCTGCTCGTCGAGGAGGACATACTCGGCCGCGCGCAGCTGCGCGCGGGCCGCCGCGGACTCGTTCACCGACTTCGCGACGACGGCCGCAGCTCCGGCGGCGAGGCACGCGCGAATCTGTTCCGCCGAGGCCGTCGCCTCGCCGGACCCGGCGATCACGGGGCTCTTCAGCTCGAGCGCGGCGAGCCGGACTCCCAGGTCAGCGGACACCGGCCACCGCCTCGCGCAGCAGCGCGACGTCGGAGGAGACGACGGAGTAGCGAAACCGCTCGTCGGCTCCGAAGCCGCCGAGGACAGTTCCTGCGCCGGCCGCGGCCGCCGCGATCTCGTCGGCGCGTCCCCGCGCGGCCTCGTCGTCGAGGCCGCGGTCGACGAGCAGGTCGGTGAGCCCGAGAAAGACGACGTCGGCGCCGGCACCGCAGATCTCGGGCAGCGGGTCGTCGGTCTCTCGCGTCTCGAGCTGAATCACGAGGAGCGGCCGCCGGGCGTCCTGGACGTAGTCGCGCAGCGGCACCGCACCGTAGCGAGCCGCGGGGTGCGCGAGGCTGATCGAGCGCGTCCCGTCCGGGGCGTACCGGGTCGCATCGCGCACGGCGTGAACCTCGGCGACGCGACGCACCGAGGAAAGCTGAATCCCTGCCGCGCCGGCCTCCAGCAGCCGGTTGATCAGGCCGCGCTCGACCTCGGGGATGCGGACGACCGCGGGAAACCCGATTGCCTGCGCGTGCCGGACGAGGCGGAGCACGTCGGCTTCCGCGAGCTGCGAGTGCTCGTGGTCGACGACGCAGAAATCGAGCGAGGCCGCGCAGACGTCGATCGACTCGAGCGCCGGCAGCTTGACGAACGTGCCGACGAGTCGGCGGCTTGACAGCGCCTCCAACATGTGGGACGTTATCTCACATACTGAGCAGGGCCGCAAGGCCCTTCCGTCCCGTCAGCGTCCTCAGGAGGGCCGATGGAAGCTTCCGGACACGAGGGAGGGCGTGGTCTGCGGCGCAATGCCGTCGGCCTCCCCGGCCTCATCGCGCAGTCGCTGGGCGTCACGGCGCCCGAGATCTCGGCAGTCGTCATCGCCGCCGTCGCGGCCAGCCGCGTCGGCGGGTACGTCCCGGCCGCCTTCTGGGTGGCCGGCATCGGGGCGATCGGGCTCGCACTCATCTACGGACGGTTCGCCCGCTACGTCCCGAGCGCGGGCGGAACGTACGCGATCGTGCGCGCGGGTCTCGGCCGCGACGTCGGCTTCTTCGCCGGCTGGACGCTGCTCGCCGTCGGGATCATCTTCGTCCCGGGTCTCTTGATCGCAGCGGCGTTCCTCCTCCAGAACTTCTTCGGCCTCGTCGCGCCGGACGCAGGCTTCTTCTCGCATGCGTGGTGGGGGTGGGCGCTCCTCCTGGCCGCGGCCGTCTTCGTCATCTCGTGGCTCGGAATCCAGATCTCGGCCCGGATCCTGCTCGCGCTGACCGCGATCGGCGTGACGATGCTGCTGATCCTCGATGTGATCATCCTCGCGAAGGGCGGCGCGCACGGTTGGGCGTGGGGCTCGCTCGCGCCGTGGAGCAACCACGGCACGTTCGGGTTCGGCTTCTTCGCACTCGGCGTCGGTATCGCCATGACCGGCTTCTCCGGCTTCGAGACGGCGGTGTTCCTCGCCGAGGAGGCGCACACGCCCCGCAAGGAGGTGCCGAAGGCGGTGCTCGGCGCGATCGCGCTCGCCGTCCTCTTCTACATCATCACGACGTTCTCGATCGTGACCGGCTATGGGATCACCGACGCCGCGAAGCACTGGCCCTCCGACTCCGGCGGCGCCGTGGTCGGAATGGCGGCCCAGTATGCGGCGCTCTGGTTCGGGAAGGTCCTGCTGCTCCTGCTGGCGATCTCGTCGTTCGCCTCGGCGCTCGGCACCGCGAACTTCACGACGCGGACGGCGTTCGCGTGGGGTCACGACGGCTATCTGCCGAAGGCGTTTGCGCGGACTCACCCGCGGTTCAAGAGCCCGCACGTCGCCGTCTCGGCCCTCATGGCCGTCACGGTGCTCGTCTTCGTGCTCGGCCTCGCCTGGCAAGGCAGGACGATCAACGACGCGGTCACGTTCTTCAGCTGGCTGCTGCAGGTCGGCGCGACGGGCATCCTGCCGGTCTATGCGCTGGTCGGGATTGCGGGCTTCGTCCACTCCCGCAAGTACGGCGGCACGATCGTCGACATCTTCGTCGCGCCGGTCCTCGCGGTCATCGTCGTCGGCGTCGCCGAGGTGACGGAGTTCTACGGGCAGACCGGCATCTACAAGTGGGCGCCGTACGTGATGCTCGGCTGGATGGTGGTCGGCATCCTGATCCGCGCCGCGACACGGTCGCGCGTCGAGGCGGTCGAGCGGCGCGCGGAGGAGCTGCAGCCGGAGCTCGCTTGAGCGCGGGTGTCGAAAGCCGCGGGCACTTCATCGCCGGTGATGAAGTGCCCGCAGCGTCCGGTGCGACGTTCGAGTCGCTCGATCCGGCGAACGGCGAGCCGATCGCGACGCTCGCGCGCGGCGGAGCGAAGGACGTCGACCGGGCCGTTGCCGCCGCACGCGCGGCCTATCCCGCGTGGCGCGACGCCGACCCGTACGCCCGCGGCCGCGTCCTGCAACGCCTGGCCGACCTCGTCGAGGAGCACGGCGACGAGCTCGCCGAGCTCGAGTCGACGGACGCGGGGAAGCCGCACGGCGACGCGCTCCGCGAGGTCGACCGCGTCGTGCGGACGTTCACGTACTACGCGGGTTGGCCGACGAAGATCACCGGTACCACGAATCCCGCGGACCCGGGCGTGTTCTCGTACACGCTGCGGGAGCCGCTCGGCGTCGTCGGGGCCATCACGCCGTGGAACTTCCCCGCCGTGATCGCCGCGTGGAAGCTCGCGCCCGCGCTCGCGTGCGGGAACGTCGTCGTCCACAAGCCGGCCGAGGAGGCGCCTTTGACGGCGTTGCGGCTCGCCGAGCTCGCGCTCGAGGCCGGAGTGCCTCCGGGCGCGTGGAACGTCGTCACCGGCGACGCCGAGGCCGGGGCCGCGCTCGCGGCGCACGACGGCGTCGACAAGGTCTCCTTCACCGGCTCCACGGCCGTCGGACGGGAGGTCCAGCGCGCCGCCGCCGGCAATCTGAAGCGGCTCACCCTCGAGCTCGGCGGCAAGTCTGCGAACGTCGTCCTCGACGACGCGGATGTCGACGCGGCGGTCGAGGGTGCGATGCGCGCGACCTTCCGCAACCAGGGCCAGGTCTGCACGGCAGGCGCGCGGCTCGTCGTGCACGCGTCGCTCGCCGACGAGCTCGCGGAGCGCGTCGCCGAGCGGGTGCGGGCGCTCGACCCGGGGCCGCTGATCTCCGCGCGGCAGCGCGACCACGTGCTCGCCCTCTACGGCTCGGCGTCCGACGAAGGTGCCCGCGCGCTGGTCGGCGGCGGCGGGATCGACCGGCCCGGCTTCTACGTCGAGCCCACCGTCTTCGTCGACACGACGAACGAGATGCGCATCAATCGCGAAGAGATCTTCGGGCCGGCGGTCGCGGTGATCCGCGTCGCAGACGCGGACGAGGCGGTCCGGGTCGCGAACGACACGCGCTACGGCCTCGCGGCGGCCGTCTGGACGCGAGACGCGTCGCGCGCGCACCTCCTCGCGCGCGCCCTGAATGCCGGCACGGTATGGATCAACAACTACGGTGGCCTCGACGTCTATGCCGCGTACGGCGGGCGCGGGCTGTCCGGATACGGCTACGAGCAGGGGCCGCAGACGATCGAGGAGTACACGACCTTGAAGACGGTGAGGCAGACACTGTGAGCGTCCCTGCGACCTTGGCGGAGCTCGACGCCGCGCACGTCATCCATCCCCACGCCGTGGTCGGCGCACCGGCCGCGCCCGTCATCTGGGCGCGCGGCCGCGGCGCGACGCTCTGGGACATCGACGGCAAGGAGTACATCGACGGCACCTGCGGACTCTGGCAGTGCGCGGTCGGGCACGGGCGTCCGGAGCTCGCGCGCGTCGCGGCGGAGCAGATCGAGCGCCTCGAGTTCTACGCCTCGTTCTGGAACTTCGCGAACGAGCCGTCGATCCGCCTCGCGGCGCGGCTCGCCGAGCTCTCGCCGGCCGGCCTCGACCGCGTCTTCTTCACGAACGGCGGCTCCGAGGGCATCGAAACGGCGATCAAGCTCGTCCGCCTCGCCTGTCACGTGCAGGGCAGGCCCGAGCGGAACGTCATCCTCTCGCGCAAGTCGGCGTACCACGGCGTGGGTGTTGCGTCGCTCGCCGCGACCGGCATCCCGCCGTTGAAGGAGGGCTTCGGCCCGCTCGCCCCCGGCTTCGTGCACCTCTCGACACCGACTCGACGGGCGGATGCGGACGCGCTCGTCGCCGAGCTCCGCGCGACGATCGACGAGCTCGGAGCCGAGACGATCGCGGCGTTCGTCGGGGAGCCCGTGATGGGCGTCGGCGGGATGATCCCGCCGCCCGACGGCTACTGGCCGCAGGTGCAGGCGGTGCTGCGTGAGCACGGCATCCTGCTGATCCTCGACGAGATCGTCACCGGCTACGGCCGCACCGGCCGCTGGTTCGGCGCGCAGCGCTACGACCTCGATGCTGACGTGATCGTGACCGCGAAAGCGCTGACGAGCGGCTACATCCCGATGGGCGCGGTCTTCGTACACGACCGTCTCGTCGAGCTGCTGGCGGGGACGGCCTTCCGGCACGGCTTCACGTACAACGGCCACCCCGTCGGGTCGGCGGTCGCGCTCGCGAATCTCGAGATCATCGAGCGCGAGGGCCTCGTCGAACGCGCCGCGTCGGTCGGCGCGCGCATGCTGGAGCGGCTCCAGCCGGTGGAGGAGCTCGACGCAGTTGCGGAGGCGCGCGGCGTCGGCCTGATGCTCGGCGTCGAGCTCGCGGGCGACCGCGACGCGGGTCCGGTCGCAGCCGGCGCGCTCGAGCAGGGCGTGGTGGTCCGGGCGAGCGGCCAGAAGATCGTCATGTCGCCGCCGTTCGTCATCGAGGACGCGCAGGCCGACCGCATCGTCGACGTGTTGACCGCCGAGTTGCGAAAGCTCGCATGAGCGAGGCCGAGGCTCCGATCAACCAGTCGGTCGAGCGTGCCGTGCGGCTGCTCGGCTTCTTCTCGGCGGAGGAGCCGGAGCTGACCCTGCCGCAGCTGACCGAACGGCTCGGAACCGCGCGCGCGACGACACACCGCTACGCGATGGCGCTGCGCCGTGTCGGGCTGCTGCGCTACGACGCCGCGGGCGGCATCTATTCGCTCGGCCCGCGCATCGTCGAGCTCGCGGCCACGGCGCTGTCGGGACTGCGCATCATCCGGATCGCCGGACCGCACATGGAGCGTCTCGCGGCCGATCTGAACGAGACGGTGGTGCTCTCGATCTGGGACGGGGAGTCTCCGATCGTCGTCCGCGTCGCCGACAACACGGATCGCCTCGTGCACATCGTCGTGCGCACGGGGTCGCGCCTCGAGCGCAGCGACTCCGCGCAGGGGAAGGTGTTCCTCGCGTTCACCGGCCAGGGCGCACAGTTGAAGCCGCGCGAGTTGGAGCGCATCCTCTCGAGCCGGATCGCCGTGAACACGCAGACGCACGACGGGATCCGCGCGGTCGCGACCCCTGTGTTCCAGGATCGCGAAGTGGTTGCGACGATGGCGGTCGTCGGAACGATTGCGAACCTGCCGGCGGGCGACACGTCGAAGCTCGCGCAGCGACTCCGCGAGGCAGCCGAGCAGCTGACGGCGGAGCTCGGTTTCATCGTCGACGGGGAAAGGAGCATTGCCTGATGCCTGCGTACACCTGGGACGAGATCCCGGACGAGCCGGTACGCGCCGGCGTCCGCCGCCGCGCCTTCGGGACCGAGGACTGCATGCTCGTGCTCAATCATTGCGAGCCCGGCATGGACGTGCGGCCCCACAGCCACGACTTCGACCAGATCGCGATGATCACGAAGGGGAGGGCGATCTACCACATCGGCGACGAGCCGTGCGAGGTCGGACCAGGATCGATCATGCTGATCCCGGCCGGCGTCGAGCACTACATCGAGCCGACCGGAACCGAGACGGTGGAGAACATCGACGTCTTCGTCCCGGCGCGCGACGACTACATGCATCTCCTCGAATGGCTGAAGCCGGCGTCGCGGGCGTAGCCGGCGACCTCGACGCGGCGGTCGACGACCTCGCGGAACGTTTCCGAGTCGCGCTCGAGCCGCCGCTGCGCGCCGCGGCCGAGCTCGACTCGGCGACGTTGCGGGCGCGCTTCGACGAGCCGCTGCCGGAGCAGGGGATGCCGGTGGAGGAGATCCTCGCGCAGCTCGACGAGCGCTCGGCCGGAGGACTGGCCGGCTCGACCGGCGGCCGCTACTTCGGGTACGTGACCGGCGCGTCGCTCCCGGCGGCGGCGATCGTCGAGGCCTGGACCGCGGCGGTCGACCAGAACACGGGCATGTGGCCGCTCGGACCGGCGGCCGTCGAGCTCGAGCTGGTGACGTTGCGCTGGCTCGCCGAGCTTCTCGAGTTTCCCGGCGCGTCCGGCTACTTCGGCTCGGGCGCGACGATGGCGAACACGATCTGCCTCGCCGTCGCGCGCCACTGGTTCGGCAGGCAGCACGGCGTCGACGTGAAGCAGCAGGGCGTGCGCGCCCTGCCCGAGCTCGCCGTATACGGCAGCGACGAGCTGCACCTCTCCGACCACAAGGCACTGCGGACGCTCGGCCTCGGCTCCGGCTGCGTTCGCCCGGTGCCGATCGACGCGGACTACCGAATGCGGGTCGAGCCGCTCGTCGAGGCGATCGAGCGCGATCGCTCGGCGGGCGTCGTGCCCGCGATCGTCATCGCACAGGCGGGATCGGTCAACACCGGCGCCTCCGATCCGCTCGCCGAGATCGCCGACGTGTGCGAGCGCTACGGGCTCTGGCTCCACGTCGACGGCGCGTTCGGTGCGTTCTTCCGCCTCTGCGAGCGCACGGCGCCGCTCGTGCGCGGGATGGAGCGCGCGGACTCGCTCACGGTCGACGCGCACAAGTGGCTCAACGTCCCGAACGGCGTCGGCTTTGCGCTGCTGCGCGATGCGGAGCTCCACGCCGAGACGTTCGGCGGCTCCGCCGGCTACCTCACGCCCGGGGCCGGTGCGAACCTGCACGAGCTCGGGATCGAGGCTTCGCGCAGCTGGCGCGGAGCGAGCGTCTGGGCGGCTCTGAAGCAGCTCGGCCGCGACGGCGTCGGCGAGCTCGTGACCCGGTGCTGCGACCTCGCCCGCGAGCTCGCGGAGGCGGTCGAGGAGCAGCCGCGGCTCGAGCTCGCGGCGCCTGCGCCGAGCAACATCGTCTGCTTCCGCTACGTGCGCGACGGGATCGACGCCGAGCAGGTCAACCGCGAGATCCAGGCACGCGTCGCCGCCGGAGGCGTCGTCTTCCATACCGGCGCGGTGCTCGGCGGCCGGTTCTGCCAGCGGGCGGCGTTCTCGTCCTGGCGTACGACGTCGGACGACGTGCGGGCGCTCGTGCGGGAGGTCGTCGGCGTCGGCGACTCGCTGCCGGAGTAAGGCGCTCTCGAATCCTTCCCGGCGCTCGGGCCGTAGTCTGAGACGAGCTCCGCGTGCTGCTTCTGCTCGGCATCGGCTTCCTGGCCGGGGTCACCACGGCCGTCTCGCCGTGCGTCCTGCCCGTGCTGCCGATCGTGCTCGCCGGCGGCTCCGCCGCCCGGACACGGCGACGGCCGTACGCGATCGTCGGCGGACTTGTCGTCAGCTTCACCGTCTTCACGCTCTCGGCCTCGGCGCTCCTCTCGGCCCTCGGGCTGCCGCAGGACACGTTGCGCAACGTCGCCATCGGGCTGCTCTTCCTGGTGGCGGCGACGCTGCTCGTCCCGCGGCTCGGGATGGCGATCGAAGCGCCGCTCGCCCGCCTCAGCCGC
>DATCJJ010000009.1:0-26975 GCA_036562845.1 Gaiellaceae bacterium | reverse complement strand
GAACGTTGATTGCGCTTCGATCTCCATCGAAGAGATGCTGATGTGCGGGGCGACTTCGAGGAGGGCGGCGCGTCCCTCGATCGCCGCCGCTCCCGGTCCCACGAAGATCGCATCATCTGTATAGAAGTCCACCCAGGCGGTCAGATCGGGAGACTCGAATGCCTGCGCCAGAGACCGTTCAGCTGCACGGATCCCCGAAATATCGGAAGGCGAGAGCGTCACAACGGGAGAGGCTACTCCGGACGGCACTTGATGCAGGCATCGACTCCCATTCTCGGCCGCGAACGTGACGACGTGGCCTGGGCCAGTGCTCCGGAATGACCCCTGAGCAGTAGCCTCCACCACGTGGGCCAGGGCCGCGTGACGATCTGCCTCGTCGGAGAGACGATGGACGACTCGGTCTACTCGATGGGCGTAGCGGAACACGCCGATGTCGGCGACGAGACGTTCGCGTTGATCTTCTCCGCACCGACTCCCGCTGACAGCGACGGCTATAGCGTCGTAGCCGAGCCGGGACAGCGAACGGACTACAACGCGATCGAGAGTTGTCAGTTGAGACGCTCGGAGTTGCGACTCGTGCTCACGGATCATGCCGCGCGTGTGCTCGATCTTCCGCGCGAGCTTGTTCTTGACCCTGACGTCCCAGACGCGGATATCCGAAAGCTCGAGAGCGGCCTACGTCGCGTCGGTGTCCCGATCAGCGCTGACCTGTAAGACCAGCCGTTCGCCTGGGCGACCGTCCTCTCGTCTGACGCCACCGTGACTACGGACGCTGCGGCGCGGGCGCCGGCAGGAACGCGTCGCGGACGACGCGCAGCACGCGCTCGCGGCGACCTTCGACGACCGGGACGAGACCGCCGAGCTCCAACCTTGCAAGCTCGACGCGGCCCTGTGCGCGCAGCGTGACGAAGCCGAAGTCGGTGAGAAAGTCGCTCGGGAAGATCGTCTTGTGCACACGGAAGCGGTCACTTCCGCGATCGCTCTCGGGATACCGGTACGCGAACGCCTCGAGCGCGCGTGCACCCTTCTCGCGCGAGTCGCCGATCGCGGTCAGGAAGAGCGACTGCATCACCCACGGACGCGACGGATCGGTCAGGTACGCACACGTGACGAGCACGGCGTCGTCGGACGGCGGCCCCGCCGGCAGCTCGGCGGCACGCGGAAACAGATCGCTCGGCCCGTACTGCATCGACCCGAGCAGCCGGCCGTCGTCGTCGTAGTAGACGGTCCCCCACGCCCCCCACTCCTCCTCGGTGCCGGCGATCCACTTCCGCTTGTCGGCGTCGCGGCCCGTCTTCGACTGCCACCAGATGCAGTCGTGGCACACCGTCGGAGCGGTCGGCAAAGTCGCACCCGTCAGTCCGGCGATCCGGGTCATCGCGCCGCCGACCGTAGCACCAGCTCCGT
The DNA here is from genome assembly GCA_036562845.1 of Gaiellaceae bacterium. Classification (GTDB taxonomy): domain Bacteria; phylum Actinomycetota; class Thermoleophilia; order Gaiellales; family Gaiellaceae; genus Palsa-739. The sequence continues at coordinate 25,568 of DATCJJ010000009.1, read as the reverse complement.
CGCTTCGGGCCGCGCCGCGAATCGGAACGGGACGAACGTCGTCCCGAGCCCCGGCGAAACGTGCATCACACCTGCGCGAGTCCGGTAGACGCCGCACTGGAAACGCGCGCTCAGGTGCGCGAACCGAAGCTTCCCGCCCGGGTACGGCAGGGCGATCTGACCGTCGTGCATGTGGCCGGCGAGCACGAGATCGAACGTCCCCGGCTGGAGGGCGTCGACGACGCGCGGGTAGTGACAGAGCAGGATTCGGAAGTCGGCGTCGCGCGTCAGTGCGTTCGGATCGGTGCGCAGTCGCCTGCGCACGATCAGGCGGGGGTGGACGCCCGCGACCCACACGCGCTTGCCGCGCAGCTCGAGCTCGACTCCCGTATCGCGGAGGAGCGTCGCCGGCTCGAGCTCACGCAGGTCCGAACGCTTCGCCTGCGGGTCGCGCGAGATCGCGAGGTCGTGGTTCCCGAGCACCGCGATCGTCGGCTGCGGCAGCACCCGCACGAGCCGCCGGAGCATCAGCTCGCCGCGGGGGTGCGTCAGGAGATCGCCGGTGACTGCGACGAGGTCGGGCCGACGCTCCCGCGCCCAGACCGCGGCCTGCCACGCCGCCCCGATTCCCGGCGACGGGACGCCGAAGTGGAAGTCCGAAAGATGGACGATCCGAAGGCCGTCGAGCTCGTCCGGGAGACCGGGCACGGGCAGCTCGAGCTCGCGGAATCGCACCCACGACGCCTCGAACAGCCCCCACGCTCCGAGTAAGGCTCCGGCGCCGCCAACCCAGCGGGCAACGGCGCCGGAAGTCGCCCCTCCGCTAGCCATAGATGCCGGCCGAGGCCGAACCTTGCGACGCCGCGACTAGACCTCGAGCTGCTCGAGCGCCGGCCGCGGGTCGACGATGTGGCGCTTGAACTTCAGCTCCGACTCCTCGAGCCCCGCCGCGACGCCGACGAGCTGCGCAAGGTGCAGCACGGGCATGTTGAACGTCCGCCCCGTGGCCGCCTCGAGCTTCGACTGCCAGGCGTCGAGCGAGAGGTGGCAGAGCGGGCACGGCGTCACCATCACGTCGGCGCCGGCCTCGATCGCCTGCTCGACGGGCTGGATCAGCTCACCCATCGCCGTCTCCTCACGCGCCTGGATGATCGGGAACCCGCAGCACTTGATCTTCGCGGGGTAGTCGATCGCCTCGCCGCCGCACGCCTCGATGATCCGCTCGAGCGACCAGGGCCGGTCGGGATCCTCGAAGCCGAGGATCTTCGACGGGCGCAAGATCTGGCAGCCGTAGAACGGCGCCACCTTCAGCCCTCTCAGGCCCTTGTGCGCCGCCTGCTTCAGCAGCTCGTAGCCCTCGCCCTCCGCGATCTCCCAGAGCAGGTGCCGGACCTCGACGTTGCCCTCGTACACCGGGACGCCCACGGACTTGAGATTCTCGTTGACGCGGTCGAGCAGGTCGTGGTCGCCCTGCAGCATCGCGTTCGCCTGACGGAGGTTGAGCGTGCAGACATTGCAGACGGTGAGCAGCGTGTCGGCGACCTTCCCCGCGTAGGCGAGGATCCGCGCGTTCAGGTGGAGGTAGTAGTCCGGCTCCGCCTCGTGGATGTCGCCGGCGCCGCAGCACGTGACCGACTCGAGCTCGATCAGCTCGAGCCCGACGCGCGGCGCGAGCGCCTGGGTCGACGTGTCGAGCTCCTTCGCCGAGAGGGACGCGAGGCACCCCTTGTAATAGGCGACTCGCTTCATGCTCCGCCTCCTGGCTTCTTCGTCGGTTCCTTGCCGGGCGTCACGTCGGCCTGCGTCAGGCTCCCCTGGCCCTCCGCGGAGCCCTCGCCGGGGAGATACGGCCGCAGGAACGCGCCTTGCCGGTTGTAGATCTCCTCGAGCGACTCTTCGCCGCTGTGCCCATGCGCGAGCCGCGCGAGCGCGCGCTCGCCCTGCACGTGCCCGAGCGCACCGGAACGATCCTGCTCGTTCACGAGCTTGTGCAGGTTCCGCGCCTCGTTCACGTCGCGGGCGACGTGCGGCGGGAAGGCGAGGCCGGCCTTGTTGTGCTTGATCAGCCCCATTGCGAACTTCATCTGCTTGACGCTCGAGACGACCCCCTGCGTCTTCGGCACGAGCTCCGTCTCACGCAGCCAGCCGGTGGTCTCCGTCGAGCGGATGAACCACTTCGCGTGCTTCGCGCCCATGTCGCGGTCGATCCCTTCCTTGATCGCCTCGGCCCCGAGCTTCGCGATCGCGTCGCGCGGGTCGACGCCCTTCGGGCACCGCTCGTTGCAGAAGAAGCAGCGCGTGCACTCCCAGATCCCGTGCGGCCCGCTGTACTGCTCGAGCCGCTCGACCGTCGCCGCGTCGCGCGGGTCGCCGACGAACCGCATGCCCTTCGCGAGCGCCTGCGGGCCGAGAAACTCCGGGTCGGACTCCATCGCGTTGCACTCCGACACGCAGCAGCCGCAGTTGATGCAGAGCGCCTCCTTGTGGACGACGTTCATGCGGTCCTGCGAGATGCGGTACTCACGGCCGTCCTGCGGCACGTCGTACCCGGGCTGGAGATAGGGCTTCATCGCCTTGAACTTCGACCAGAACGGATCCATGTCGACGACCAGGTCCTTGACGATCGGCAGATTCCCCATCGCCGAGATGACGGGCACGCGCCCCTCCTGGGCGATGTCGTACATCCGCGTCTTGCATGCGAGGACGGCTGCGCCGTCCATGCGCATGCCGCAGGAGCCGCAGATCATCATCCGGCAGCTCTTACGGTACGCGAGCGACCCGTCGTGCTTGTCCTTGACGATGTCGAGGCAGTCGAGGAGCGTCGCCTCGTCCGGCGCGTCGAACTCGTACTCGCGCAGCGCGCGCTCGCCGCTCGACGAGTCGTAGCGCCAGATCTTCAGGGCGACTTGCACTATTGGACTGCTCCTCTCCTACTTCTTCTTGATCAGCTGGACGATGTCGGTCGTCTGGTCGGCGGGCGGGATCGTGATGCTCACGGGCGTGCCGAAGTCGGAGAACGTCGCGGCGAGCTTCATGTCGATGCGGCCGCCGTTCGGCGCCGTCATCGAGAAGCTCTCCTCAAACTTCCGGATGTAGCCGTCGCCGTCGACCCACGCGGAGACCGGGATCGGGGACGTCCCGAGCTGCTTGAACACCTGGCCGAGGCCGGCGCGCTTCGGCAGCAGGGCCGCGACCTTCTGCGGATCGACCGTGCCGGAGTACTCCGTCGTGTCGACGCCGTCGACTTGCGCCTTGCCGACCTCCTTCACGTTCGCGATCGCCTGCAGCGCCTGCAGCGCCTGCGACGGATCCTGCGTGCCCGCGCTCTGGAGGAGCTGGCCGAAATCGATGCCCTTGAGCTTGCCGAGCTCGCTGAGGTCGACCTTCAGCCACGGCTTCGCACTCGGGAGGAGGGTCGAGAAGACGGGCAGCTTCATGTACTCGACGACATGCGAGAGATCCGAGCCGTCGACGACGACCTCGCCCTTCCAGGCGTGCCCGTTGCCGGCGGCACCGCCGGCGATCTGCGCGATCGACGACATGTCGATCGTCATGTCGCCGCTGTGCTTCGAATTGTCGACGACGCCGTCGACGGCGATCTCGAGCGGCCCGATCGGGCCGACCGTCTCGGTAATCGTCATGTGCACCTTGGCGCTCGTCGCCGTGGTCGTCTTCGACGTCGCCTGCGAGACGAGCTCGAGCGGCGTCACCGTGCTCTTGGCGCCGCTGCCGCAGCCGGCGGCGACGAGCGCGAGCGCTGCGAGGAGGGCGGTGGCTACGACACGCATCAGTATTTCCTCTCTTCCGGTTGCCACTTGGTCACCCGTACAGGCTCGGTCGTGAGCTCGACCTCGCCGTCCCTCCAGCGGGTGATCGTGTGCACCATGAAGTTCTCGTCGTCGCGGTTCGGGTAGTCGTGGGGCCGCGAATGGGCGCCGCGGCTCTCCTTGCGCCAGATGCCGCCCTCGACCATGCAGAGCGCCGTGTCGAGCATGTTCCCGAGCTCGATCGCGCTCGTCAGGTCGCTGTTGAAGACGTCGCCCTTGTCCTCGACATAGACGTTCTTGTACCGCTCGCGGAGCTCGAGGAGGATCTCGCGCTGGCGCACCATCTTCGACTCCTCGCGGAAGACGGCGAAGTTCTCGAGCATCGACGTCCCGAGCTCCTCGCGGATCTGCCACGGGCGCTCGCCGCTCTCGCGGTCGAGCAGCGCGCGCAGCTGCCGCTCGGCGTCCCGCTCGAGCGATTCGGGCACCTCGATCGTCGTGTGCGAGAGCGCCCATTCCGCCGCGGCCTCGCCCGAGCGCCGGCCGAAGGTGATCGTCTCCATCAGCGAGTTGCCGCCGAGGCGGTTCGCGCCGTGAACCGACACGCACGCGCATTCCCCGGCGGCATACAGCCCGGTCAGCTCGGTCGCGCCGAAGTTGTCGGTCGAGATGCCGCCCATGTGGTAGTGCGCACCCGGGCGGACGGGCACCGGGTCGTAGATCGGGTCGACGCCGGCGAACGTCATCGACAGCTCGCGCGAGCCCGGCAGCCGCTCGATGATCCGCTCCGCGCCGAGATGGCGCATGTCGAGCAGCACCGAGCCGTTGATCCCGCGGCCCTCGTCGATCTCCGTCTGCTCGGAGCGGGACACGACGTCGCGCGACGCGAGCTCGAGCGCGTTCGGGGCGTAGTGCTTCATGAACCGCTCGCCCTCACTGTTGATCAGAAACGCGCCCTCGCCGCGGCAGCCTTCGGTGAGCAGCACGCCCGACGGGTAGAGCGTCGTCGGATGGAACTGCATGAACTCCATGTCCTTGAGCGGGACGCCGACGTGCAGCGCCATCGCATTGCCGTCGCCGGTGCAGGCGTACGCGTTCGTCGTCACGCGGTACTGGCGGCCGGCGCCGCCGGTCGCCATGACGACGGTCTTCCCGCCCACCGTCTTCAGCCCGCCGTTCAGGAGGTCCCAGCAGATGACGCCCTGGCAGCGGTCGTCGTTGACGACGAGCTGCCAGGCGAAGAACTCCTCGTAGACCTGGATGTCGCGCTTGACGAGCTGCTCGTAGAGCACCTGGATCAGCACATGGCCGGTGATGTCCGCGGCGTAGACGGTGCGCGGCGACCCGGCGGCCCCGAACGGGCGCTGCGCGAGCTTGCCGTCGTCGCGGCGCGAGAAGAACGCGCCCCAGTGCTCGAGCTGGATGATGTCGCCCGGCGCCTCGGCGGTGAAGACCTCGATCGCGTCCTGGTCGCCGATGAAGTCGGAGCCCTTCACCGTGTCGTACGCGTGGATCTCCGGGCTGTCCTCCTTCGCGTTCCCGAGCGCGGCGTTGATGCCGCCCTCGGCCGCGCCGGAGTGCGAGCGCGTCGGGTGCAGCTTCGAGATGATCGCGACGTCCGCCCCGGCGTCGTGTGCGGCGATCGCGGCGCGCATGCCTGCGCAGCCGCCGCCGATCACGAGGACGTCGTGCTCTCCGATCACGCTTTTCCTGACGCTAGCGGATCCCCCGGCTTCTAGAGCCGGGGACCAGCCGCCGCGACCGCGGCGTCGGCGTCCGCGAACTTGTTCTTGAAGTTCTCACGGAACATCCCTGCGAGCTCGCGCGCCTTGCGGTCGTATGCCTCGGGGTCGCGCCACGTGTCACGCGGCCGCAGCAGCGTGTCCTCGATGCCGTGGACGGCAACCGGGACCCCGAAGCCGAAGACGTCGTCGACGCGGAAGTCGGCCTCGTCGAGCCGCCCGGAGAGCGCCTCCTCGACGAGCGTCCGCGTGGCCGCGATGGGCATCCGCTCGCCCTCCCCGAACGCACCGCCCGTCCAGCCCGTGTTGATCAGCCAGACGGTCGAGCCGTGCCGGTCGAGCTTCTTGCCGAGCATCTCCGCGTACACCGTCGGCGGCTGCGGCAGGAACGGCGCGCCGAAGCACGTCGAGAACGTCGGCTCGGGCTCGGTGACGCCGATCTCCGTGCCGGCGAGCTTCGCCGTGAAGCCGGAGAGGAAATAGAAGAGCGCCTGCTCGCGGCTGAGCCGCGCGATCGGCGGCAGGATCCCGAACGCGTCGGCGGTGAGGAAGACGACGTTCTGCGGATGGCCGGCCTGCTTCGTCGGCAGCGTGTTCGCGATCGCCTCGAGCTTGTACGCGGCCCGGGTGTTCTCGGTCTTGGAGTCGTCGTCGAGGTCGAGCACGCCACGCTCGTCGACGGCGACGTTCTCGAGGATCGTCCCGAACTCGTGCGACGCCTTCCAGATCTCGGGCTCGGCCTGGGGCGAGAGGCGGATCGTCTTCGCGTAGCAGCCGCCTTCGAAGTTGAAGACGCCGCTGTCGCCCCACCCGTGCTCGTCGTCCCCGATCAGGAGGCGCGAGGGATCGGCGGACAGCGTCGTCTTGCCGGTTCCCGAGAGCCCGAAGAAGATCGCGACATTCTCGCCGTCCTTCGACACGTTGGCGGAGCAGTGCATCGGCAGCACGCCCTCGAGCGGCAAGCGGTCGTTGAGGACGGTGAAGATCGACTTCTTGATCTCGCCGGCGTAGAACGTCCCGCCGATCAGCAGCTCCGTGCGCTTCGGGTGCAGCAGCACGAACGTGCCGCTCCGCGTGCTGTCGACCTTCGGATCGGCCTCGAGCTCGGGCGCGTGCAGGACGAGCGCGTCCGGCTGGAAGCCCCGCAGCTCGTCGTCGGTCGGGTCGATGAACATCGTCTTTGCGAAGAGCGCGTGGTAGGGGCGGTTCGTGATCACCCGCACGGCGATGCGGTGCTTGTGGTCGGCGCCGGCGAACGCGTTCACGACGTACAGCGTCGCCTGCTCGTCGAGGAAGCGCACGACCTTCTCGCGCAGGCCCGCGAAGCTGTCCTCGTCGATCTCGCCGTTGCCGCCCCACCAGATGCGCCCCTCGGAGCTCGGCTCACGGACGACGAACTTGTCCTTCGGCGAGCGGCCTGTGTGGCGGCCGGTGTCGACGACGAGCGGCCCGCCTTCTGCGATGCGCGCGTCGCCGCGGGTGACGGCGTGCTCGTAGAGGACGGACGTCGTGGGGTTCCAGATCACCTGTCCCGACGGGTTGAGGCCGTGGCCGGAAAGATCCCCGCCGCCCGCACGCACGTCCACTGTCGTCATCCGGTCATTCCTTTCCGAGCCGTCTTCGAGGGAAACGGCTGCGTATCGTAGGGCAAAGTGGGATCCGAACAGCTGACCGACGGAACGATTCGCCTTCGACCGTGGCTTCCCTCGGACGCACCCGCCATCGTCGAGTGCATCGCGGGCGACGCGGAGATGGCCGTCTGGCTCGACCGTCTGCCGCAGCCGTACACCCTCGCGGACGCGCGGTTCTACATCGGGATGGAGGGCGAGGAGAAGTTCGCCGTCACGGAAGCGGAGTCGGGGCGCGTCCTCGGGTCGATCGGGCTGCGTTGGGACACGCCGGAATCGGCTGCGGAGGTGGGCTACTGGATCCGACGCGACGCCCGCGGCCGCGGCCTGATGACGCGCGCGGTCGTCCTCGTCTCGCAGCACGCGTTCGACTCGGGAGCCGCCCGCGTGTTCCTGCGCGCCGACCCCGAGAACGCCGCGTCGTGCCGCGTCGCCGAGAAGGCCGGCTTCACGCGTGAGGGTGTCATGCGGTCGGCCCACTGGAACCCGCGCCTCGGCCGGCGGCAGGACTGGGCGTTCTATTCGCTGCTGCCCGGCGAGCTCCCCTCGTGAGCGACGGAGTCGAATACGTCCGGCAGCGCACGCCGCTCCGAGGACGGATCGACCTCCACGAGTACGACCACGCGTGGCCAACCCTGTACGAACGCGAGGAAGAGCGGCTGCGGCGCGTGCTCGGCGAGCGCGTCGTTCGCGTCGCGCACGCCGGCTCGACGTCTGTCCCCGGGCTGCCCGCCAAACCGATCGTCGACATCGTCCTGGAGGTCCCCGACACGAGCGACGAGGGGGCGTACGTGCCCGCCCTCGAAGCCGAGGGTTACCTGCTGACGATCCGCGAACCGGATTGGTTCGAGCATCGCCTCTTCAAGGGGCCGGACACGGAAATCAACCTCCACGTCTTCTCGCGCGCCTGCTCGGAGGTCGATCGGATGCTCGTCTTCCGAGACTGGCTGCGGACATACGCGCCGGACCGCGAGCTCTACCTGCAGGCGAAGCGCGAGCTCGGTAGGCGTCGGTGGGAGTACGTGCAGGACTACGCAGACGCGAAGAGCGGCGTCGTCGCCGACGTGATGCGGCGCGCCCTCGTCGGCGCAGCTGCACGCGAGAACGCGGAGTGGTGCGACCTGCACGCCGATGCGGGCGAGCTCGGCGACGGGTTCTGGTTCAGCCGCGTGCGGACGCCTCCCTTCTACCCGGACGCCGTCACGCTACGGCCAGGCGTCGCGGTCGCGGACGTGCTCGCGGAGATCGACACAGCTCCCGGCTGCGGGATCAAGGACAGCTTCGACGACCTGGAGCCGATCGGGTTTCGCCGGTTGTTTCGCGCGCTTTGGCTGGTTGGGCGGCGCGAGACGCTCCCGGAGCCCGCCGGCGCGGTTGCGCCCGAGCGCGGAGACGTCGCGATCCTCGTCGGGCTGGGAACCGCCCACAGAAGCACGCACGTCATCGGCCTGAGCAACCTCGCGCCCGACACCGCCTGGGCGGACGCCGCTGCGACCGCCTGCACCGTGTGGGGCCATGGAACGGTCGTCGGCTACGAGGAGACGGTTCCCGAGGGAGCCGAAGGCGTCGGCGCGCTCAGCGTCTGGGTGACTTAGCCACGCGCGGACTGTCGCGCGGTCACGTACGCGTGTTGATCGTGAGGAGCTTGAGCTCGGTCATCTCCTCGATCGCGTAGCGCAGGCCCTCGCGGCCGGCGCCCGACGCTTTCACTCCGCCGTACGGCATGTGGTCGATGCGGAACGTCGGGACGTCGTTGACCATCAGGCCGCCGACGTCGATCCGGTCGAACGCCTTCTCGATCACGCGCACGTCGTGCGTGAAGATGCCGCCCTGCAGCCCGAACTCGCTACGGCCGGCGGCATCGATCGCCTCGTCGACGTCGCTGAACTTCGTGAGGCCGAGCAGCGGTGCGAAGACCTCGTCGCACGAGACGCGCGCCGTCTCGGGCGCACCGGCGAGCACGGTCGGCCGCCAAACGGAGTTCTCGCGCTCGCCGCCGGTCAGGACCTCGGCGCCGGCCTCCTTCGCCTCGTCGAGCCACTCCTCGATGCGCTCGGCGTTGCCGGAGTCGATCACCGGCCCGACGTCGACGTCGGGGTCGAGCGGGTCGCCGACCTTGAGCGCCTCGACCCGGCGGACGAGCTCCTGCGTGAACCGGTCGTAGATCTGCTCGTGCACGAAGACGCGCTGGACGGAGATGCACGTCTGGCCGGCGTTCGTGAAGCCGCCCCACGCGATCCGCTCCGCCGCGTACTCGACGTCGGCGTCGTCGTTGACGATCACAGCGGCGTTGCCGCCGAGCTCGAGCGTCACGCGCTTGCGGCCGGCCTTGTTCTTCAGGCCCCAGCCGACGACCGGAGAGCCGGTGAACGTGAGCAGCTTGATCCGGTCGTCCTCGACGAGCGGCCGCGCCGTGTCGGTCGAGCACGGGAGGACGGCGAACGCGTCCTTCGGCCAATCGGTCTCGTAGATGATCTCGGCGAGCTTCAGCGCCGCGAGGGGCGTCTGCGAGGCGGGCCGCAGCAGGATCGGATTGCCCGCGGCCAGTGCCGGCGCGACCTTGTGCGCGACGAGGTTCAGCGGGAAGTTGAACGGGCTGATGCCGGCGATCGGACCGAGCGGCACGCGCCGGATCTCGGCGCGGCGCCCCTCGTTCCCCGGCAGCCAGTCGAGCGGGACGATCTCGCCGTAGATCCGCTTCGATTCCTCGGCCGCGATCTTGAACGTGAAGACGGCACGGTCGACCTCGACGAGCGCGGTCTTCAGCGGCTTGCCCGCCTCGAGCGCAATCGTCTCGCCCAGCTCCTCGCGGCGTGCAGCGATCCCCTGCGAGATCTGCGTGAGGATCTGCTCGCGCTTCCACGACGGCAGGTGGCGCGTCGTCTCGAAAGCGGCGACCGCCTTCGCAATCGCATCCTCCACGTCGTCCGGCGTCGCGCGGTGCACGACGGCGACGATCGAGTCGTCGTAGGGGCTCTTGATCTCGTAGGTCTCGCCGGTCTCGCGCTGCGAGCCGCCGACCTGAATCCCGAACTCTCCGAGGCGTGTCTCTGTAACGGCCATTACTCCAAGGATACGGCCTCGTGGCCGGCTGCGCCCGCGGCCATCGCCTCGGCCTCCGGCGGGATCCGGTCGCCGCGAACGACGACGGCGACGCAGGCGAGGACGAGCAGCGCTCCGGCGAGGACCGTCCAGGTGAGCGCCTCGTGCAGGACGGCGACACCGAGGGCGATGGCGACGATCGGGTTCACGTAGGCGTACGTCGCGACGGTGCCGAGCGGCGCGTTGTCGAGGAGCCAGACGTAGGCGGTGTAGCCGACCACCGAGCCGAAGGTGACGAGGTAGATCCAGCCGAAGATCGACCGCGCCGAGAACTCCGACGGATGCGGGCTCGTCGTGATGACTCCGATCGGCAGGAGCAGGAGCCCCCCGGCGAGCATCTCGACGACGGTCGCGCCGAACGCGTCGCGCGGCATCGGCAGCCGCGTCGTCACGTAGGAGCCGACCGCCCACATCACCGCCGAGCAGAGAACGAGCAGCAGATAGCCGAGCGACGCCCCGCCGCTCGGGTGCACGAGCAACGCCAACCCGGCGAAGCCGACGAGGACGGCCGCGAGCGAGGCAGCCGACGGCCGGTCGCCGTTCGCCATCCGGAGGACGACGATCCAGAGCGGGACCGAGCCGATGATCAGCGCCGAGAGGCCGGTCGCGACGTGCCGCTCGGCGACGAAGAGGACGGCGTTGGCGCCCGGAAGCAGCGCGCCCGCCAGAACCGCAGTCCCGATCTGCGGCAGCGTCATCCGGAACGCGCGGCGGCCCCGCCGCCAGTACGTGATTCCGGCGAGGAGCGCGGCAGCCGCGATGAAGCGAATCGCGACGGCGAAGAGCGGTGGGATCGTCTCTCCCGCGAGCTCGATGCCGAGGTACGTCGAGCCCCAGATGACGTAGACGGTCGCGAGCGCGACCCACACCTTCGCCGCATGGCTCACAAGGCCAACACTGCCTGCCGTCGAAGTGGATAGGTCGCAGTGAATGCAGCCGCCGCAGCCGCGAAGTTCCTCGACTCCCCCGCCCTCGGCGATGCGACGCGGCGCGCCTACCGGTTCGACGTGGAGGAGTTCTGCGAGTGGCTCGGCGACGACGATCTCGAGTCGGTCGACGTCCGGACGCTCGTCGAGTACGTCGGCTACCTCGGAACGTCGCGCCGCGGCCGGGGCAAGCTCGCGCCGGCAACGATCTCACGGAAGCTCGCCGCCGTGCGGGCGTTCCTGAAGCACGCCCTGGGCGCCGCCCGGGTTCCGGAGGCACGGCTCGCGCCGCGACGGCCGCGCCGCCTGCCGGAGGCGCCGAAGATGCGCGAGGTCGACGCGGAGCTCGAGTCGCTCGAGGGCGAGACGCCGCTCGCGCTCCGCAACCGCGCGCTCGTTGAGCTCGTCTACTCCGCGGGACTGCGCTCGGCGGAGGCGGTCGGCCTCGACCTCGGCGACGTCGACTTCGAGCAGGAGCTCGTCCACGTGCGGAGCGGCAAGGGCGCAAAGGATCGCGTCGTCCCGCTCGGCGAGGAGGCGGCGCACTGGGTCGCGCGCTATCTCCGCGACGCGAGGCCGTCGCTCGCGCGAGGCGCGAACGACGCACTGTTCCTTTCCGCGCGCGGGCGTCGGCTCGACACGTCGACGCTGCGGCGGCTCGCCCCGCACCCGCACCGGCTCAGGCATGCGTTCGCGACGCACCTCCTCGAGGGCGGCGCCGACCTCCGCACGATCCAGGAGCTACTCGGCCACAGCTCGCTCTCGACGACGCAGATGTACTCGCACGTCGACGCAAAGCGGCTGCGCAAGGTCTACGACGCCGCGCACCCCCGGTCCTAGCCCGTTCTACGGCTCGATGTTGTGGTTGTGATGGAACACGTTGTCGGGGTCGTACTTGCGCTTCAGCTCGACGAGGCGGTCGTAGTTCGGCCCGTACGCCCCGCGAACGCCGTCGCGGCCCTGGTCGTCGCCGAGGTAGTTCAGCCAGCGCCCGTCGCTGAGGAAGGGTCGGAGCGCTGCGTGCGTCTCCCGGACCCACGCGACGTTCACGTCGGTCTCTCCCGGCTCGAGCCACTCGCCGGTGATGAGGAGGTTCCAGCCCTCGCCGCGGTGCGGCACAGCGGTCGCATCGACGGGTACACGACACACTTCGCCGTGGAACTGCTCGAGCACGATCGCGGTCATCGGCGACGGACAGCCGGCGAACCGGTCGATCATCGTGTCGAACAGGCCGTCGGACAACCCGTCCGTGAAGCTGGACACCCAGTAGTTGAGCGCGCCGCGCGGGTACCCGTCGTCCAGCAGTGAATTCATCACCTGCCACGGCATCGGCCCGACCTCGGCGAGCGCGGGCGGCCCCCAGGCGAGGAACGGCGCGAGCTCGCGCTGCGCGTCGTCCTCGCTTCCGGTGTGCATGAGGATCATCGCGGCGAGCTTCATCCCGGAGCCGTCGGGGGCGTGGACGACGCCGGCGAAGGCGGTCAGGTCGTCGGACGCCCCGGCGATCGCGTCGCGGAAGAAGCGGAGCACCTCGCCCGCGCGTTCGAACGGATGCGCGATCAACCCGCCGACGACGGTCGTCAGCGGATGACAGCGATAGACGAAGGACGCGGCCACCCCGAAGTTGCCGCCGCCGCCGCGCAGCGCCCAGAACAAATCGGGGTCGGACGACTCCGTGACGTCGACGATCCGCCCGTCTGCGGTGACCAGCTGGATCTCGATGACGTTGTCGGCCGCGAGCCCGTACTTCGACATGAGCCAGCCGAGCCCGCCGCCGAGCGTCAGGCCGGCGATGCCGGTCGTCGAGATCGCGCCGCCGGTCGTGGCGAGCCCGTGGGCCGCGATCTCGCGGTTGAGCTCGCTCCAGATGACCCCGCCCTGCGCGCGCACGGTCTGCGCGCTGCGATCGACGTGAATGCCCTTCATCTGCGACAGGTCGATCACGAGCGCGTCGTCGGCGACAGCCAGACCGGCGACGTTGTGCCCGCCGCCGCGTACGGAGACCTCGAGCCCGGTCCGCTGCGCGAACCGGACCGCGTCGGCGATGTCCGCGGCGCCGCGGCATTGGGCGATGAGCGCCGGACGACGGTCTATCAGGCCGTTGTGCACGCGCCGTGCCTCGTCGTAGCCGTCGTCTGACGGACCGAGGATCCTGCCGGAGAAACTCCCGCGCATCTCGTCGAGCTGCTCGACGGCGACCGTGGTTGTGGCCATGCAAAGCCTCCTGTCCGGTTTCGCCCGATCCTAGGAGGTTCAGCGTGCGGGTGGAACCCTGTGCCAGTGGACGCGGTCGATTCCTTCCTCGCGCTGAGCGCCGCGCGGCTCGCGCCGCGCACGCTCGAGGCGTATCGCCGCGACCTCGCCGATTTGTCCCAGTTCCTCGGCGGCTCTCCTGCGGACGCGACGACGGAGCAGCTGCAGGCCTACGTCGCGCAAATGCGAGCGGAGGGGCTCGCCGCGTCGACGATCGCGCGGCGCGTCGCCGCGATCCGCAGCTTCTTCCGCCATCAGGTGCTCGTCGACGCGCGCAAGGAGAACCCGGCCGCCGAGCTCGAGCTGCCCCGGCGCCGGCGCGCGCTCCCGAAGACGCTCTCACCGGGCGAGGTCGAGCGGCTGATCGACGCCGCGACGGGCGTCACGCCGCGCGCGCTGCGAGACCAGGCGCTCGTCGAGCTCCTCTACGGCGCCGGCCTCAGAGTCAGCGAAGCGGTCGGCCTCGACAAGGCCGGCGTCGACGTCGAGAACCGCCTGGTCCGCGCGCTCGGCAAGGGCTCGAAGGAGCGCATCGTCCCGCTCGGGCGCCCCGCCGTCGACGCGCTCAACCGCTACCTCGCGCGCGGCCGCCCCCACCTCGACCGGCGGCACCGCTCCGAGCTCTTCCTCAACGCGCAGGGCGGGCCGCTGACGCGGGCCGGTGCCTTCCTGATCCTCAGGAAACTCGCCGAGAAGGCCGGGCTCGAGCCCGAGCGGGTCCACCCCCACCTCCTCCGCCACTCGTTCGCCACGCATCTCCTCGAAGGCGGAGCCGACCTCCGGTCGGTTCAAGAAATGCTCGGCCACGCCGATCTGGCGACGACCGAGCTGTACACCCACGTATCCGATCGACGCCGCCGCGAGTTGTATTTCCGAGCGCACCCCCACGCTCGGAAGAAGTCGACGAAGAGGTAGGCGATGCTCGATCCGCATCTCATGACGTTCGTGATGGCCACCCTGGGGGTCGGCTGGCTGATGGCGTATGCAGGCCTCTCGAAGAGCGCGCTCGAGTTGAAGCGCCGCCGCCGGGTGTGCCCGTCGTGCGGCCGCCAGATCACGTCGCGCGTCTGCTCTAGCTGCGCCTAGGGCCCTGTCTGCGCTTGAGCTGCTGCGCGACGGCCGCGGCGGCTCGGCGCAACTCGGCATCCGCGTCCTCGTTCTGCGCGAGGCCGTCGAGGATGCCGATCGTCACGCGCTCGGGTGAGCCGTTCTTCAGCGACATCACCGCGAGGCGTCGCACGGCGGAATTGCCGTCGCCGGTCGCCAGGTCGTGGAGCAGGCGGCGCACGCCGTTCACCGTCGACGGGTGATCGCGCGAGAGGAGCTCGATCGAAAGCAGCGCCGAGCCGCGCGCCGCCGGCGACTCGTCGTCGAGCCCGCGGCGCAACAGCTCTTCCTTCGCGCGCCACCGGAACTGCCCGATCGCGCGGAACGCGAGCGCGCGCTCGCGGAAGTCGCTGCTCCGCGCGGCCGCCTCGAGCTCGTCGTCCCACTGCGACCGCAGCGTCGCAAGCTCCCGTTCGGAGCCCGACTTCGCCAGCTCGTCCGCCTGCGCTGCGGCCTCGGCCAGCGTCACGCACGCACCGTGGCCGCTGCGAGAATCGCCTCCGCAGAACGCTCGACGTCCTCGGGTGTCGTCCGCCAGTTCGAGACGGAGATGCGGAGCGCGTGGTCGCCGTCCCACTGCGTGCCCGACAGCCAGCACGTGCCGTCCTCCTGGATTCGGGTCACGACGTCCGCCGGCACGCGTACGAGAACCTGGTTGAGCACGACGTCGTTGAGCACCTCGAGACCGCCGTCGCGAAGCAGCTCGGCGAACTGTCGGGCTCGCTCACACGAGCGCTCGACCATTGCGGCGATCCCCGCCGCGCCGAGCTCGCGAATCGCCGCGTAGACGGTGAAGCCGCGCGCCCGGCGGGAGAACTCCGGCGTCCAGTCGACCTGGTCCCGCCGGTCGTCGCCGGGCTGGATCAGGTACGAGGCGGTGACGCGCATCGCGGCGCGATGCGCTTCCGGGTGCGCGCAGAACGCGATCCCCGAGTCGTACGGAACGTTGAGCCACTTGTGTGCGTCGGTCGCCCACGAGTCGGCGCGCTCGCTGCCGCGGACGAGGTGGCGGAGCGACGGCGAGGCAGCCGCCCAGAGGCCGAATGCCCCGTCGACGTGGAACCACGCGTCGGTTCCGGCGACGTGATCGGCGATGGCGTTCAGGTCGTCGAATGCGCCCGTATTGACTTCGCCCGCCTGACCGCACACGATCGTCGGCCCGTCGAGCGCGGGCAGCCGGTCGACGAGCATCCGCCCCTGGTCGTCCGCGGGGACGACGACGAGCGACGACGCGCCGATTCCGAGCAGGCGGAGCGCGCGGTCGAGCGTGACGTGCCGCTTCGCGCCGACGACGACCGTGATCTTGGGCGAGCCTGCGAGGCCGTCGGCTTCGACGTCCCAGCCCGCTCGCTCGAGCACGGCGTGACGCGCTGCGGCGAGCGCTGTCGCGTGCGCCATCTGACAGCCGGTCACAAAGGCTGCGCTCACCTGCGCCGGCAGCCCGAGCAGCTCCGCGAGCCACCCGCGGCAGACCTCCTCGACGACGGAGGCGGCAGGTCCGCCCGCGTAGAGGCCGGCGTTCTGATCCCACGTCGACGTCAGCCAGTCGGCGGCCAGCGACGACGGCAGCGCCCCGCCGATCACGAAGCCGAAGAACCGGCCGGACGGAATGCCCACGATGCCGCCCTCGACTCCCTCGAC
Source organism: Gaiellaceae bacterium (assembly GCA_036562845.1). GTDB lineage: Bacteria > Actinomycetota > Thermoleophilia > Gaiellales > Gaiellaceae > Palsa-739. Next base: position 9,423 of record DATCJJ010000009.1, on the reverse strand, counting down.
GAGCGAGGCGATCACCACACGGGGGTCGAGCCCGTCCTGCGGCAGCGGGCCGCCGAGCTGCGCGCGCAGCTCGTCGAGCGTCGCCGACGGCGTGATCCGGCGGTCGTCGAGCGTGGCGAGGAAATCCGCCGCGTAGTCGGCAGTCAGGTGCAGGAGCTCGCGCTCGTCCACCTCCGCGACTCTAGTCGGACCGGCGCTAGATTCGATGCATGGCACACAACGTCGTTCTCATTCCCGGCGACGGCACGGGCCCCGAGCTGACGGAGGCCACGCGCCGCGTCCTCGAGGCGACGGGCGTCGAATTCGACTGGGACGTCCGCGAGGCCGGGGCGGACGTCATGGAGCAGCACGGCGGCAATCCACTCCCGCCGGACGTTCTCGACGCGATCCGGGAAGCCGGCGTCGCGCTCAAGGGCCCGATCACGACTCCCGTGGGCGGCGGCTTCCGCTCCGTCAACGTCGCGCTGCGCAAGGAGCTCGACATGTACGCACAGGTGCGTCCGTGCAAGACGTATCCGGGCGTGCGCACGCGCTTCGAGGACGTCGACCTGATCATCGTCCGCGAGAACACGGAAGACCTCTACGCCGGCATCGAGTACGAGCAGGGCACGCCGGACGTGCAGGAGCTGATCGACTGGATCAAGTCCAAGGGCGGACGGCTCCGCCACGAGGACGCCGGCATCTCGATCAAGCCGATCTCGATCACCGGCACGCGCAAGATCTTCGAGTTCGCGTTCGACTACGCGCGCAAGAACGGCCGCAGGAAGGTCACCTGCGTGCACAAGGCCAACATCATGAAGTTCAGCGACGGGCTCTGGCTGCACACTGCACGCGAGGTCGCGGAGGAGAACTCGGACATCGAGTTCGACGATCGCATCGTCGACAACATGTGCATGCAGCTCGTGCAGCGGCCGGAGGAGTACGACGTGCTCGTGCTGCCGAACCTCTACGGCGACGTGCTCTCGGACCTCTGTGCCGGGATGATCGGCGGCCTCGGCCTCGCACCGGGCGCGAACTACGGCGAAACCGTCGCCGTGTTCGAACCGACGCACGGCTCGGCGCCGAAGTACACAGGACAGAACAAGGTCAACCCGATGGCAGAGATGCTGTCGGGGATGCTCATGCTCCGCCATCTCGAGGAGCGCGAGGCCGCCGACCGCCTCGAGCGTGCGATCGCAGCCGTGATCGCGGAGGGCAAGAGCGTCACCTACGACATGAAGCCCACGCGCGACGACCCGACTGCGGTCGGAACGAGCCAGGTCGCCGACGCGATCATCGAGAAGCTGGAGGCAGGTGTTCCTGCATGAGCGAGCGGAGAAAGGTCACCGTCGTCGGCGCCGGGAACGTCGGCGCGACGTGCGCGCAGGTGCTTGCGATGCGCGACTACGCCGACGTGGTTCTCGTCGACATCAAGGAGGGCCTGCCGCAGGGCAAGGCCCTCGACATCAACCAGATGGGCGCAGTGCTTGGCTACGAGCCGAACTGCACCGGGTCGAACGGCTACGAGGAGACGGCGGGCTCGTCCGTCGTCGTCGTCACCGCGGGCCTGCCGCGCTCGCCGGGCATGTCGCGCGACGACCTCGTCTCGACGAACGAGAAGATCGTCACCGACGTGACCGAGAAGGTGGTCGCGCAGAGCCCCGACGCGATCCTGATCGTCGTCTCCAATCCGCTCGACGCGATGTGCCACGTCGCGAAGAACGTGTCGGGCTGGCCGAAGGAGCGCGTGTTCGGCATGGCCGGCATCCTCGACACGGCGCGGTTCTCGACGTTCATCGCGTGGGAGACGCGGGCGTCGGTGAAGGACGTCCAGGCGATGGTGCTCGGCGGCCACGGCGACCAGATGGTCCCGGTCGTCTCCGCGACGACGGTCGGCGGCATCCCGCTCCGCAAGCTCGTCGCCGAGGACCGGATCGAGGCGATGGTGGAGCGGACGGCGAAGGGCGGCGGAGAGCTCGTCAATTTGATGGGAACCTCCGCCTGGTACGCGCCGGGCGCGGCCGCCGCGCAGATGGTCGACTCGATCATGCTCGACGAGAAGCGCGTGTTCCCGTGCACCGCGTATCTCGAAGGCGAGTACGGGATCGAGGGCCTCTACATGGGCGTGCCGTGCAAGCTCGGCCCGAGCGGGATCGAGGAGATCATCGAGCTCGACCTCTCCGACGACGAGCAGTCCGCGCTGCAGGCGTCCGCCGACGCGGTCCGCGACGTCGTCGGCGTCCTCACCACGTGAGCTGAGAAACGCACTCGTCACCGGCGTCTCGCGCCGCAGGGGGATCGGCTTTGCGATCGCCGCGCGGCTGCGGGGCGCTGGTGCGCGGGTCTTCACGCAGGGGTGGTCGCCGCACGACGAGGCGTTCCCGTGGGGCGGCGACGATCACGAGCCAGATCTCGAGACTGACTTCGCGGACGCCGATGCGCCGGCACGCGTCGTCGCCGCCGCGCGCGATGCGCTCGGCCCCTTGGACGTCCTCGTCGTGAACCACGCGCGGAGCGGCGACGGGAGTCTCGGCGAGCTGACGGCCGAGCACATCGACGCGTTCGTACACGAGAACGTGCGCGCGGCGCTCCTGCTCGTGCAGGAGTTCGCGGCGCAGGTCGAGGACGACGCCGGCGCCGTCGTCTTGCTCACCTCCGGAGCGCATCTGGCGCCGATGGCGAGTGAGGTCGCGTACGGCGTGTCGAAAGGTGCGCTTGCCGTGGCCACGCGAACGCTGGCGGAGGCACTCGCCGACCGCGGCATTCGAGTGAACTGCGTCAACCCCGGCCCGACCAACACCGGCTACCTCGACGACGTCGACCCGACGCGGCGGATGCCGTTCGGCCGCTGGGGCGAGCCCGACGACGCGGCGCGGCTCGTCGCGTGGCTCTGCAGCGACGACGGCCGCTGGGTGACGGGACAGGTGATCGACAGCGAGGGGGGCTTCCGCCGGTGGAGCTGACGTGGGACTCGAGCGACTGGGCGCACCCGGCGATCGACGTCCAGGACGGCGTCGTCTGGGTGACGCATCCGAACGGGCACACGCTCACGAGCTCGGACGGCAGGTCGATCGAGACCGACGTGCTCGAGCTGCACTACCTGCGCTGGCCGTGGGCGGTCGATACGGGCTCGAAGCGTTACGTGCACGGCTCAGACTTCGAGACCGTGCGCACGCGCGGCCGTGTCGTACGGCTCACCGACGGCTACGAGCTCCCCGACCCGTATCCCGACGAGAAGTACTCCCCCGACCGCCGTCGCCGTCGACGCGCGCGGGAACGTGTGGGTCGCCGACGGGTACGGGCAGTCGCTCGTGCACCGTTACCGCCCGGAGGGCGAGCTCGACCTGGCGCTCGAGGGCTTCGCGACGCCGCACTCGATCGCCGTCGTCGACGGCCTGCTGCTCGTCTGCGACCGCGCGAACGGGCGCGTCGTCCTCACGGACTTCACCGCGGGGCGCGTCACGGTGCTGACGCGCGACGGCGAGCTGGTCGAGCATCTCTGTTCGGGCGGCCGCTCCCCCGACGAGGATGCGTGGCCCAACCGGCGCGACGCCGAGGGGAACATCGTCGGTCCCGAGACGGCGCGCGGCGTCCTCAACAGCCCGCACACGCTCGCGGCCGACCGCAACGGCGACGTCTTCGTCACGGAATGGCTGATCGGCGGCCGCGTGACGAAGCTCGCTCGCTACCGTGGCGGCTCGTGGATCTCGGCCTAAAGGGCAGAACCGCGCTCGTCTGCGGCGCATCGTCGGGGCTCGCGCTCGCGAGCGCCGAGGCGCTGGCCGAGGAGGGCGCAAACGTGACGTTGTTCGCGCGCCGGCGGGACGTCGTCGAGCGCGAGGCCGACCGGCTCGGCGCGCTCGCCGTCCGCGGCGACGTGACGCTTCCGCAGGATCTCGAGCGGGCAGTCGCGCAGACCCTCGAGGCGTTCGGCGCGCTCGACATCCTCGTCTGGAACTCGGGGGGCCCGCCGCCGGGGACGGCGACCGACGTCACCGCCGACAGCGCAGAGCAGGCATTCGAGCTCCTGCTCGTGCCGGCGATCCGGCTCGTCCGGCTCTGCCTGCCACATCTGGAGCGCAGCGACGCCGGACGGATCGTCGCGATCACCTCGCTCGCGGCGAAGGAGCCGACCGACCACCTCGCCCTGTCGAACATGCTCCGGCCCGGCCTGACCGGCTGGCTGAAGACCCTTGCGCACGAGCTCGGCCCGCGCGGGATCACGGTCAACTGCGTCGCGCCGGGCCGCATCGACACGGACCGCCTCGCTCACCTCTACCCCGACGGCCCGACGGACGAGCAGCTCGCCGAGATTCCCCTGCGCCGCTGGGGCACGCCGCGGGAGTTCGGCGACGTCGTCTGCTTCCTCGCCTCCGACCGCGCGCGCTATGTGACCGGGCAGACGCTCGTCGTCGACGGCGGCCTGCAGCGCTTCCTGTTCTGATGGCGGTCCGCCGTCGCGTCCTCGTTGCGATCGTCGCCGGGGCGATCCTGGGCCTCGCCGTCATCACGTTCGGCGTGCTCTACCTCATCCCGTCGGACGACTACATCCTGCTGCCGGACCGCGCGCATCCGGTCGCTCCGCTCGTTCGGGTGCAGGGCGGGCACGAGCCGAGCAGTTCCGGGCAGATCTATTTCGTCGACGTCCTCGAGCGGCGCGCCTCCGAGCTCGAGTCCCTCTTCCCGTGGATCCACGACGGCGCGACGCTCGTCCCGGCCGAGGCGCTCGTGCCGCCCGGCCAGAGCGACCAGTCGGCGAGACAGGCCGACCTCCGCGCGATGCAGGTCTCCCAGCAGATCGCGGCCGCGGTCGCCCTCCGGCACCTCGGCTACCACGTCGTGGCGAGGCCGAGCGGCGTGATCGTCTCGGAGATCGAGGCCGACAGCAATGCGGAGAAGGTGCTCCGGCCGGAGGACGTGATCGTCGAGGTCAACGGCGTCCCGACGCCGACGATCGCGAAGCTGCGCTCCGTCCTCGCACCCGCGCACCCGGGCGACGTCGTCACGCTGCGCATCCGCCGCGGCTCGACGCTCAGGACGTTCCGGGTGAAGACGATCGCAAGCCCGGTCGAAAAGGGACGCGCGATCGTCGGCTTCGCGCCCGATCAGGCGGCGAACATCAAGCTTCCGATCAACGTCGAGATCGACGCGGGCAACGTCGGCGGCCCGTCTGCCGGCCTTGCGTTCACGCTCGAGGTGCTGGCCGAGCTCGGGCACGACGTGACGCATGGGTACAACGTCGCGGCGACCGGGGAGATCGAGCTGGACGGCGCGGTCACGCCGATCGGCGGCGTCCGGCAAAAGATCTTCGGCGTCCGCGCCGCCGGCGCGCAGGTCTTCCTCGTTCCGGCGGCGAACGCGGCGGTGGCGAAGCGGTACGCGGGGAACGTCACGGTGATCCCGGTGACGAGTTTTGCCCAAGCTCTGCGGGCCCTCGCAAAGCTGCCGCCGAAGCATTAGCGAAACTACCGGAAAATCGTCAGTTTTCCTTGCCGACAACGCTTGGCTCGGCGCGGCGTTCACCCTAGGATCGGTGGCCGCGCCCGCCCCCTCCCGACTGAGAGCCAACGACACGATGAGCAAACGAACTGAAGCAACCTGCAGTGATTGCTATTTCCGGCGGGGCGGCCTCTGCGCCCTCGCAGGCGAGACGATCTGCCCGACCTTCCGCGCCGTTTCGAAGGGCGAGCTGAAGCCGCCGGCTCAGCCGCAGCTCGTGCCGCTCCGGGCCGCATCGTAGGATTCCGCGCATGCGCTTCCGCCGCGCGCCGCGGATCGACACCGACCAGCTCAACGAAAACTGGCAGCCAAAGCTCTACGGGCGGCTGCTCGTGCTCGTGCTGCTCGTCGCGTATGTGATCGCGTTCGTCATCGAGAACAAGAAGTCGGTCAACCTCCACTTCGTGTTCGCGACGGCGAGCGTCTCGCTCGTCTGGCTCATCCTGCTGAGCCTCGCGATCGGGCTCGTCGGCGGGATCCTGCTCGCCCAGCTAGAGCGACGCCGGCGCCGCCGCGCCCGCTAGCACCGCTGCCAGCCGCTCGACGCCCTCGCCGATCTCGTCCGGGGTGACGTAGCTGAAGGCGAGCCGCAGCGAGCTGCCGCCGCTGCCGTCCGCGAAAAAGTCGGTGCCGGGGACGAACGTCACGCCCGCGCGTTCGGCGTCGGCGAGCGACGGCGCCTGCTCGGGCAGGTCGAGCCAGACGAAGTAGCCGCCGTCGGGCCGGCTCCACACCGCGCCGTCCGGCAGGTTCCGCTCGAGTGCCTCGAGCATCGCGTCGCGACGCGCCCTCAACAGGCCGTTCACCCGCTCGAGGTTCGGCTCGAAGTTCCCGCGCCGCAGGAACTCGTGGACGGTGGCCTGCGTCATGAACGGCGGGGAGATGTACGTCGAGGTCGCGAGCGCCTCGACCTCCCTCGCCAGGTCAGTCGGCAGGACGAAGTAGCCGACGCGCACCCCGGGCGCGATCGTCTTCGAGAACGACGACGCGTAGGCGATGCCCTCGCCGCCCGCGAGCTCATGGAGCGACGGCAGCGGCTCGCCCTCGTAGCGGACGAGCCCGTACGGGTCGTCCTCGAGCACGAGGAGGCTGCGGTCGCGCGCGAGCTCGACGAGCCGGCGGCGCCGCTCGAGCGTGAGCGAGCGGCCGCTCGGGTTCTGGAAGGTCGGGATCGTGTAGAGGAAGGCGAAGTCGCCCTCCGGGAGCTCGTCGAGGACGAGCCCGTCGTCGTCCATCGGCACGCCCACGATCTCGGCGCCGAGGCGCTTGAGGATCTTGATCGGCCGGTCGTACGTCGGCGCCTCGACGAGGACGCGCGTCCCCGGCTTCGGCAGGAGCTGCTGGGCGAGGAAGACGAATCCCTGCAGCGAGCCGCTCGTGATGACGACGCGGGCCGGCTCGACGCCGTGCCGCTCGGCGATCCACTCGCGGAGCGGGCCGTAGCCGCCACCCGGCCCGTAGAGGAGAACGGACGGGCCGCCCCGCTCGACGGCGACCTTCGCGCAGTCGGCGATCTCGTCGACAGCGAGGCACTCGGGCGCCGGGACGCCGCGGGCGAAGGAAATGACGCTCACGGGTCGAGGGTAGCGAGGCCGGCGGCGAGATCGCGCGGGTGATAGCCGGTTTCGCGTCGCGCCTTGGCGTCCGTCGCCCAGTAGGTCACGCCGGCGCCGGCGCTGATCAGCTCGCGCAGGTTCGGCCCGGTGCCCATGACCTTGCCGATGGGCCCGGCGGGAATCGCGAGCCTGAGAAGCGTCGTCGGGATCGTCAGGCGCACCGGGCGCGGCGAGGCGCGGTCGATCATCTCGCCGAGCCGCGTGATCTCGCCCCCGAGCACGTACGACTCGCCGAGCCGGCCCCGATCGTGGACCAGCAGCAGCCCGTCGGCGGCATCGTCGATGTGCACGGCGTTGACGCCGACGTCGGCGAGCGGCTTGAACACGAGCTTCCCGCGTCGTGCCTGCTCGAGCTGCATCCCGAGCTCCGAATGGTCGACACGTCGACGACGCGCGCGACGTCGGCGGCGGCATCGAGCACGTTCTCGGTGCCGCGGACGTTGACTTCGAACATCGCATCGCGCTCGGTGCGCGGGATGCCGACCTCGTACCTCGCAGCGACGTGGAACACCGCGTCGCAGCCGCGGATGCCGTTGCGGAGCGCGCCGCGGTTCGAGACGTCGCCGTGGACGACGTGCGCGCCGCCCAGATCGACGTCGTCGCGTCGGACGAGCGCGACGAGCTCGTCCCCGCGGTCGAGCAGCTTCTGCGTCAACCGGCCGCCGAGAAATCCCGTCGCGCCGGTGACGAAGACTTTCATTTCATGCGGTCGGCGACGAGCTGCGCGACTTCGGTGGGCGTCGTGCCGACCTCGATGCCGCGTGCCTCGAGCGCTTCCTTCTTCGCCTGCGCGGTACCGGACGAGCCGGAGATGATCGCGCCGGCGTGACCCATCGTCTTGCCGGGCGGCGCGCTGAAGCCCGCGATGTAGGAGAGGACGGGCTTCTTCACGTGCTCGCTGATATACGCGGCCGCCTTCTCCTCCTCGTCGCCGCCGATCTCCCCCACCATCACGATCAGCTCTGTCTGCGGGTCGTCCTTGAACTTGCCGAGGATGTCGATGAACGAGGAGCCGACGACGGGGTCGCCGCCGATGCCGACGATCGTCGAGTTGCCGAGCCCGAGCTGCGTCAGCTCGTGCCCGATCTGATAGGTCAGCGTCCCGCTGCGCGAGACGAGGCCGACCGCGCCCTCGCTGAAGATCTCCGCCGGGATGATTCCGACGTTCGCCTTGCCCGGCGAGAGGACGCCGGGGCAGTTCGGGCCGATCATCGTCACGCCCTTCGTGCGGAAGTACGTGTACGCGTGCAGCATCTCGTGCACGGGCACGTGCTCCGTGATGCAGATCACGTTTTCCACGCCCGCGTCGACCGCCTCGAAGATCGCGTCGGCGGCAAACCGCGCGGGAACGAAGATGAGCGACGTGTTCGCGCCCTGCTGGTCGACCGCGTCCGCGACCGTGTTGTAGACGGGGATCCCCTCGACGTCCTGACCCGCCTTGCCAGGCGTGACGCCCGCGACGACCTTCGTGCCGTACGCGCGGTTGCGGAGGCCGTGGAAGCGGCCCTCGCTGCCGGTCAGCCCCTGGACGACGAGGCGCGTGTCGTTGTCGACGATGATCGCTATCGCTTCGTCCCCTTGATCACGAGCGTCGGCAAGTCCATCCAGCCATCTTTTATGCGGTCGCCGAGCAGCTCGCGCACCCGCGGCTGATCCTGCGGCGGCGTCTGCGCGCGGTCGAGCCACGGCTGGATCTCGAGCGGCCGCTGCATGAACTCCTCCGCTGCAACATCGAGGCCCGCGAGCTCGAAGAAGCTGTGCCATTCGGCGATGCCGTAGTTCCGCACGTGACTCGGGTCGCGGACGCGGTCGGCCTCCTCCGAGCTCTCGCTGACGAACGTGTTGTCGCAGATCACGACGCGGTGCTTCGCGACGCGCGCCATCTCCTTGACGGCCTGGAGGACGTCCGCGAAGTGGTGTGCCGCGACGCGGCATGCGACGGCCTCGAAGCTGCCGTCGGCGAACGGGAGGTCCTCGGCCGGCGCGGTCGTGTCGGCCTTCATCCCTGGCGCAGGGTCGACGGTGACGACCGTCGCGCCGAGCTCGCGAAGACGCCGCGCGACGTGGCCGCCGCCGGTGGCGACGTCGAGCACCGTCACGCCGGGGCCGGGCTCGCACCACTCGACGGTCAGGTCGAGGTCGGGGCCCTGCGAGTGGATCGCGCTCGTGCGGTACGCGTCCGCGCGGTCGGACCAGAGGTCGGTCACTTCGCCAGCTCCACCGCGCGGCGCGCCCCGTCGAGCATCGTCGACTCCGGATGGATGTTCGGCTTCCCTGCGTCCGCCAGGATCTGCCGCCCCTCCACCGAGTTCGTCCCGTCGAGCCGGAC
>DATCJJ010000161.1:0-6315 GCA_036562845.1 Gaiellaceae bacterium | reverse complement strand
GACCGCTACGCGCTCCAGATCCTCTCGACCGTGCTCGGCGGCGGCATGTCGTCGCGCCTCTTCACGGAGGTGCGCGAGCGGCGCGGCCTCGCGTACTACGTGTTCGGGCTGAACCACAGCTATACGGACGCGGGCTCGCTGTACGCACAGGCGGGCGTCGACATCAACCGCATCGACGAGGCGGTGTCGACGATCCTCGGCGAGCTCCGCTCGATCGCAGCGGACGCCGTGCCGGCGGACGAGCTCGAGAAGTCGAAGAGCTTCTCGAAGGGCCGCTTCGTCCTCCAGCTCGAGAGCCCCCAGGGGCTGATCCTGTTCGGGCTGCGACGCGAAGTGCTCGAGGGCCGCGTGCCCGACCTCTCCGAGGTGCTCGAGGGCGTCACCGCGGTGACGGCCGAGGACGTGCAGCGCGTCGCGCAAGACCTGATCGCCGACGAGTCGCTCCGGCTCGCGGTGATCGGGCCGTTCGACGACGCAGAGCGGTTCGAGAAGCTCTTGTAGCGGGGCCGGGCGCCTGTTACGGCGCCCGGCCAAATGTCCTTCCCCTATTTCAAAAGGGCCTTTACAGCGGGTCGGCGGTCCGGTTAGCACCTATGCCCGGTGCCCGCCCGTCAGAGTGCTTTCAACCCGACGGCCCCATCGCTTGTCTGCGTGCGATCTAACCATTCAACGCGGATGGCACAAAACCTGGTTACGCGGCAAATGTCACGAGCCGGGCGGCACGACGTAGATGCGGACGCCGAGCGGCGGGAGCGCCGTCCCTTGGCTGCCGAGGACGATCGCGCTGCCGGCGAGCTCGGGAATCGTCACCGATGCCGGCGTCGTGCCCGCGTTGACGACGAAGACGTAGCGCGCGCCGTGGAACGTCCGGGCGCTCGCACGCACGTCCGGCGAGGACGACTCGATCTGCACGGGCTCGGCCGGCTCCAGGAGGGCGGGCTCGAGTTGGCGCACCCGTGCGGCCACGGAGGCGATCGCCGCCCCGGTCTGCGCATTCCAGTCGTTCGGGAAGAAGCCGAGCCCGTGCGCGCCGCCCGCGAGGGCGAGCCAGCTCTCCGCTCGGATCGTCGCGTTCGTGACCGGCACGTTCGGGCATTTCATCTCCCGCACCTCGACCCACTGGAACGTCGGCTTGCCGCCGGTGAGCGCGACCAGTTGCTGCTGCGCATCGAAGTCGGCGGCGAGGAAATCGGGACGGCAGAGCTCCTGCAGCGGGTAAAGGTCGAAGCCGACGACGTCGGCAGCCGCGATCAGGCTCGGGTACATGCCGCGTCCGGCGGGCAGCGCAGCCGCACCGGAGAAGAAGTGCTGCGTCAGCGTCAGGAAGTGCGGGCCTGAGCCGGTCGGCGTAAGCGTCGTCAGCCCGCGCGCGTCCGCTTCGTCCGGATAGAACCAGCCGAGCAGCGACGGCGCGTCGACCGGCGGATCCTCGGACGTGCCCGCGGCGAGTGCCTGCCCCGCGACGCCGGTCGTAAGGGCCGAGAGGCCGGTGCACGCGTTCCCGCCGAAGAGATTGATGCCGTCCGTGACACTGAGCGCCCAGTGGTCGGGGCACGCCTTCCACGAGATCAACGGGAAGAAGGCGCCCCCGTTGACGCGGATCGCGCCGCCGTCGACCGACGCCGAGACCGAGGTCGGCGCCGCCGCAGTTCTGAACGAGAACGTCGTCGCGGCGCGCGCGCCTGTGATCGACTGCGCGGTGATCGTGACCGTGTAGCTCGTGTTCGCTGCGAGCGCGTCGAGCGTGAGGTCATGCGTGGTGGTCGAGTGCGGCGCGTCCGTCCAGAGGAGCGGCTGCAGCTCGGTCGGACCCCACTGGAGCGTCGCCGCCGCAGGCTCGGTCGTCGTCCAGACGATGTGTGCGGAGTACGCGCCCGGCGCCGGCGCCGAGACGTCGGCGATCGAAAACGCCTGCGGCACGGCGGCGGTCGTGGCCGCAGTCGTCGTCAGCGCAATCCTCTTGGGCGAGCTTCGCCCGTAGACGAGCAGGTCGAGCGCGAGCGCGACGGCTACGAGGGCGACTGCGACGGCGATGAGCGCCCGAGGACGAAGCAGAGCGGCTATCGACCGAGGCTAGCTGGGGTCAGACCCGAACGGGTCTGACCCCAGCTGTTCTCTCAGGCTTCGTCCGAAGACGTCTCGTCGTTCGCCCGGTTCTGGATCTCCGACACGACCGTCGGATCTGCCAGCGTCGTCGTGTCGCCAAGCGGACGGTTCTCGGCGACGTCTCGGAGCAGGCGGCGCATGATCTTGCCGCTCCGCGTCTTCGGCAGCTCCGGCGTGAAGACGATGTTCGCCGGCTTCGCGATTGCACCGATCTTCTTCGCGACGTGGTCACGCAGCTCGGCGAGCTTCTCGACCGAGCCGTCTCGGCCGCCCTTCAGCGTCACGTACGCCACGATCGCCTCGCCGGTTGTCGCGTCCTTCCGGGAACAGACCGCTGCCTCCGCGACGTCGTGATGGTCGACGAGCGCCGACTCGACCTCGATCGTCGAGATGCGGTGCCCCGAGACGTTCATCACGTCGTCGACGCGTCCGAGCAGCCAGAAGTCGCCGTCCTGGTCGATCCGGGCGCCGTCGCCGGCGAAGTACACGTCCTCGTACTTCGACCAGTACGTCTCTCGGTACCGCTTGTCGTCGCCGAAGATGCCGCGCAGCATCGACGGCCAGGGCTTCTTCAGCACGAGATACCCGCCGCCGCCGGGGCCGACCTCGTTGCCCCGCTCGTCGAAGACACCGGCCTCGACGCCCGGGAACGGCTTCGTCGCCGAGCCCGGCTTCAGCGTCGTGATGCCGGGCAGCGGCGTGATCAGGACCATCCCCGTCTCGGTCTGCCACCACGTGTCGACGATCGGCGTGCGGTCGCCGCCGATGTGCTCGCGGTACCACACCCACGCCTCCGGGTTGATCGGCTCACCGACCGAGCCGAGCAGGCGCAGCGACGACAAATCGTGCTTCTCCGCGAACTCCGGCCCCCACTTCATGTGCGAGCGGATGGCGGTCGGAGCCGTGTAGAGGATCGTCGCCTTGTAGCGCTCGACGATCTCCCACCAGCGGTCCTTGTCGGGGAAGTCCGGCGTCCCTTCGTACAGCACCGACGTGGCGCCGTTGCACAGCGGCCCGTAGACGATGTAGCTGTGCCCGGTGATCCAGCCGATGTCGGCGGCGCACCAGAAGATGTCATCCTCGGCCTTGAGATCGAAGATGTAGTGGTGCGTCGACGCGACGCCGCACAGATAGCCGGCCGTCGTGTGGACGATGCCCTTCGGCTTTGCGGTCGTGCCGCTCGTGTACATGAGGAAGAGCAGGTCCTCGCTGTCCATCGGCTCCGGCGGGCAATCCGCGTCGACACCGTCGATCGCGTCATGCCACCAGTGATCACGGCCGTCCTGCATCGGGAGGTCGTTGCCGGTGCGGCGCAGCACCACGCACGTCTTCACGCCGGGCGCATCCGCCATCGCCTCGTCGGCCGTCTTTTTCAACGGCACGGTCGAGCCGCGACGCCACGCCTCGTCCTGCGTGATCAGCACCTCGCATTTCATGTCGACCATGCGGCCCGAGAGCGAGTCCGCCGAGAAGCCGCCGAAGACGACCGTGTGCGGTGCGCCGATGCGCGTGCACGCGAGCATTGCGACCGGCAGCTCGGGAACCATGCCCATGTAGATCGCGACGGGCGTTCCCTTCTTCACGCCGAGCCTCTTGAGCGCCGCCGCGAACTGCGCGACGTCGTCCCGAAGCGCGGCGTAGCTGATCTCCCGCCGCTCGCTCTCCGGCTCGCCTTCCCAGTAGTACGCGATCTTGTCGCCGCGGCCGGCCTCGATGTGCCGGTCGAGGCAGTTGTAGGAGACGTTGAGCTTGCCGCCGATGAACCACTTCGCGTACGGCGGCTCCCATTCATAGAGCTTCGTGAACGGCTCGAACCAGATCAGCCGCTCGCGGCCTTCCTGCTCCCAGAACGCCTCGAACGGCGTGTCGTAGATCTCGGCCTTCGCGTTCGCCTGCGCGGCGAACCCGTCCGGCGGTGGATAGCGACGCTCCTCGAGGAGCATCGTGTCGATCGCATGCTGCTGACTTGTCTCCATAGCCACGGGTTATGCAGCCTCCGCTCGTCGGGGCATCTGTGAGCCGATCCGGTCGATCGGCGCCGCGCCGACCGGAAGCACCGTCTGCGGCACCATCCCGTTCACGACTCCTGCGGCCGACGTATACCACGCGACGCCTGCCGTCACGATTCCTGCCCACCCGCCGGCGTGCAGCCACCACTCGGTGCCGCCGTGCGAGAGGTTGAAGAAGCCGATCACGAGCAGGATCTCCGTGATCTCCAGCGTGAGGAACACGAGGAACACCGCCCCGCTCACGCGCATGCTCCAGAGCAGCATGTACGTGTTGAAGATCGCGAACGCGAGGAGGAACCAGCCGAGTGCATTCGTGAGATTCGCTCCGGCAAGTGCGGCCGCAAACGTCTTCGACACGTCGGCGAGCACGACAAAGATCCCGAGGCTCAACCAGAAGCCGCCGTACGTCGAGAACGCCGTCGCACCGAACACATTGCGGTTGCGGAACTCCCACATCCCGGCGAGCAGCTGCACCGTCCCGCCGTAAAAGAGTGCGGGCCCGATCCAGATCGCGTCCGGGATAAAGCTCGCGTTGTGACCGCTGAGCAGGAACGTCGTGAGGGCGAAGCCTGCAAGCCCGAGCGGCGCAGGGTCGGCGGCCGGGACGGTCTCGACGAGCGTGACCGGCCGTTCCTGGACGAAGGTGGCCATACGTACCTCCTTCAGGCGCCCGCGGCACCACCCCCCGGCGGCTCAGATCGGACGCCGATGTATATCACTCGATAATGCCCAATCGGGCGAGGGTTACGCCTACTACTAGGGCTCGAGGTCGTACGGATAGTCGGTCACGACCTCGACGCCGTCGTCCGTGACGATCGCAATGTCCTCGAGCCGAACGCCGCCGATTCCCTGGCGGTAGAGCCCCGGCTCGAGTGCGATCACGTCGCCCGGGACGAGGTCGTCGCCGGAGCGGCCGAGCGACGGGCGCTCGTGCACCTCGAGGCCGACGCCGTGACCCAGGCTGTGGAAGAAGCCGTCCTGGAGGACCTCGCCCGGCGCCTTCGTCAGCTGCGTCGGATAGCCGTGCTCCGCGAAGAGGTCGCACGGGATCTCGAACAGCGTGCGGCCGTTCACGCCGGGCTTGACGGCTGCAACGACGCGGTCGAGCGCCTCTTTGCAGAGCGTGTGCCACTCGCGCAGCTCGTCGGAGATCTCCCCGACGACGTACGTGCGCGTCATGTCGGTGTACACGCCGGACTCGCGGTCCTTTGGGAACAGATCGAACGTGATCGGCTCGCCCGGCAGGATCGGGCCGTGGCCCCCTTCGTGGCCGATCGCGGTCTGCGCACCGTGCGCGACGATGAACTCGTCCGCGTACGCACCGTGCTCGCTGAAGACGCGCTCGACCTCGGCCTTGATCCGCTCGGACGTCAGCGGCGCACCCTCGAGCAAGAGCGTGCCGTTCACGCTCGCGTTGCGGAGCATCTCGCGCGCGACATCGAGCGCCGCTTCACACGCGCGTTGCGCGCGGCGCAGGCCGGCGATCTCTGCCGCGGTCTTCCGGCGGCGCCGGTCGGCGAAGAGCTCGCGATCGGCCGTCACCTCGATCCCGTTCTTGCGCAGCCAATCCGCGAGCTCGAGCGGGAACGTCGCGGGGACGGACGCCGCCGTGATGCCGAGCTCCTTGCACGCGCGCACGAAGACATGGAGGTCGAGCTCGTCGCGCGGGATGCCCTGCGCGATCAAGTCGTCCATGCCGAGCGTCTCCATCGGCATCACGTCGAGGCTCGACCCGGCCGCGGCACGGATGCGCGGCGCTTCGAGCGAGCTCACGACGACGACGCGCCTGCCGTCGTGCTCGGCGTAGAGAAACCGGTCGGGGATCGCCAGCGGCACTTCGTGCCGCATCTCCGGCGAACGGGTCGAATCCGCCGCGATCAGGACGTCGGTCACGGCGCGGATCCTATAGTCAGCGTGATGGCGATCTTCCGGCCCGAGGACGAGGCACAGGTGCGCAAGGTGTTCGACGGTCTGGAGCGACCCGTGGAGCTGCTCGTCGCGCACGGCCCGGAGGAGACGCCGCTACCGGGCGCGCGCGACGTCGACTTCGCGGCGGAGACGGACCGCGTCGTTGCGGGCCTCGCCGAGTTGTCGGAGCACGTGCGCTACCGCGTCGAGACGGAACCGACGGGGTTCGAGCGATATCCAGCGGTGGCGGTGCTTCCCGAGGGCCGCGACGCCGGCGTGCGCTACTACGGCC
>DATCJJ010000160.1:0-38500 GCA_036562845.1 Gaiellaceae bacterium | reverse complement strand
CGCGGCCATGCAGACCGCAGCCAAGAAGAATCGCATCTTGCCTTCCTCTCGTGGACTGGGCGCCGCGCCCCAAAGGCGCCCCCAGTGCGCGAGACGCTACGCCCACGCTCTGCGCGAAGTCAACCCGCCGCTCACACCAGCGTGAGGATGCCCGCCTCGAGGTCCAGCAGCCGGCGCTTGGTCTCCAGTCCGCCGCCGAAGCCGGTCAGCGAGCCGTCCGCGCCGATGACGCGGTGGCACGGCAGGACGATCGGAAGCGGGTTCTGACCGTTGGCGGCGCCGACCGCCCGCGCCCGGTCGCTGCCCAGGCCGAGCCGGCGCGCCTGCTCGCCGTAGCTCACGGTCTGCCCGTACGGGATCGTCGCGAGCGCGAGCCAGCAACGCCGCTGGAACTCCGTGCCGTGCAGCTCGAGCGGCAGGTCGAACGAGACGAGGTCGCCGGCGAAGTACGCGCGAAGCTGCCGCGCCGCCTCGTCGAGGATCGGCGAGGCGCCTTCGGCCCGGACGCGGCGGCCGTCGAACAGCACGGCAGAGACCGCGGTGTCCGAGGCGACGAGCCCGACCGGCCCGATGGGGGTGTCGACGACCGCGCGATGCATCTCGTGAATCTCTAACGCACGAACCGGAGCGAATGTCAGGCCGCTCCCGGCCCGGGAACAGCCTCGACCTCCTCGGCGCGGAGCACGCGCGTCCCCTTCGGCACGAGCGCCGCGACCACCGGCTTCTTGTCGGCCTTGCGGCGCAGCAGCGTGGGCGGCTTCTCGCTCAGATAGGCGTCGCCCCACTGCCGCAGCGCGGTCAGCGCCACGTTGAGGTCGCGCCCCTTCGCCGTCAGCCGGTACTCGTACCGCTCGGGCCGCTCGCTGTAGCGGGCCCGCTCGAGGATTCCCTCGTCGGTCAGGCGGTTCAGCCGATCGGTGAGGACGTTGCGCGCGATCCCCAGGCTCTCCTGCAGCTCGTCGAAGCGGCGCCGCCCGAGGAAGACGTCGCGGACGATGAGCAGCGTCCAGCGCTCCCCGACGACCTCGAGCGCCCGGGCGATCGAACAGTTCTGCCCGTCGTAGTCGCGCTTGAGCACGTGCGCAACGGTACCAGAGCGAGTTGCGTCACGCAACTATCTCGTGCTACGGTGCGGGAGTCAGTTTTTTGACGCAACTCTCAAGGCGAGGAGACCGGAGATGAAGACGCTTTCGAGCCGTGCAGGCTTCGGAGTGGCAGCAGGCGTGATCGGCCTCGGGCTCTTTGCGTCCGTGACGCCGTCGCCGCTCTACCGCACGTACAGCGTGCTGTGGCACTTCTCCCCGCTCACGCTGACGCTGATCTACGCGACGTACGCCTTCGGGGTGCTCGCGACGCTGCTACTCGCCGGCAGCGTCTCGGACGACGTCGGCCGCCGGCCCGTGCTCCTGACGGCGCTCGCCGGCCTGCTCGGCGCAACCGTGCTCTTCCTGGTCGCCGACTCGGCCGCCTGGCTCTTCGTCGCCCGCGGCCTGCAGGGTCTCGCGACGGGCGCTGCGCTCAGCGCTGCGAGCGCGGCCCTCCTCGACCTGCACCCCCGCCACGACCCGACCGGCGTCGCGCTCACGAACGCCATCGCGGCCGCCGGCGGCCTCGGTCTCGGCACCCTCGTCTCGTCGTCGCTCGTGCAGGTCGGCTGGGAGCCGCGCCTCCTGCCGTACGTCGTCCTGCTCGGGCTCGTCACGACCGCGCTCGTCGGCGCGTTCTTCATGCCCGAGCCGGTTCAGAACCGCACGCGGCCCCGCCTCGCCGTCGAGCGTCCGCACGTGCCGGCCGTCGCGCGAGGGCCGTTCGTGCTCGCCGCGCTCGCGGTGCTCTCGTCCTGGTCGATCGGAGCGCTGTTCTTCTCGCTCGGCCCGCAGCTCTCGGGCGAGCTCTTCCACTCGACGAACGCGATCGCCGACGGCAGCGGCATCGTCCTGCTCGCTGCGGCTGCAGTCGCCGGGCAGCTGCTCACCGGCCGGAGCGCGCCGTGGATTGCGACGAGCGCGGGCTCGCTTGCGCTCTCGACCGGGATCGTGCTGATCGCGATCGCCGCCGGGACGGGATCGAGCACGGCGTACGTCATCGGCTCGCTCGTCGGCGGTCTCGGCTTCGGCGCCGCCTTTCTCGGTGGGCTCCGCGCGCTCGTCGCGAAGATCCCCGCGCAGCATCGCGCCGCGGTCATGTCGGCGTTCTACGTCGCCGCGTACGCGTCGCTCTCGGTCCCGGCGATCCTCGCAGGCGTCGTCGTCTCCCACATCTCACTCCAATCGACGTTCGAGATCTTCGGCAGCATCGTCGCCGCGATCGGTCTCGTCGTCGCCTTCGAAGCCTGGCGCACGCGTCCCGTGACGGCGGCGCGGCGCGCCCGGAGAAAGGACGTGCTCCTTGACTCGGCATCCTGACATTCACCTCGTCGACGTCGTCTGCGCGACCTGCGGCACGACGTTCACCCTGCGCTCGACGTCGTCGTCGCTCGCGACGGACGTCTGCGCGAACTGCCACCCGGCGTACACCGGCGCCGCGCGAACGGCGGTTCGCGGCGACCGGATCGAGCGATTCGAGCGGCGGCGCGCCCTGGCGGCGTGATGTGAGAGGCTCCGGCCGTTGGCCTACGACCTCGTGATCGAGATCCCCAACGAGCCGGGCGCGCTGGCCGCGATCGCGAAGGCGATCAGCGACGCCGGCGTCAATCTCGCGGCCGCGACGTGCATGGGCACGGCCGACCACGTCGACCTCCACGTCCTCGTTCCGCACGCGGAGGCGGCGAGGCACGCGCTGGCGATCTCGCACGTCGGCGTCAGCCACGAGCGCGAAGTGGTCGTCGTCGACGTCGAGGACCGGCCCGGCATCCTCGCCGACCTCACGCGCAAGGTCGCGCACGCCGGCGTCGACCTCGACCTCGTCTACGTCGCGACGCGCAATCGCCTCGTCTTCGGCTCGCCCGACCTCGACGGGCTGAAGCGCGCGCTCGGCGTCTGACGCCGAGCGCGCGCGAACCGTCAGCCTGCGGGCGGGATGAGCACGCGGTTGACGACGTGGATGACGCCGTTGCTCGCCATCACGTCCGCCTTCGTCACCTTCGCCTGGTTGACGAGGACGTTCATGCCGGAGACGCGGATGCGGATTTTGGCGCCCTGCAGCGTCTTCGCGGACGCCAGCTTCGCGACGTCGGCGGCGGTGACGGTGCCCGCGACCACGTGGTAGAGCAGCACCGCCTTCAGCTTCGCCTTGTTCGCGAGCAGCGCGTTGAGGGTCTTCTTCGGCACCTTCGCGAACGCGGCGTCGGTCGGCGCGAACACGGTGTACGGGCCGGGCTGCTCGAGGGCCGAGACGAGGCCCGCGCGCGTCAGGAGCTTCGCCAACGTCTTGAACTGCCCCGCTGCGACGGCGGTCTGGACGATGTCGCTCTGTGCCGCGGGCCGCGCGGTAGCCCCGCCGGCGGCGAGTGACACGGCCGCGGCCGCGACGGCGATGAGGGAGAGCAGGCGCTTCACCGGATCACCTCGCCCCTGCCGTCGCCGGGCGGAGGCTCGTCCGCCGCCCTGCGCGCAGCAGCGACGCGACGCCGTAGATCGCGGCGAGGCCGACGAGGCCGTAGACGACGCGGCTGGCCGCGTTCGTCTCGCCGAAGTCCATCCCGCCGAAGATGAAGGCGACGAGATCGAACTTCGCGACCGCGACGAGCCCCCAGTTGAGCCCGCCGACGACCACGAGCGTCGCGGCGAGGACATCGAGCTTCTTCATGCTTGTCCACCTCCTGTAGAAGTTCTGTCGAGCTTATGTGTTCTGTGCGGCTCTTGTCAAACTCCTGTTCATGTCGTGTATCGTCCGCCGACATGGAGACGGTGCTGCGGATCGGGGAGCTGAGCCGCCGGTCGGGCGTCAGCCCGGAGCTGCTTCGCGCCTGGGAGCGCCGGTACGGCCTCCTCCGCCCCACGCGCTCGGCAGGCGGCCTGCGCCTCTACTCGCTCGACGACCTCGAGCGCGTCCGCCAGATGCGGCGGCACCTGGACGACGGCCTCGCGGCGGCGCAGGCGGCAGCGCTCGCTTCGCGCCCGGCCCGCGCCGAGCCGGTCGAGGTCGCGCTCGACCCGGCGTCGGCCCGCGCCGCGCTGGGCCGGGCGCTCGAGGCGTTCGACGAGCCCGGCGCGCAGTCGATCGTCGACGACCTCCTCGCGACGGCGACGGTCGACCTGCTGGTGACGGAGGTCGTCCTGCCGTATCTGCACGAGCTCGGCGCCCGCTGGGAGCGCGGCGAGGTCTCGGTCGCGCAGGAGCATTTTGCGTCGAACGTGGTGCGCGGCCGGCTCCTCGGCCTCGCGCGCGGATGGGGCCGCGGGCTCGGTCCGCTCGGCCTGCTTGCGTGCATTCCGGGCGAACGGCACGATCTCGGCCTGCTGGGCTTCGGACTCGTGCTCCGGACGCGCGGCTGGCGCATCGCCTACCTCGGCGCGGACACTCCGCTCCCGACGCTCGAGGCAACCGCGCATGTCCTCGAGCCGGACGCCGTCGTGCTCACGGCCGTCGGCGCGTCCCGTCTGCAGCCGCATCTCGCAGGGCTGCGCGAGCTCGCGAAGCGGCACCGCGTCGCGCTCGGCGGCCGCGGCGCTCGCGTCGAGGCGGTGCGGAAGATCGGGGCGCTGTCACTCGGCGTCGATCTCGTCGAGGCCGCCGTGGAGCTCACCGCGGCGGTCCGGGCCGACGCCTAGGCGGCAGCCGCGCCGTCGAACCAGCGCTCGAAGCGGGCGCCGACGACGGTCGGGCCGCCCGGGCGGCTCAGCACGGTGAAGTCGCCGTCGAGCAGGGCGACGCGCTGCTCCATGCTCAACAGGCCGATCGCGTCCTTCCGGACGTCGGCAACGTCGAATCCGATTCCGTCGTCCTCGATCTCGACGAGGATGCCGTTCGGCGCGCGGTCGACGACGATCGTCACGGCCGAAGCCTTCGCATGCTTCGCGATGTTGCTCAACGACTCGCGCAGGACCGCCTTGATCGCGATCGCCTGCGACGCGCTGTCCGGCTGGAACGACGGGGCGGACACCGTGACGGCGGCGCCGCTGCGCCGGCGGAAGCTCGCCAGCTCGTTCGCGAGGATCTCGTCGATCGTCTCGATCTCGGGATGGCCGTGCTCGAGCGCCGTGATGAGGTTGCGGAGGCTTGCCTCCGTGCTCGTCAACTCGCCGAGCATCTCGTTCAGCTCGCGCGTCGCAGTCTCGGCGTCGAGCGAGCCCGCATCCGCGATCGCGCGCTGGAGCTCCCGCACCCGGAACGCCACCGCGATCAGCGACTGCATCGGCCCGTCGTGGACGTCGAAGGCGAGCCGCATCAGCCGCTTGCGCAGCGCATCCTCCTCGCCTGCGACCACCTCCGTCGGCGTCCCGGGCAGCTGCTCGACGTACGGCAGTGTCCGTTCCCGGAGCCGTTGGGCAAGCATCGGATTCAACGCCGCAGTCCTCCTCGATTGTCGCCGCAAGAGCACGAGGACGGCCGTTCGCTCGCCGAGGCACGTCTCGCTCTCTGGATTCAACCTACCGACGACGCGGTGCACCATCCCCCACTTGGGGGGTGGCATGCGTGCGCTACGTCGCGGACGGTGGTCGGAGCGTGACGATCGTCGCCGTCGCCTCGCGACGGTCGATCACGCGGAAGAGCGCGGCGACGCAGTCCGGATCGAACTGCCTGCCGGCGCCGGACTCGAGCTCGCTCCGCGCCTCCTCGTCGGGCAGCGCTTTCCGGTACGGGCGGTCCTCGGTCATCGCGCGGTACGCGTCGCAGACCGACACGATCCGCGCGCCGAGTGGAATCGCACGCTCCGCGAGCCCGTCGGGATAGCCGCCGCCGTCCCAGCGCTCGTGGTGGTGGCGGACGATCGGGAGGATCGCGCTCAGCGACCTGATCGGCCGCAGGATCCGCTCGCCGACCTCCGGATGCGTCTTCATGACCTCCCACTCATCGTCGTCGAGCGGCCCGGGCTTGTTGAGGATCGACTCGGGCACGCGAACCTTGCCGATGTCGTGCAGCACCGCGCCGAGCTCGATGTTCCGAACCACCTCGAGCTCGAGGCCGAGCTCTGCCGCCACCGAGACGGCGAGCCGCACGACCTCTTCGGTGTGATCGCTCGTGTACTGGTCCTTCGCCTCGAGCG
Source organism: Gaiellaceae bacterium (assembly GCA_036562845.1). Taxonomy (GTDB): domain Bacteria; phylum Actinomycetota; class Thermoleophilia; order Gaiellales; family Gaiellaceae; genus Palsa-739. The sequence goes on along the minus strand of DATCJJ010000160.1, from coordinate 32,352 downwards.
CGTTCGAGAGCGACGCGAGCGTCTCGCGATAGAGCTGCTGCGCGTTCTCGGCGTGCTCGAAGCCCGTGACGCAGGCCGCGACATGCGTCATCGCGAGCTCGGCGATCTGCCGCTCGAGGCCCGAGAAGTCGCGCGCGCGGACGTCGTAGACCTCGATCAGCCCCCAGACGCCGATGTCGACCGTCACCGGGATCAGCAGGACGGCGGCCATCTCCATCTCGCGGAGGACGAACAGCTCGCCGGGGTCGGCAGCAGGATCGGCGGTCGAGATCGAGCGCAGCACGCCGGAGTCGAGCACCTCGGCGGTCGCCGGGTAGTCCGCGAGGTAGTAGTTCACGCCGCGCGCGACCTGGCGGTCCGACGTCGAGAAGTCCGCGACCTCCTTCAGGAGGCCGTCCTCGAGCTTCGAGATGAGGCACGCCTCGGCGCTCAGCATCAGCGTCAGCTCGCGCGCCGCCACCCGCAGCATCCGCTGCAGCGCCGGCTCGGCGGCGATCGCCCGCGTGGCCTCGAGCAGGCGCGCGAGCGGCGTCGAGGCGGAGACGACCGCGCCGACGCGGCCGAGCCCGCTCTCGGCCCTCCCCGGGAGCGGGGTCAAACCGCGATCTCCATCCTTCTCGCTGCGCGCTTCGCGGCGTACATGGCCTCGTCCGCTATTCGCAACAGCTCATCGGGTTCCTCGGTGCACCGGCCGGCCGCGACGCCGAAGCTCGCGCTGAGCTTGCGGACGTCCGGGTCGAGGTGCTGCGCGAAGCTCGCGATCAGGTGGCCGACCAGCTCGTCGGCCTCTCGTCCGTCCGCCGGGAGGAGCATCGCGAACTCGTCGCCGCCGACCCGGAAGGCGAGCTCGCCGGGCTCGACGAGGTTCCTGATGCACAGGCCGACCTCCTCGAGAACGCGGTCGCCGACGCTGTGGCCGAGCGCGTCGTTGATCTGCTTGAAGTTGTCGAGGTCGAGGAAGACGAGCCCCAGCTCGTGCATCCGGTCCTGGTCCATCGCCGCCGCGAGCCGGTCGAGCAGCGCCCGCCGGTTGAGCAGCCCGGTCAACGGATCGTGGTCGGCCAGGAAGCGCGTCTCGGCGAGCTGCATCGCGGCGGCGAGCGCCTCGCTCGCGTGGTTGCCGAAGATCCGCAGCGCCTGCAGGACGTTCGCGGTCGGCACCTGCCGGTTGCGCGGCTCGTCCGCCCAGATCACTCCGGCGAGCGAGCCGTCCGCGCGGCGCAGAGGCGCGGCGAGCCAGTGGTGGTTCCACCCCTGGGGGCCGGTGCCGTTCTGCACCGACGTGTACACGACCTGCTCGCGGCCGACGCGGCGCTCCGCCTCGTCGCGGGGGACGAGGTAGCAGCCGGAGATCTCGAACTCGGGCACGAACAGCCGTGCGATGAGCGCTGCGTCGAGGCGCACCGAGAGGGCGCGATCCTCGGCGTCCCAGCCGGCGGCAGCCGCGGGCGCGAGGAGCCCGTCGTCGTCGACGAGCTGGACGAGCACCTTGTCGAAGTCGAGTGCGTCGCGGATCGCCGCGCACACCGACGCGAGCATCGCCTCGGTCGAGACGGTCTGCGGCAGCTGCGACGAGACACGGAGCAGTTCCTCGAGCCCGCGCTGGTGCCGCGCGAGCTGCTCGCGCTCCTGCGCTGTCTCGAGCGCGAGCGCTGCGTGCGAGGCGAGCGCAATCGCGACCGCGAGCTTCTGGTCGCTCGGGCGCAGACCGTCGCGCGGATCGCCGAACGAGAGGATGCCGATCATCCGGCCGTCCGACCGCTCGAGCGGGACGAAGAGCTCGTCCTCGGGGTGCCAGCCGCCTGCGACGGCCTGCCCGCCCTCCGGGACGAAGCGGGCGCCGTGGCCTGACCAGTCGAACGCCGCCTCGTACGGGATGAAGTACGCGCCCTCGCGCCGGTACTCCGGCGTGAGCAGCGGCAGCCACTCGTCCCAGCCGTAGACGGCACCGGCGAGCGCCTCGCGCACCGCGGGGTCGCCGTGGACCGCCGCGACGCAGAGGTCGTCCCATTCCGGGCGGTAGAGGTTGAGGACAACGGTCCGGAAGCCGAGCGCTTCGGACGCCGCGCGCGCGATCGTGCCGAGCAGGTCCGTGATGTCGGCGCCGCTGCGCACCGCGCGCGTCACCTCGAGGAGCACGCTCATCGACGACGCGTAGGCAGCAGCCGCGTCGGCGTCGTGTGCGCTGAAGACGGAGTCGTTTGTCATGGACCGCAGGGGGGTTCCGCGGAGAACCACAGTCCAGCATCGGTGAGGAAGCGCAAACCGCCCTCCCTCGGAGGGGTGAAGCAGTCGGAGGTTTGGCGAAGTAGAGCGCCCGGCTCGCAGCCGCGCTATGCGGGCTCCTTGCGGTCCGCGCGCCTATCGCACCCGCACGGCGGACACCGTTCCGCCAAGCCTCCTACCCCTTGCCGGCCGTCGTCCCGCCGTCGACGACGAGCCCGGAGCCCATCACGAAGCGGGACTCGTCGGAGGCGAGATAGAGCGCGGCGTGGGAAACGTCGTCGACCGAGCCGAGCTCCCCGGTCAGCTGGCGCGACCGGATCGAGCGGAGCCCTTCCTCAGGATCGGGATACGACTCGCGGAGATACCGCTCGACGAACGGCGTGAAGATCGTCCCGGGCACGAGCGCGTTGACCCGGACGCCGTGCGGCGCGAGATCGACCTGCATCGACTTGGTCAGCGCGAGGACGGCGCCCTTCGACGCCGCATACGACACCCGGCGCGCGAGGCCGATCTGCGCGAGGACGGAGGACATGTTGATGATCGAGCCCGAGCGCTGCGCGACCATCGCCGGGACGACCGCGCGAGACATGAGGAAGACGCCCCGGGCGTTGACGCGCATCACCTGCTCCCACAGCTCGAGCGTCGTCTCCTCGACGTCCCCGACCCCCGAGATGCCGGCGTTGTTGAACAGCACGTCGATGCGGCCGTGCTCGGCCAGCACCCTCTCGGCCAGCGCGTGGGTCTCCGCCTCGTCGCCGACGTCCACCCGGTACGGCGTGCCCTCCAGATCGGCGGCCACGATCGTCGCGCCCTCCGAGGCGAAGAGCTCCGCCGACGCGAGGCCGATCCCCGACGCGGCGCCGGTGACGATGCAGACCTTGCCGGCGAGCCTCCCGCTCACATCACACCGAGGCGTGAAAGAGGCGCGTCGTGATCGTCTCTGAGACCGTGCGCATGAGCCTCGGGTCGAGCCCGCCGCCGGCGTTGACCGCCATCAGCATCTCGAGCGCGCGGCCGCGGCGGTAGCTCGCGATGACGAAGTCGACCGGGATCCAGGCGCCGTTCTTCTGGAACCGGAGGCCCATCTCCCAGATGCCGAGATGGAGGTCGGAGATCGTCCGGCGCGTGACCTGGAGGCGGAACCCCTGCGTCTTCGCCGCCTTCGGCAACCCGGCCCGAAACGCGGCCTCGAAGCAGGTCTGGAGCTTCGACTTCGGCAGCGAGGTGAACCAGGCCATGCTCGCCGTCGCCTCGCGCGCGCTGCGGAAGAGCGTCGCCTCGGTGCTGACCTGGGTGAAGCCGGTCGCGGCGTCGGTCAGCTGGAAGTCGTGACTCGTCACGTCGGCCTGCATCACGAGCCGGTGGAGGTCGGGCTCGACGACGCCCTTGCAGACGTCGTCCGAGCCGTTGCCAGAGGTGTCCGGGCCGGCATCGCGGAAGCCCGCGGGGAGATCGCGCTTCCCGAGCAGGAGCGTCTTCGCGAGTGCGACGTCGGCCGCGACGCGGTGGAGCGTCGGATCCTTCGGCGATCCGGCGGCCGCCGCGCTCGCCGAGCCCGCGAGGCACGCGGCGAGCGCGAGGACGACGACGCTGCTGCGTCCCACGGATCCCGAGCCTACAACTCGGCAGGCGTGAGGATCAGCGACGGCTCGTCGGGAACGAGCTGATAGTCGTCGGCCGGGGCGCGTCGCGGGCGCGGCGTCGGCGTCTGCCGCAGCTTCAGGAGCCGCGGCGCGTGCACGGGGGCGACCGCCGCCAGCGCCGCGAGCAGCGCGGTCTCGAAGCCGAGGGTCGTCCAGACGACGACGAAGCCGGCTGCGGCTGCACCGTCGACGTAGCGGCGGATCTCTGCGTTCACGTGCTTCCTCCGTTGGTCAGTTGCGACGGGTGACGTTGTTCAATGTTGCGCCCGCATCCGTCGCCTTCTGCGAGATCGCCGCTGCCGCGCCGGCTGCGGTCTTCGCCGCCGACGTCATGTACTCGACCTGCGTCGCGAGGTAGGCGGCGTCGAGGCCGGTCGCTCCCGGGTCGTTCACGTACGTGCCGAGCGCCTTCAGCTCGGACTGCAGGGTCGTCATCTGGGACTCGAGCGCGTGCGCGGACGCGGTCAGCGCGGCGAGGCGCGGCGGCAGCGCGCGGGCGAGCGCGGTGTTCGCCGCGATCTCGCGCGTCAGAGCCTTCCGTTCGCGCGCGACGGTCGCCGCGGCGGTGCTCGCCGCCTGCTTCGCCTGTGTGAGATCGGCGCCGAGTGCCGCGATGCGGTGACGGGCCGTCGTCAGCTGCTGCTGCGAGACGCGCTGCGATGCCTGCGCACGCGCGCCGTCTGCGGCCGTGTGCCGCCAGATCCCGACGAAGAGGAGCGCTGCGAGCACCGTCCCGCACAGGAATGCAGACGCGATGAGCAGGATCTGCGCGCGCAGCGACGGCGGTGCGGTGCCGACGCCGCGGTCCCGACGGATGACCTGCGTGACGTCCACGGTCTCCGACTGTTCTCCGTCGGGGACGCCGTCTCCTCCACGGCCTTACATCGAGCTCAGCGGGATTGCCAGCCCGGGAATCGCATCCGGGTAGGCGAGCATCAGGACGCCGAGTGCGAGCAGGACGAGCGCCGTACCCCATGTGGCGGCCCGCCGGTACGGGACGAGCTTCTCGAAGGCGATCAGCCCGGCGACCAGGGCCATCCACGGGATGCTCATCGCCCCGAGGGCGAAGAGGGATGCCATCAGCGCCCAGCAGCAGCCGACGCACCAGACGCCGTGCTCCACCCCCATCCGCAGTGCGCCCGCCGGCCCGTCGCGCCAGGCGCCGAGCAGGAAGCCGAGCGGGCTCCGGCACTTGCCGAGGCAGACGTCCTTGAGCGGCGTCAGCTCGTAGAGCGCCGCGGCGACGAGGACGCCGCCGGCGACCCAGCGGCCTGCCCGGTTCCAGGCGAGGACGTCGCCGGCCAAACGGGACGCGCCATACGCCGAGACGCCGACGGCGGCCCACATGACGAGGTAGCCGGCAACGAACCCGCCCGTGGAGACGAGCGATCGATCGCTTCTCATCCGCCCGTAGAGGACGACCGTCGGCGCCGCCGACGGCAGCATCATCGCCCCCATCATCACGAGCCAGACGCCGACGAACCAGCCGAAGGCGCCGAGCGCCGTCCACGGCCCGCCGTCCATGCCCTCCGTTTCACCGATCGTCCACCACCAGCCGGCTGCGGCTGCCGCCACGAGCGCGGCTGCCAGGCCGAGCCGCGCACGGCCGAGGGCGAGCGGCTCGGCGGAGGCAGACATCGGCGTGATTCTCGCCGGCAGGGCGGCTTGACCGTCAAGCAGCCGAGTGAACCACCGGTTCAGCGATAGGTGGAGCGCCCGCCGCGGCCCGATGATCGGACTGCGTCGAGCCCGATGCGGCGGGGCTCGAAGCACAGGCGTCAGTGAGGGTGAGCCGATGCGGCGGGCTCACCCTCGATCCCCAACGAGGAGGTCTCAGGTGTCTGCGGTTGCGGTAGCGGTTGCGGTTCCTTCGCGGCAGGTGCGGGTTGCTTTTCCGGCGACGTCCGGCGAGGCGCTGGCCGAGCGGACGCCGATCAGCGCGACGCTCGAGCGTGTCCTCCGGTACCCGGACGGTCGCGAGCAGCGTCCGTCCCTCGGGCTGGCCCGGCGCTAGGACTCCCCATGGTGGGTGATGAGACGATGCCGCCGGCCCCCGATATGAGGAGCGACAACTGCGGCGAAGGGCGTCTCATGGAACGGAACGGCCGCCTGGGCATGCGCCAGGGGAATCGATGATGTCGAACATTGAGGCCGCATCCGGGTCCGCCCCGCAGCCGCTCGGCGTCCTGCTCGTGGGCAACGGCCTGCTGACGCAGGAGCAGCTGACTGCGGCGCTCGCCGAGCAGCAGCAGACCGGACGCCCGCTCGGCGAGATCGTCGTCGCGCGCGGCTGGGTCACCGGGCCGCTCGTCGCGCAGGCGCTCGCAACGCAGCGCGGCGGCCTGACGAAGACCGAGTACGGCTACGCCACCGGCTTCCCCTCCGGCGAGGAGGCGGCCGCACCTGCGGCGCCGGTGGCACCTCCCCCGGTCACGATCGCGGTGCCCGCGCGGCCGGCGCTCCGGCTCGCGACCCCGCCCCCCGTCTCGTCCGACTCCGAGCTGCGGGCGCAGTCGGCTGCAGGCGTCGAGCCGCTCGTCCCGTTGGCTCCGCCCCCCGCCCTCGAGACGCAGCCCGCTCCCGTTGCGGCTGAGGCTCCGGCTCCGGCCGTCGAGCCGCTTCCGGCCGCGCCGGCGCCCGCCCCCGGGGCGGAAGCGCCGCCGGCCGTGGAAGGCGCCGAGGTCGAGGCGCTCCGCGGGCGTATCGCCGAGCTCGAGAAGATCGCGGACGCCGCGGCGACGAACACGGAGACTGCACGGGCCCAGGCCGCGTCGGCGCAGGCCGAGACCGCGACGATGCGCGAGCGGCTGACCGAGCTCGAGCAGCGCTCGGGTGCCGGCGAGGCCGACACGCTCCGCGCGCGGGTCGCCGACCTCGATGCGGCGGTCGGCGAGGCGAAGGCGAGCGAGTTCCAGGCGCACGAGCAGCTCCAGTCCGCGCAGGCGGAGGTGGAGGCGCTCCGCGCGCAGGTCGCCGCCGTCGAGGCGCAGGCGGCCGACAGCGGCGAGGCCGACGCGCTGCGCGCGCGCGTCTCGGAGCTCGAGACGACGATTTCGGAGGCGAAGGCACAGGAGGCCGAGGCGCTCGAGCAGCTCCACGCAGCCGCGGCCGAGCGCGGCGAGCTCGAGGCGGTGCGGGTCGAGGCGGATGCGCTCCGGCGGAAGATCGCCGAGCTCGAGGAGCAGGTGGGGCAGGCCGGATCGGCCGACGCCCGCGTGAGCGAGGCGTCGGCGCGCGAGGCGCACGCGCTCGAGCAGCTCGGTGCCGCGACGGCAGAGCGCGACGAGCTGAGGCGGCGCGTCAGCGACCTCGACCGGGAATTGCGCAGCGCCACCGCGCGGCGCGACCTCGTCGCCGAGGAGGCCGAGGCGTCGAAGAGCCGGGTCGCGGAGCTCGAGGCGGTCAGCGCCGGACTGCGCGCCGAGCTCGAGGCACGGGCGCAAGCGCCGGAGAGCACCGGCGAGCCGCAGGCACGGCTCGAAGTCCTCGAGCACCGGCTCGACCAGGCCCACCACCAGCTTTCCGCGCTCCAGACCGGCCGAGACCTGCTCGCGGACGTCGAGCGACGGCTCGCCGCCGCCTTGAGCGAGCAGGCGGCGACGGGCGCGAAGATGCGGATGCTCGAGCAGGAGCTCGCCGAGCGGACGCGCGCGTACGTCGAAGTGGCCGACGAGCTCGCCCGCGTCCACGGCGCGGGCGCGGCGCAGGCGGACGAGCAGCCCGACACGCGGCATCTCGTCTTCGCGACGATCGGAACGGCCTACGAGATCGTCGAGCTCGACGGGCCGCCGCCGGCTCCCGGCGACGTGGTCGAGCTCGAGAGCGGGCGCCACCTCGTCGTGCGCGTCGGCACGTCGCCGCTCGCAGGCTCCAGGCTTCCCTGCGCCTACACGATTCCCGCCTAGCTCGGGCTCACCAGAGCTCCGGATCGTTCCGCTTCGCCGACGCGGCCGCGGTCGCGACGTCGCGCGGGTACGTGGCGAGGGCCCGGTAGAGGAAGTACGCGCTCGCGGCGAGCGGCAGGAGCATGACCGCGAACGTCCACTGGAGCCCGCTCCGCCCGCCGCCGAACACGGAGTCCGAGACGGCGCCGAAGAGCAGCGGTGCGAGCGCCTGCGCCCCGGTGCGCAGGAGCGTCCGCACGCCTTCGGCGCGGCCCCAGAGCAGCGGCACCATGATGTCGAGGCGGGCCGCGTCGAGCGGCGGGTTCTGAGCCGAGACCGCGAGCGCCGCGAAGATCAGGTACGGCACCGCGGCGGTCGCGCTCCGCGTGAAGATCGCAGGCATGAACAGGACGACCGTCGCCGTCGCGGCGATCGCGCTGACGAGGATCCTGCCGCGCAGGTAGCCGCGGTGCAGGAGCATGTCGCCGATCGTTCCCCCGAGGAGGACGCCGGCGACTGCGCCGCCGCCGATCACCAGGAGGAGCAGGTTCGCGAGCGCCTGGTCGATGCCGTACTGGTGCGTCGTGAACTCGACGCCGAACGTCTGCACGCCGGCGAGGAAGTAGTAGCCGCACGCGCTCGCGATGATCAGGACGACGTTCGTGCGGATGCGGAGCACGTAGCGCGCGGCGTCGAGCAGGTTCAGGTGCCGAGGATCCTCGCGCAGCACGAGCTCCGGATGCGGCTCGATCCCGCGCTCGCGCGCGAGCTCCTGCGCCGCCGTCGTCTGCGGCGTGTCCGCGGCCGCGTCGAGCGCGCCGCGCGGCGGCTCCGGCATTCGGACGACGAGCCAGGCGAGCACGAACGCGGGCAGTGCGAGGACGACGAGCGCGGCCTGCCACGAGAGTCTCGCGATGTCCCCGGTGACGGCGAAGCCGACGCCGGCGCCGACGAGCTCGCCGGCGAGGATGAAGCCGTAGACGCGCCCGCGTTCCGAGCCGGGGAAGTAGTCGCCGACGAGCGACGCGACGAACGGACCCGCGGCCGCGGTGACGCCGCCGAGCGCGAGCCGCGCAACGAGCAGGCCGCCGAAGCTCGACGCGGTTGCGCTCCACAGCATCGCGACGCCCCATAGCAGGATCGCGAGGCCGAGCACGCGCGTGCGGTTGACGCGGTCGGCGAGCACGCCGAACGGGAGGCTCGCAACCGCGGCGACGAGCGACGTCACCGAGACGAGCAGGCCGATGTCCGTGTTCGTGATGTGCAGCGACTGGCGGAGCTGCGTCGCCGACGCGCCGACGGTCGACGCGTCGGCGCTGCTCAAGGCGAGCACGGACGCGAGCAGGATGATGATGCGGGCGCGCTCTCCGCCGCCGAGCGCGTGCACGAGCGCACGCGACCCGGCCCTGCCGGCCCGGCCGAACGTCGCGCTCCACCGGTTGGCCACTACTCGAAGTGGTCGAGGATGCGTGCCGTCTCGTCTCCGTGCCGCGCCGGCTCGTGATCGGCGTACCGCTGCCGGTGCTCGGCCGCGTAGGGCCAGGGCTCGAGCGTCCTGAGATAGACGAAGATCTCGTGCGTCCCGCGGTAGATCCCGCCGTCGTCGGCCTGCAACACGGGGATCTCGTCCGTGCCGGCGAGCTCCCGCAGCCGCGTCCGCTCGTTCGGCCACGGCTCGACCTGGCGGACGACGAAGTCGAGCCCGAGCTCCGTCAGGAGCTCGCGCACGGCGGACGAGAAGGGACACCACTCGGCCTGGTAGCGCGTCAGCATCAGACGAGCTCGGGGATGAGGTCGCCGTGGGCCGCGAGCAGCTCGTCGACGAGCTCGTGGATCTCGTCGAGCGAGAGCTCGGCGCCGGTGTGCGGATCGAGCATCGCCGCGTGGTAGACGTGGTCGCGCCGCCGCTCGAGGGCCGCGCGGACGACGAGCTCGTGCACGGTGAGATTGCTGCGGATGATCCCGGCGAGCTGCGGCGGCAGCGAGCCGACGTGCTGCGGGTGCAGCCCGTCCGCGTCGGCGACGACCGGCACCTCGACGACCGCAGCCTCGGCGAAGTCCTCGATCAGCCGGCCCCGATTCGGAACGTTGCCGTTGAAGCTGAACGGCTCGCCGGTCTCGATCGCGTTGACGATGAACCCGCCGTACTCGTCGCTCCGCCGGATCTCGATGTCGTCGCCGTGCTCGAGCTTCGCGCGCAGCTCGTGCCACTCGGCGATCTGGTCTTCGCAGCGCGCGAGGTAGAGGTCGAGCGGGACGTTGAAGCGCGCGACGAGGTCGTCGCGCCCGTCCTTGATGAACCACGGCGAGTACTCCGCGAAGTGCTCCGACGACTCGGTCACGAAATAGCCGAAGTGCTCGAGCACCGCGTAGCGCACGCGGTTCCAGTCCGGCGGCGTCACCTCCCGCAGCCGCGGGTAGAGGTCCTCCCCCTCCCGTTCGAGGCGGAGGTAAAACGCGACGTGGTTGATGCCCGCGCAGAGGTAGTCGAGCTCGTCCGGCGAGACACCGAGGTCGCGCGCGAGCTGCTTGATCGTTCCTTGCACCGAGTGGCAGAGCCCGACGGCCTCGATGCTCGTCGCCGCGGCGATCGCCCAGCAGTTCGAGACCATCGGGTTGACGTACTGGAGGAGGAGCGCATCCGGACAGAGCTCCTCCATCTCACGGCACATGTCGAGGAGGACGGGGATCGTGCGCAGCCCGCGCATGATCCCGCCGACGCCGAGGGTGTCGGCGATCGTCTGCCGGAGCCCGAACCGCTTCGGCACGTCGAAGTCCGTGATCGTCGCGGGGCGGTACCCGCCGACCTGCATCATCGTCACGACGTAGTCGGCGCCGTCGAGCGCGACGCGGCGGTCGGTCGTCGCGGTGATCTTCGTGTCGCCGCCGAGGTGGTCGGCGACCCGGCGCGCGACGCTCTCGGAGATGCGCAGCCGCTCTTCGTCGATGTCCATGAGCGCGAGCTCGGTCGAGTCGCGCAGGGCGTCGAAGCTGAGCAGGTCGACCGTGAGGTTGCGCGCGAAGACCGTCGACCCCGCGCCGATGAAGGCGACCTTCGGCATGTGGGGCCGAGACTAGTCGGACGGAACGATCGCGCCGAGCACGCCGCGGACGCCGACCTCGGTGTCGCCGCTCCACGTGTGCGGGCCCGCCGCGTAGAAGAGCGTCGTGCGAGGGCCGCTCATGCCGCCCCGGCCGAAGGCGATCCCCCACACGCCCGGGACGCGAACGTCGAGCCGGCCCGCGAACCTCCAGCCGGAGCCGGCATGGACGTAGGCGTTGATCCGGCCGTTGCCGAAGTTCGCCACGAGCAGCGCGCCGCCGAGCTCTCCGAACCCGCGCGGGGCGAGGGCAACGCCCCACGGCTCGCTCAGCTGCGCCGAGTGGCCGACGCGGGCGAGCAGCTTTCCGTCGAGGTCGAATTCGTCGACGTAGCCGCCACTCGGCGCGTCGTTGCCGTTGACCGGCGCCCGGTAGGCGTACGTCACGTAGATCCTGTCGCCGAACGCGGCGATGCCGAACGGCGCGTACCACGCCGGGATCCGCGGATCGACGAACGCGCCGTGCCCGGCGACTCGACGCCAGCGCCAGTCGAGGACGACGACGCGGCCGTTGTGGAAGTCGGTCACGTACAGGTGGCCGCGAGCAAGCGCGACGCCGCGGAAGATCGCGCCCGTCGGGCCGGAGTCGAAGGCGACGACCGCCTGCGTCGACCAACCGCTCGGCACGGTCGGCGACCAGGCGCGAATCGTTCCGTCCTCACATGCGTAGATGAACCGCGCAGGCCCCGCGCGCCCGCCGCCGCGCACGACGAAGCCGCGGCCGCCGTTCCACACGACGCCGGTCGGGCCGCCGTCGACGTGCACGGTCAGCGCCTGCTTCCGGCCCGTCGACGAGTAGAGCGTGCTCGAGTCCTGCGCCTCGTTCGAGACCCACCACGGCCCGGTCGGCGACGCCGCGAGGCCCCAGGGGTTGACGAGCTGCGCGTCCACGCGGGTGCCGACGAGCGGGTGCACGCTGAATGCCGCGAGCGCCGTCGCCAGCAGCCGGATCACGCCGCCGCCGCCTCCCGCGACGCGATGTCGATCGTCCGCCCCTCCTCGGCCGACCGCAGGACTGCATGGATCGTCTCGAGGACGTGCAGCGCGAGGTCGCCGGACGCGCGATGGGGACGGTCGGCGCGCACGGCCTCGACGAGGTCGTGGATGCCGATGCCCCGCGTCTCGAGCGCGGGGTCGGCCGTGTACGGAAGCGCTTCCCATTCGTCCCTCGTGCGCCGTACGAGGACCTCGCCGCCGAACGCGTTCGCGTCGGGTAGCGACAGCGTGCCCTCCGTGCCGTAGACGAGCATTCCGCTTTCGTAGCGGCCGCGCGCCTCGAAGCTCACGGTCAGCGTCCCGAGCACGCCCGACGCGAACTGGAGCGCCGCGCTGACGTGCGTCGGCACCTCGGTGCCGAACCGCTCGCCCGCCCGCGGACCGGTCTCGAGCACGCGCTCGAGCGTCGGCGTCGACACGAAGCCGGCCGCGGACGCGAACGGGCCGAGCAGCGAGACCATCGCGGTCAGGTAGTACGGGCCGATGTCGAGCAGCGGCCCGCCGCCCGCGCGGTAGAAGAAGTCCGCATTCGGATGCCAGCCCTCGGGCCCGCCGGTGAGCATCGTCGCCGCTGCATGCACCGGCTCGCCGATGTCGCCGCGCACGATCGCCTCGCGCGCAGTCCGGTACGCCGCGCCGAGGAACGTGTCCGGTGCGCAGCCGATGCGGCGGCCGCGCTCGACCGACTGCGCCAACAGCATCCGGCCTGCGTCGACCGAGACGGCGAGCGGCTTCTCGGTGTACGAGTGCTTGCCCGCTCCGAGCGTCGCGGCGACGAGCGTGGCGTGCGCGGCCGGCGGCGTGAGGTTGAGGACGATGTCGACGTCGGGATCCGCGATCAGCTCGTCGACCGACTCGAAGCGCAGCTCGTGCTTCTCGGCGAACGCGCGAGCCGCCGTCTCGTCGACGTCCGCGCACGCGACCATCGAGAAGCTCGGGAAGCCCACGGCATGCTCGACGTAGTGATGCGCGATGATCCCGCAGCCGACGACGCCGACCTTCATGCAACCAGCGCCTTCAGCGAGCGGTCGAGCGCCTCCGCGAGCTCGCGATCGAGCTCGTCCTGCTCGACCAGCAGCCATTCGATCCCGAGGTCGGCGGCCTTGTCGACGATGCCGTCGTAGCCGACGGCGCCGTCTCCGACGGGCACGAACTCCCGCGTCCCGCGCGCTCGCAGGTCCTTCACGTGCACGAGCGGCGTCCGGCCGCGGGCCCACTCGAGCAGCTCGAGCGGCGAGGTGCCGGCCCACCACGCCCAGCCGAGATCGATCTCGAGCCAGATCCAGGCGGGCAGGAGGGCGAGGAGCGACACGCCGTCGTCGAGCGCAGGCACCTCGCTCCAGTGGTTGTGGAAGCCGAAGTCGAGGCCGGCGGCGCGGGCGCGTTGCGCGAGGGCGGTGATCCGCGCGACCGCGTCGTCCCGCTCGTCCGTCGTCGCGACCTGGTCGATCCAGCCGAGCGCGACACGGTTGCAGCCGAGCGTGCGCGCCTCCTCGGCGAGCACCTCGATGTCGGCATCGAGCGAGATGTGACGGCCGGCGACGGCAAGACCGAGGTCGTCGAGCGCAGCGCGCATCGCCTGTGCGTCGACCGGGCCGAACAGCTCGACGCCGTCGTAGCCGAGCGACGCGATCGTGCGCAGCGTCCCGTCGCGGTCCCGCTCGAGCTCGTCGCGAACCGTGTACAGCTGAAGTCCGATCTGCGGTCTCACGCTCATGCCGGCTGGAGGCTCGTGATGCGCTCGCGGTACCAGTGGAAGCTGTCCTTCGGGACGCGCTCGAGCGTCGGATAGTCGACGTACACGATGCCGAAGCGCTTCGAGTAGCCCATCGCCCATTCGAAATTGTCGAGGAAGCTCCAGACGAAGTAGCCGTCGATCGGCGCACCCTGCTCGCGCGCGTCGCCGACCGCGTCGATGTGGGACGCGAGGAAGTCGACGCGTTCGAGGTCGTGGACGCCGCCGTCGTGCGCGCGCACGTCGGCGAATGCCGCTCCGTTCTCGGTGATGTAGATCGACGGCGGCGCGTACTCGCGCGCGACCCGGACGAGCAGCTTCGTCAACGACTCCGGATGGACCTCCCAGCCCATGTCGGTGCGCTGCGCGCCCGGGATCTCGACCACCTCGGGGCCTTCGCGCACGACGAAGCGGAAGTAGTTGTTGACGCCGAGGAAGTCGATGCGGGCCGAGATCGTCTCGAGATCGTCCTCGCGCACCGGCGGCGTGAACGGCACGTCGTCGGGATACGCGGCGCGGAAGATCGGGTCGAGGAACCAGCGGTTCGCGCGACCGTCCATCTCGCGTGCGGCGGCACGGTCGGCCTTCGAGTCGGACGCGGGATCGACGTGCTCGAGATTGAGCACGATCCCGACCTTCGCGCCGGGAACCTCGCGCCGGATCGCCTCGACCGCCCACCCGTGCGAGAGGAGCACGTGGTGCGCGGCGTCGACCGCGTCCTGCTCGCTCGTTCGGCCCGGCGCGTGGATCCCCCAGCTGTAGCCGAGCCAGGCCACGACCCACGGCTCGTTGTGCGTCGTCCAGTGCGTGACCCGGTCGCCGAGCCGCGCGACCACCGGCTCCACGTACTCGACGAATGCCTCCGCGGTCGAACGCGCCGTCCACCCGCCTTCGTCCTCGAGCACCTGCGGCAGATCCCAGTGGTAGAGCGTCGGGAACGGCCGGATGCCGGCTGCGAGCAGGTCGTCGACGAGCCGGTCGTAGAAGTCGAGCCCCGCCTCGTTGACGCGACCGCGGCCGTCGGGCACGACGCGCGGCCAGGCGATCGAGAAGCGGAACGCACCGAGGCCGAGCTCCTGCATGAGCGCGATGTCGTCGGGATACCGGTGGTAGAAGTCGCACGCGACCGCGCCGGTGTCGCCGGCGCGTACCTTCCCGGGCGTCGCGCAAAAGCGGTCCCAGATGCTCTCGCCGCGCCCGTCTTCGTCGACGGCACCCTCGATCTGATACGCGGCGGTCGCCGCGCCCCAGATGAAGTCGTCGGGGAATGCGTTCATGCGAGGACCTCCGGGGCAGGAGCATTGACGTGACAGCGGGCCGAATGCGCCGGGCGCGCCTCGACGAGCGGCGGCGTGACGGTGTGACAGACGTCCTCGGCGATCGGGCAGCGGCCGACGAAGCGGCAGCCGGGTTGCGGATCGACCGTGGCCGCCGCATGCGCGCCCGGCTTGATCCGCACGTCGGGAGTCAGCGCGGACAGCAACAGCTGCGTGTATGGATGCAGCGGATTCGCGAGCACCTGCTCGACCGGCCCCTGCTCGACGATCTGGCCGGCGTACATGACGAGGATGTCGTCCGCGACGTAGCGCGCGCTCGCGAGATCGTGGGTGACGTAGAGGAACGCGAGCTGCCGCTCCTCCTTGAGGCGCAGCATGAGGTTCAGGATGCCGATGCGGATCGAGACGTCGAGCATGCTCGTCGGCTCGTCTGCAAGGAGGACGGTCGGCTCGACGGCGAGTGCGCGCGCGATCGCGACGCGCTGCCGCTGGCCGCCGGAGAGCTGGTGCGGGTACTTCGCCGCGATTTGCTTGGGCGGAACGAGCCCGACCGTGTCGAGCAGCTCGTGCACGCGTGCGTCGACCTGGTCGTCGGGGACGATCCCGTGGATCCGCAGCGGCCGCTCGATGTGGTGGCCGATCGTCTTCGCGGGATTCAGCGACCCGAACGGGTCCTGGAAGATCATCTGCACCTGCGAGCGGTACGCCCGCAGCGCCCGGCGGCGGCGGTCCCGCGCGACGTCGCGGTCGCCGAGCCGGATCGTCCCGGCCGTCGGCTTGTAGAGGCGGACGAGGAGCCGTGCAATCGTGCTCTTGCCGCTGCCGCTCTCGCCGACGAGCGCGGTGATGCGCCCCGGCTGCAGCGTGAAGCTGACGTCGTCGACGGCGTGCACCTTCTTGAAGTGCTTGGTCAGGTCGTGGATCTCGAGCGTGGCGCTCATGCGAGGTGGCAGGCGACGAAGTGGCCGGGAACGACCTCGCGGAGCACCGGACGCTCGGAGAGCTGCTTGCGGTAGAGGGGCTCCTCCGACACGCAGAGCGGGCAGCGCGGATGGAACCGGCAGCCGGACGGCGGGTCGGCGAGATCCGGCGGCGAGCCGGCGATCCCGATCAGGCGCGTGCGCGGCCCGGTCAACGGCGGAAATGACCCCATCAACCCACGCGTGTACGGGTGGCGCGGCTCCGCGTGGATCGTCTCCGCGTCCGCGAGCTCGACGATCTCGCCCGCGTACATGATCGCGATGCGATCGGCGAACTCGACGAGCAGCGAGAGGTCGTGCGTGATGAAGAGCGTCGCGAAGCCGAAGTCGCGCTTCAGCGCGTCGATCTGCTGCAGGATCTCCCGTTGCACGACGACGTCGAGCGCGGTCGTCGGCTCGTCGAGGATCAGCAGCTCCGGGTTGAGCGACAACGCGATCGCGATGATCACGCGCTGCCGCATCCCGCCCGACAGCTCGTGCGGGTACGCGCGCAGCCGGCGGGGGTCGATGCCGACGGTCTCGAGCAGCTCGCCCGCGCGCACGAGCGCGCGCTTGCGGTCGATTCGCTCGTGCGCCTTCATCGCGTCGACGAACTGGTCCCCGACGCGCATCACCGGGTTGAGCGCGTTCATCGCGCTCTGGAAGACCATCGCGACGTTGCGCCAGCGGTAGCGCCGCAGCTCGGCGGCCGACTTGCCGACGAGATCGTCGCCCTTGAAGCTGACGGAGCCCGAGACGAGGCGCGCCGGCGGCCGCAGGATCTGCATCACGGTGTTCGCAACCGTGCTCTTGCCGCAGCCGGACTCGCCTGCGAGCCCGACGACCTCACCCGTGTGGATCTCTAGGTCGACGCCGTCGACCGCCCGCACGCGGCCGTAATCGACCGTCAGCCCGCGCAGCTCGACGAGCGTCTGCGTCGCGACGGCGGTCACGCTTTTTCTCCGCGAAGCCGGGGGTTGCTGACCTCGTCGATGCCGACGAGCAACAGGGTCAGCCCGAGCACGGTGATGCCGATCGCGAGGCCTGGGAAGAGGAACGACCACCACTCGCCCTGGAGCACGCTCGAGTTGACGGTCGCCCAGTAGAGCGCGACGCCCCAACTCGGCTTGGAGCTGTCGCCGAGCCCGAGGAACTCGAGGCCCGCGTCGACGAGGATCGCGATGTAGAACACGAGCACGAACGCCGCGGCGATGCGGCTGATCATGTTCGGGACCAGCTCGCCGAAGACGATGCGCGGCGTCGACTCGCCGGCGACCTTCGCCGCGAGGATGAAGTCCCGGTTCTTGAGCGTCAGCGCCTGGCCGCGCAGGATGCGCGCCTCGAACGCCCAGAGCGTCCCGGCGATCACGAGCGTCATGACGAGCAGCCCGCGCGTGTGCAGGAACGCAGTGACGTCGATGAGCAGCGGGATCGTCGGGATGACGAAGAAGACGTTCGTGAGCAACGTGAAGACGTCGTCGATGAGGCCGCCGGCGTACGCCGCGAAGATGCCGAGCACGGCGGCGATCGCCGTGGCGATCGCACCGGCGGCGGCGCCGAGCAAGAGCGACCGGCGCGCACCCCAGACGACCTGCGCCCAGACGTCGGAGCCCTGGTCGGTCGTGCCGAACAGGTGATGCAGCGACGGTGCCTGCCGCGTCGCGAGCAGGTTGAAGTCGGTCGCGGTCGCCCGGTCGGCGACGAGCGGCGCGATCAGGGCGAGCAGCAGCATCCCGCCGAAGAAGACGAGCCCGGCGCGTCCCTTCGGATTGCGGAGCAGCATGACGATCCACCCCGGAACGCGGACCCGGCGGCCCGTTCTCGGCGCGACGAGCTGCTCGTTCAGCAGGATCGGCTCGACTGCCATCTACGCCGAGCGCACGCGCGGGTCGAGGACGAGGTTGAGCAAATCCATCAGGAAGTTCGCGACGATCGGGCACAGCGCGAAGACGAGCAGCAGCGCCTGCGTCAGCGGATAGTCGTTGCCGAGCGCGGCCTGCTGGAGCGTGTAGCCGGCGCCGGGATAGCTGAAGACGAGCTCGACGAAGATGACGCCGCCGACGGCAGTCGCGAACTGGGCCGCGAACCCGTTCAGCGGCGGCAGGATCGCGTTCCGCGCCGCATAGCGCGTCATGACGATGCGGTCGCGCAGACCCTTCGCGTGCGCCATCGTCACGTAGTCCTCGCCGATCGTGTTGATCATCACGGTGCGCATGTTCAGCACCCAGCCGCCCGCGAACGCGATGACGATGACGAGCGCCGGCAGGAAGCCGTGCTTGACCGCGCTCGAGAGGAACGTCCAGTTCAAGCCCGGCGACAACCCGTTGTCGTAGGCGTGCTGGATCGGGAACCACCCGAGCCGAAGGCCGAAGAAGTACATGAGCAGGAGCGCGGTGAAGTACGCGGGGAACGCACCGAGCGCCATGAAGATCGGGACGAAGACGGTGTCGAAGCCGCCGCCGCGGCGCCACGCCGCGATCATCCCGATCGTCGTCCCGAGGAGGAACGAGAGGAAGAACGCGATCCCGACGAGGACGATCGAGTACGGAATCGTACGTGCGACGACCTCCGACACCTTCGTCGGGTAGTTCGAGGTCGAGATCCCGAAGTTCAGGGTCGCGACGCGGTGCAGATACTGGCCGTACGCCTGCCAGATCGACTGGTGGCTCCCGCCGAACAGCGTCTCGTAGGTCTGGATGATCCCGGGGTTCGCCTGGATCTGCGACGGCGTCAGGTGCTGGAGGATCCCGGCGATCGGACTGCCGGGCATCAGCCGCGGCAGGAGGAAGGTGAGCGTCAGCGCCACCCAGGTGGCGAAGACGTAGAAGGCGAGACGGCGAAGGAACCAACGCATGATTTAGAGCCTGTCACGAATCGGGGCGGGAACGCTGCTCCCGCCCCGGTTCGCTTGGAGGGTCACTGCGGGGACTCGCCTACGCGCCTGCCTGGCCTCCGGGGCAGATGCGCGTGAAGTTGAGGACGTTGTCGGGGGCCTGGGTGAAGATTGGATCTGCGTAGTAGTTCTTCGGTGTCGTGAAGCAGTGGAAGTACTTCGTGCTGTAGGTCGACCAGCGCGGGCCGATGAACAGCGGGATGATCGGCTGGTCCTTCAGGAACATCGTCGCCGCCTGCTGGAACAGCTTCTTCTGCGCACTCGTGCTGAGCGACGTGCGCCACTGATTGACGAGCGAGGTTGCGCCCGGATCGAAGAAGTGCGACCAGTTGCCGGTGTTCGACGCATCGGCGCCGGACGGCGTGTAGGTCGCCTGCGAGAGCGTCGTCATGAAGTACCCGTACGGCGAGCCCTGCGAGGCGATCTGCCAGAGCAGCGTCGGGTTCTTCGTCGACATCGCGTTCGGCTGCCACGAGCCCCAGTCAGGCTCGAGTGCGACCTTCGAGCTGATGCCGATCGCCTGCAGGTTCTTCGTGATGATCTGGTTCGACGCGACCCAGTCCGACCAGCCCGAGATCACGTGGATGTCGAGCGAGACGGGATTGCCCTTCGGGTCGATCAGCTGGCTGCCCTTGTAGGTGAACCCGGCCGCGGTGAGCGTCGACTTCGCCTTCTCGGGGTCGTACGTGGCAGCGGCCTTGGCGGCCGACTTGATCGCCGGCGTGTACCAGCTCGGGAAGATGCCGCCGAGGCCGAGCGCGTCGGTCGGCGGCGCGTAGCCGTACTCGCCGAGCTTCGACACGGTGCTGCGGTCGATCGCGTAGCTCAGCGCCTTGCGGAAGGCGACGAGGCTATAGGGGTACTGCGTGTTGTCGAAGACGAGCGAGATCGGATACGCCGTCGTCGCGTAGAACGCGTGGAAGTGCTTCGCGTCCTTCGAGATGTATGCCTGGGCGACGTTGGGGACGAAGTTGTGCGTCCAGTCGACCTGGCCGCTCTGGATCAGCGCGAGCGCCGCATCGTTCGACGCTGCCTGCACGTACTGGATGCACGGGATCTTCGGCGCGCCCGCGAGCCAGTAGTGCGGGTTCTTGTTCAGCTGGTAGCTCTGCGTCGTGAAGTTGCTGATCACGTCGAACGGGCCCGAGCCGACCGGAGTCGGGTTGAGGAAGTTCTTCGGGTCGGAGACGTTCTGCCAGATGTGCTTCGGCACGACGAACTGGCCGTTCAGCGTTGCGGCGATGAACTGCGAGTCGGGCGTCTTCAGGTTGATGACGACCTTGGACGCGCCCTTCGCTGAGACGGAGACGACATTCGAGTCGGGCTTCGTGAACCCGATGATGTCCAGCGTCGGGTCTTGCTTGCCGGCCGTGAGGCTGTAGGCGACGTCGGCCGCGGTCAACGGCTTGCCGTCGCTCCACTTGACGCCCTTGCGGATGTTGAGCGTGAGGGTCTTGTTGCCGTTGCTCCACGTCCAGCTCTGGGCGAGCCACGGATACTGGTGGCCGCCGCCCGCGGCGGTCGAGATCATCAGCGGCTCGTAGAAGGCGCCGCGGACGACCGCACCGCTCGGGAGGCTGGTCGCGGTGTAGGGGTTGAAGTTCTTGACGAATGCCGGGTCGCCGGAGCCGGTCATGACGAGGCACTTGTGGCCGGCATTTACCGCGCCGGCGCCGTCGACGGCGGCCGGCGCCGCCGTGGTGAAGACCGCGACGGTCGCCGCGGCCAGCGCTGCGCCTGCGATGACTCTGCGGCGGTGGCGAGCGAGGAATCGCATGCAGTCAGTCCTTTCGTGCGGAGGGCCGGTTTCCGGTTTCCGGCAACGTTTCCGGCCGGTATCTATCAGGCTCGGCGGCGGAAAGTCAAGCTGCGAAACGTAAATTTTCCGGAACGGACTGCGGTGTTTGTTTCGGAAATCCGCGGAACGTGCTTCAATCTCGTCGAATGGCCAGCGCACCGACCCTACGCCCCCGTGTGACGATCCGCGAGATCGCCGACCTGGCCGGCGTCTCGGTGGCGACCGTCTCGCGGGTGATGAACGGCCGTGACGACGTCTCGCCCGAGACGCGGGAGCTCGTCCAGCGAATCGTCCGGGAGCGCGGCTACACGGCGAACCGCACTGCCCGCGGCCTCTCAGCCGGCCGGACGGGGCTGATCGGGGCCACCGTCCCGCTCGTCTATCCCGCCTATTTCTCCTTCATCCTCTCCGGCGCGGCCGAGGCGCTCTACGAGCGCGACATGCGCCTCGTCCTCTGCCCCACCCAGCACGAGCACGATCGCGAGGTGACGCTGCTCGAGCGGATGATGCAGGGGACGACCGACGGCGGCCTGCTGATCCTCCCGCAGGAGTCGCCCACCGAGCTCGAGCATCTCATCGAGGCCGGCTACCGCTTCGTCGTCGTCGATCCGCTGCAGCCGCTGAGCGATCGCGTGCCGTCCGTCTCCGCCGCGCACTCCGCCGGCGCCGACGCGGCGGTGAAGCACCTCCTGTCGCTCGGCCATCGCCGGATCGCCGCGATCACCGGCCCGCGCGGATGGATCGCGACGGAGGAGCGGGTCCGCGGCTTCCATGCTGCGCTCGCCGCGGCCGGGATCCTCGCCGAGCCGGAGCTCGTCGTGGACGCAGACTTCGAGATCGAGCCCGGCATGAAGGCCGCGCGGCGCCTGCTCGACCTCCACGACCCGCCGACGGCGATCTTCGCGTTCAACGACAACATCGCGATCGGCGTGCTGCGGGCGGCGCGGGAACGCGGGGTGCGCGTCCCGGAGGAGCTCTCGGTCGTCGGGTTCGACGACGTCGAGGCGGCGGAGATCGTGACGCCGCAGCTGACGACGATCCGGCAGCCGCTCGCGGAGATGGGCCGGATGGGTGTGTCGCTGCTCGAGCGGCTGATCGAGGGCCACGGCATCGAGGCGCTCCACGTCGAGCTGCGGACGCAGCTGATCGTGCGCGACACGACCGGGCCGCTGCGGCAGTAACGAACCCCGTCGCCGGTGAGCGATCGGTGAGCGGGATCGGCGACGCTCCCGCTCGTGAGGAAACGGGATCCGAGGCCGGGGGAGGTGGTCAGGGTCGGCGACCGCGAGGCGATCTTCCTCTACCGCACGCGTGAGGCCGCGGTCGTCCGGTTCCGCGGGAAGAAGGGGAGCTGCGTCGTGCCGCTGTCAAAGCTCCGCTGCGGCGCCTGACGCGAACAGCGCGCCGACCGCGTCGGCATCGATCGTCGCATCGAGCGCGGCGAGCGCAGGCTGCAGCTGCTCGGGCCGGCGGGGCCCGACGACGATCGCGGTCACGTCCGGCTGCGCACAGAGCCACGCGAGCGCGAGCGTCGCCGGATCCCCGAGCTGCTCGAGCTGCTCGAGCGCGTCGTAGACCGCGTCCGTCCGGAGATGCTCGTACGGCTGGGGGCGCAGGGTCATGCGCGAGCCGGCCGGCGCGGGGGCGTCACGCCTGTACTTGCCCGTCAGCCAGCCGCCGGCGAGCGGGCTGAACGGCGTGAAGCCGAGGCCGTGTGCACGGCAGAGCGGCAGCACGTCTCGTTCGACGTCGCGGTCGAGCAGCGAGTACGAGTCCTGCACCCACCGCGGGCTGCCGCCGGCAAGTGCCTCCCGGAGCTCCGCGCCGTCGACGTTGCTCACGCCGTAGGCACCGATCTTTCCCTCCGCGACGAGCTCGTCGAACACCCCGGCCGTCTCCGGCCACGGCACGTCGGCGTCCCATGCGTGCGGGAGATAGAGGTCGACGCGCTCGACGCCGAGCCGCTGCAGGCTCGACTCGAGCTGCCGCCGGACGCGGGCCGGTGCGAGCCCGTGGTCCTGACCGCGGTCCATCGGGTTGAACGTCTTCGTCGTGAGCACGGCGCCTTCCGGCTTGCGCGAGCGAAGCCAGTCGCCCAGGGTCGTCTCGCTGCGGCCGCCGCCGTACGCGTCGGCGGTGTCGAACGTCGTGATCCCCGCCTCCCAGGCGGCGTCGAGAATGGCGAACGCCTCCTCGGGCGACTCGCCCTGCCCGAACAGGTCGGGCGAGGAGCCGATCCCGCCGAAATTCCCGCAGCCGAGGATGACCCGCGATACCTCGATGCCTGCCAGGTAGGCTCGTTCCATGGCGACGACCGTACTCGACGTGCACGCGGTGCGCTCACGTTTCTCGTCGCTCCGCGACGACGGCTTCGTCTTCCTCGACGCACCCGGCGGCTCGCAGGTGCCGGACGAGGTCGGCGACGCGATCGCACGCACGCTGCGCGAGGCAAGCGCGAACATCGGCGCGAACTACGAGACGAGCAAGCGCGTCGAGCGGATCCTCGACACCGCACGGGAGGACGGCGCCCGCTTCCTCGGTTGCTCGTCCGACGACGTGATCTTCGGGACGAACATGACGTGGCTCGACTTCGCGCTCTCGCGGACCGCGTCGCGCGACTGGCAGGAGGGCGACCGGATCCTCGTGTCGCGCCTCGACCACGACGGCGGCGTCGCGCCGTGGATCGAGCTTGCCGCCGACCGCGGCTTCGAGGTGGAGTGGGTGAACGTCACGCCCGACCTCCGCCTCGACTACGACTACCTCGCCGACCGGCTCGACGAGCGCGTCCGCGTCGTCGCGTGCGTCGCGTCGTCCAACGCCGTCGGGTCGATCGTCGACGTCGCGCGCGTGTCGGAGCTTGCGCACGAGGTCGGCGCGCTCTGCTGGGTCGACGCGGTGCAGTACGCGGCGCACGAGCCGGTCGACGTGCAAGCCCTCGGCTGCGACGTCTTCATCACCTCGTCGTACAAGTTCTGCGGGCCGCACGTCGGCCTCGCGTACGGCCGGCACGACCTGCTCGAGTCGTGGCGTCCCTACAAGGCGCGGCCTGCCGCGTCGGAGCCGGTCGGGCGCCGCTTCGAGGTCGGAACGGCGCCGTACGAGCTGCTCGCCGGCTTCTCGGCGACGATCGCGTACCTCGAGTCGATCGGCGGGATGGACGCGATCGCCGCCTACGAGCGCGAGCTCGGGCAGCGCTTCCTCGACGGGCTCCCGGATGGCGCGACGGTGTACGGACTTCAGACGATGGAGGGCCGCGTCGCCACCTTCCTCATCAACCTCGACGGCGTCGGCGCCGCCGACGCGGCGAAGCGGCTCGCCGACCAGGGCTTCGGCGTGTGGGCGCACGACAACTGGTTCTCGCTCGGGCTGCGCGAGAAGCTCCCGTATCCCGAAGAGGCGATCCGCGTCGGTCTCATCCACTACAACACGGCGGACGAGATCGACCGGTTCAACGCGGCGCTCGCGGCGCTCTAGCCCTTCGCGACCAGGAGCCGCGCGCCGACCGCGACGCGCACCTTCCCGTCCGACGAGGAGCTACCTCTCTGCGAAGGCCGGCCCGAGCGGGACGAGTGCCTCGAGCTCGGCGAGGACGTCGGCCGTCAGCTCGACGTCGGCCGCGCCGGCGTTCTCGCGCGTGTGGCCCTCGCTCCGGCTGCCGGCGAGCGCCGCGGTGACGCCGGGCTGGTGGAGGACCCACGCGATCGCCACCTGCGCCACGGTCGCACCGAGCCGCTCCGCGATCGGTCGCACGCCGTCGGCGACCGCAAAGCTCCGCTCGCCCGTGCCCGGAGCGAGCAGCCGCTTGTAGAACGGGGAGTCGCGCCACGGCCCGGTCCAGCTCGCCCTGACCTGCTCGAGCGTCCTGCCGGTCAGGACCCCGCTGCCGAGCGGCTCGAAGATCGTCACCGCGATTCCCGCATCGCCCCACGCGGCGATCGCAGCGCGGTTGTCGAGGTAGTCGATCATGCTCAGGCCCTCCTGCACGGCGTCGACCGGGTGCTGCGCGTGGCAGCGCATGACGTCGGCGGGCGAATAGTTCGACATGCCGATCGCGCGAACGAGCCCGACGTCGACGAGCTCGGCCATCGCGCCCCAGGTCTCCTCGAGCGGCACGCCGGTGTCGTCGGGCCAGTGCAGGAAGTAGACGTCGATGTGGTCGCGCCCGAGGCGCCCGAGGCTTCCCCGGCAGGCCGCGTGGACCTGCTCACGCCGAAAGCCGCTCCCGCCGCCGGTCACCCCCGGCCTCGGCGCCACCTTCGAGGCGACCAGAAAGTCGTCGTCGCCGCCGATCTGTGCGAGCGCGGCGCCGATCACGTCCTCGTTGTGCGTCGCGAGGTAGTTCTCCGAGGTGTCGAGCCAGTTGATGCCGGAGTCGATCGCCGCGCGAATCACCCGGACGGCATTCGGCACGTCGGGCGCCTCGTCCGGCTCCGGCCCCAGCTCGTACCCACCCAGCCCGACTCGCGTCAGCCGCATTTGCGCGCGACGTTACTATACGAACGTATGTTCGTGCTGCATGCGGACGCAGATGCGTTCTTCGCGTCGGTCGAGCAGCGGGACGACCCGCGGCTCCGCGGCCGGCCGGTGATCGTCGGCGGCGGGGTCGTGCTCGCCGCGAGCTACGAGGCGAAGGCGCACGGGATCCGCACCGCGATGGGCGGGCGCCAGGCGCTCCGCCTCTGTCCCGACGCGATCGTCGTGCCGCCGCGCTTCTCCGCCTACACCGAGGCGAGCCGCGCGATGTTCGCGGTCTTCGAGGACGCGTCGCCGGTCGTCGAAGGCCTGTCGATCGACGAGGCGTTCCTCGACGTACGGGGGATGGAGCGAATCGCCGGGACGCCGGAGCAGATCGCGATGCGCCTGCGCGCAACGGTGCGCGAGCGTGTCGGGCTGCCGGTCACCGTCGGCGTCGCGCGCACGAAGTTCCTCGCCAAGGTCGCGAGCGGCGTTGCGAAGCCCGACGGGCTGCTCGTCGTGCCCGCCGACCGCGAGCTCGACTTCCTCCATCCGCTCCCGGTCGAGTGCGTGTGGGGAGTCGGCCCCGTAACGGCGACGAAGCTGCACGCGTGGAACGTCCGCACCGTCGGACAGCTCGCAGCACTGTCGGAGCCGACGCTCGTCGCGATGCTCGGGCAGGCGGTCGGCCGCCAGTTGCACGCGCTCGCGCACAACCGAGACTTCCGCCGTGTCGAGCCCGGCAAGCGGCGGGGCTCGATCGGCTCGCAGCGCGCGCTCGGCCGCGGGCGCCACACGCCGGAGTCGATCGACGCGTCGCTCGTCGCGATCGTCGACCGGATCACGCGCCGCATGCGGACGGCTCGCCGGGTCGGCCGGACCGTCGTCCTCCGTCTCCGGTTCGGCGACTTCGAGCGCGCGACGCGCTCGCACACGCTGCCGTTCGCCACGGCGAACACGCAGGCGGTCCTCGCGACGGCGCGTGCTCTGCTCGCAACGGCGACGCCGCTGATCGAGCGGCGTGGAATCACGCTGATCGGCTGTTCCGTCGCGACGCTCGCGGACGACCGGACGCGTCAGCTGCTGCTCGGCCCGGAGGATGCGCTCGACGCCGCGGTCGACGCGATCCGCGATCGGTTCGGCAGCGCGGCGATCGTCCGCGCCGTGCTGCTCGGCCGCGATCCCGGCTTCTCTATGCCGCTGCTGCCGGACTAGGCAGCAGCGCGATGCGCGCCGGCCTCGTGACGCGGAGCGACAGGCCCGCCGCGACGAGGCAGAGAGCCCCGGCCGACACGAATGCGACGGTGTAGCTGCCGAGCCAGCCGCGGCTCGCGCCTGCGGCCCACGCGGCGAAGGCGGCGCCGAGCTGGTGCGACGCGAAGATCCAGCCGAACACGACGCCGACGCGCTCGCGGCCGAACCGGTCGGCGGCGAGGGCGGCGGTCGGGGGCACGGTGGCGACCCAGTCGAGCCCGTAGAAGACGGCGAAGGCGACGAGCGCGGCGCCGGAGCCGAAGGCATACGGCAGCGCGATCACCGCCAGGCCGCGCAGCGCGTAATACCACGCGAGCAGCCGGCGCGGGTCCAACCGGTCGGTCAGCCAACCGGAGACCGTCGTGCCGATGATGTCGAACAGGCCCATCAGCGCGAGGAGCGACGCGCCGGCGACGGCCGTCATGTGGTGGTCGACGGCGGCGGGGATCAGATGGACGCCGATCAGACCGTTCGTCGAGAGGCCGCAGATGAAGAACGACCCGGCGAGCAGCCAGAACGTCGAGTCGCGCACAGCGAGCCGCAGGCCGTCGAGCGCCGGGCGGAACGGCCGCTCCGGCTTGGCCGGGACGGGCACCGCCTCGCTCGCGCCCCAGGGCTGCAGGCCGAGCGACTGCGGACGGTCGCGGACGACGATCGCGACGATCGGGAAGACGATCACGAGTGCGACCGCGACGACTGCGACGGGAGCCCAGCGCCAGCCGAAGTCGGTGACGAGCAGCGCGAGCAGCGGCAAGAACACCATCTGCCCGCTGGCGTTCGACGCGGTGAGGATTCCGGTGACGAGCCCGCGCCGTTCCCAGAACCACCGGTTCGCGATCGTCGCGGCGAGCGGCACCCCAACGGCTCCGGTCGCGCCGCCGACGAGCACGCCCCAGAGCAGGTCGAGCTGCCAGGGCGCATTCATGACCGTCGTCAGTCCGGCGCCGGTCGAGATCGTCACGAGCGCGATCAGCATCACGCGCCGGACGCCGAAGGTCTCCATGAGGGCGGCCGAGAACGGCGCGGTCAAGCCGAAGAACAGCAAGCCGATCGAGACGGCGAGCGAAACGGTGGCGCGCGACCAGCCGAACTCGTGCTGCAGCGGCACCATCAGGACGCCCGGCGTCGCGCGGAAGCCGGCCGTCGTGATCAGCGTGACGAACGTGACGATGACGATCAGCCACGCGTACCTCGATCGGTTGTTCACGCGGCGAGGATCTCCGCGTACACGGATGCGTCGATGTTGGCGCCGCTGACGATCGCCACGCAGCGATCCGTGCGACGCAGCGCGACGGCAAGCGCGAGCGCGCCCGCGCCCTCGGCGACGACGCCGGCCCGCGTCGCCAGCAGGCGCAGCGCCTCCCGCGTCTCGTCGAGCGGCACGGCAACGGCCTCGTCGACGAGCCCGCGGGCGCGATCCCACATCGTCGGGAGCAGGGCTCGACCGCCGGCGCCGTCGACGAAGGACGGCCGGTACTCGATCTCGGTCGGCCCTCCCGCTCGCAGCGCAGCCGCAAGCGGTGCCGCCGTCTCCGGCTCGGCGGTCACGATTCTCACCTCCTTTCGCAACGCGCGCAGAGCACTGGCGATTCCCGTCGTCAGCCCACCGCCGCCCCAGGGGACGACGACCGTGTCGAACGATGCGGCGTCCTCGAGCAGCTCGAGGCCGATCGTGCCGTTCCCCGCCATCACGAGCTCGTCCTCGACGGGATGGATGAACAGCCCTGGCACGTCGGGATGGCCGCGGTCGACCATCGTCTGCCACCAGACCTCGTGCGGCACGAGCAGCACCTCGCCGCCGAGCTCCTCGACGCGGTCGAGCTTCGCCCGCGGCGCGTTCTCCGGCGCGACGATCCGCGCTCGGACGCCGAGCGCGCGCGCCGCCCAGGCGACGCCCTGCGCCATGTTCCCCGCGCTCGCGGTGACGACGACGTCCTGCAGCTCCTGCGCGCGCATCGCGTTGAGCGCACCGCGCAGCTTGAACGAGCGGATCGGCTGCAGCGACTCCAGCTTCAGCTGGATGCGGTCGTCGTACGCGACGACCGGCGTCCGCACGACGGCGTCGGAGATCCGCTCCCGCGCCGCTCGGATCTCCGCGAGCGCGATCCCGCTCACCGGCCGGGACCTAGTACCGTCACGAAACCATCAAAGACTTTCCACAGGCTGAATTCCGTCGATTCCGCGGCGGCGTCACAGTTTTGTGACGAAGGCGTCACAGTCGCGTGCCGGTACCAGGTCCCGGTCGTTCAGTCGGCTTCCTTCGCGAGCTCGGTGAGGTCGGTGCGGACCTGCCACAGCTCGGGGAACATCTTGTGCTTGATCAGGCCCGCCAGGAGCTCGACCGGGGTGCCCTGCGTGCCGACGACGTCCTCGCCGATGACGCGGCCGACCATCTTCACGTGGCGGAACCGCCACACGCCGACCTGCTCGTCCCAGTCGATGAGCAGCTCGGCGAGCTGGTAGAGGTCCTCGTGATCGCGCCCGTGGACGTAGAGGTCGACGAGCGACAGGTCCCGCTCGGCGCGCACCGCGTCGAATGCAGCAAGGAGCGGCGGCGAGACGCGGCGGATCTCGCGGAAACCCGGCGAGTCGAAGCCGGAGCCGTGGCCGAGCACGCGACGCACCTCCTGGTACTCCCAGGGCGACATCAGCTCGAGATGCTCGAGGAAGCCGATGACGTACCGGATGCATGCGTTCGCGCGCCGCAGCAGGCGCTGCGCCGCGGCGAGGTCGCGCTCCGCGATCAGGCGCGTCGCCTCCTCGACCTCGTTCCACGCGTGCTTGAGCCACAGCTCGGACGACTGGTGCACGGTCTGAAACAGGAGCTCGTCGCGGTGCACCCATTCGCCGGCGGTCTTCTGCAGCGAAAGGAGCTCGTCGGTGCGGAGATAGCGCTCGTAGTCGCTCCCACCGGGCCCCGCGAGGATCGGCGCAAACTCGTCGGCGTTCGGCGCTCCGCTCACCGCGTCTCCGTCCCGTCATAGATCTTCATCGGCAGGTCGGCGAGCGGCACGCCGCCGTCGTCGGTGACGAGCCAGGTGTCCTGCATGTAGAGACAGGCCTTCCCGTCCTGCGAGATCGCGTGCGGGTGCATCGACAGCACCATGCCCGCCTGCAGCCCGGTCTCGTCGTTCTCGCCGATCTTCGGGAACTCGATCATCGTCATCCCGATCGAATGGCCCGTCACGTGCCCGAGGTGGAAGCCGCGGTCGTGGAAGCCCTTGGCGACGGCACGGTGTGCGTCGCGCGCACTGCTGCCGCTTCGGAGCGCGCTTCGCGCCGCGTCGAAGTACTCGTCGTACGCCTCGAGCATGCGCTTCGTCTCGTCGCTCGGCTCGGCCGGGCAGATCGCGCGCGACACCTCGACCCAGTGGCCGCCCGGCCCCGCGACCTCGAGCGACGGAAGGATGCAGTCGGTGCGCTCGAACCGTTTCGCACCGGCGATCTTGAACTCCGGCAGCGCGTTGCCGTTCGGGCCGTCGAGGACCATGTCCATCGTCCAGCGGCCGCAACCCTGCGAGACGAAGTACTCCTCGCACGGCGCGAGCACGTCGCGCTCCGTCTTGCCCGGCTCGAAATGCTCGAGGAAGACCCAGAAGCCCTCCGTGTTGATCCGCACCGACTCACGCACGGACGCGAGCTCGAGCTCCGACTTGACCATCCGCGCGTGGTCGAACGCGACGTCCCAGCTCACGAGGTCGGCTGCGCCGGCGAGCGCCTGATAGTCCCGCACGGTCATCACGTAGTCGAGGCCGTACACGCCGACGCGCTTCCCGCGCACCTGCTCCACGAGCCATTCCCCCGGCCGGTCGACGAACTCCTGCCGCTCGATCCAGGTCGTCCCGTGCTCGCCGACGTAGCGGGCCTCGCTCGGGAAGACGATCGCGGGCTCGCCGTCGACCGGCAGGAGCACATATGCATAGCGGTGCACGATCACGAAGCCGCTCAGGTACGTGACCGCGCCCTCGAAGCCGGTGTACTCGTTGCCGCACACGATCACCGCGTCGAGCCCGTCGCGCTCCGCCGCCTCCCGGACGAGCCGGTAGCGCCGCTCCACCTCCGCCTGCGGCAGGCCGGTGTACGAGATCTCCCCTATTGCTGCCACGACTCCTCCACTCCCTTCACGAGCGCCCAGATCGCCTGATTCAACGGCGTCGGGACGCCGTGCTCCTGCCCGAACCGGACGATACCGCCGTTGAGATAGTCGATCTCCGTCTGCCGCTGTGCCTCGACGTCCTGCAGCATCGACGCCTTGTGGTCGTAGGCGACGTCCTTCCGCGCGGCGTGGTCGATCAGCGCTTCCGGGTCTGCGTCGAGCTCGATCGCCTGCGCCGCAGCGACGGCCTTTCCCTCGTCGACGAGGCCGGACACGAGCCGCCGCAGCTCGGGCCGCTCGCAGACGCGGCCATGGGTGAGCCCGGTGAGCGCACCGATCGGATTCGTCGACGCGTTGAAGATCACCTTCCGCCACTGCGGTCCGCGCGCGTCGGCGACGGCGTGCGTCGGCATCCCGCCGCGCGTGCATGCGTCGGCGAGCTGCTCGACCGCGGCGAGCGGCACGCGGTCGTCGAACGGGCCGAGCGTCGTGTCGCCCTTCACGTCCCACTGCACGTGACCCGGCTCGACGATCTTTCCCGCGGGGAACGTCGTGCCGCGGATCACGCGATCGACGTGCGCCGCGATCGTCTCTTCGTTGCCGAGGCCGTTCTGCACCGTCGCGATGAAGCCGTCCACGAACGCGTGCGCGGTCGCTGCGACCGCCGCGCCGGTGTGCATCGCCTTCGTCGCGACGATCCCGAACTCGCATGCCGGAAGCGCGGCGGCGTCGGTCGTCGCCTGCACCCGGCCGAGAACGTCGCCAGCACCGGAGAGGCGAAGGCCGCTCGCGTTGATCGCGTCGACATGCGCCTGCGACGCGTCGTACGCCCATACCTCGACGTCGTCGAGTTGGGCGAGGTTCGCCGCGAAGAGCGACCCGACGGCACCACATCCCACGACGCAGACCCTCACGCGTAGCTCGCCTCCTTCCCCTTGACGAGTGCGTACACCGTCTCGTGCAACGGCACCGGTATGCCGAGGCGCTGCGCCTCGCGCACGAGCGAGCCGTTGATGAGCTCGACCTCCGTCGGGCGTCGGGCGCGAACGTCCTCGAGCATCGACGGCGAGTGCTTGAACCCGCGCCGGGTGGCGAGGAGGTTCATCTCCCACGGGTCCTCCCAGAGCTGCACGCCGGCCGCGTGCGCCGCAGTCTTGCCCTCCTCGACGAGCGCGTGGACGAACGGGCCGAGCGGCTGCTCCGCGAAATGGTGATCGTGCGGAAGCCCCGTGAGCGCCGCGACGCCGTTCACGGTCGCGTTGAAGATGAGCTTCGACCATTGCGCCGGCCGCAGGTCGTCGAACGCCTCCGCCTTCAGCCCCGACGTCGCGATCAGCTCGGCGACGCGGCGTGCGTCGGCCGGTGTCGTGTCGCGGTACGGCCCGATCCACGTCGCAGTGTCGAGGATGTACTCGACGTGCGCGTCGGAGTGGCGCGTCCCGCTCATGAAGGTCACCGACGACAGCAGCGGCCACCCGCCGCGCGCGGCGAGGACCTCCTCCGCGCCCAGCCCGTTCTGGATCGTCATCACCGTCGCTCCGTCAAACTCGCCGCGCAGCCGGTCGGCGACGGACTCGAGGTCGTTGCCCTTGCTCGCCACGATCACGAGCTCGGGGACCGGCAGGTCGGCGGGGTCGGTCGCGGCGGTGACCCTGGACGTGAAGTCCGCGCGGCCGGTGACGCGCAGCCCGTCGCGGTTGAGCGCGGCCGCGTGCTCCTCGCGGCGGACGAGCACCGAGACGTCCGCAACGCGCCCGAGGAACGCCGCGAGCAGCGACCCGATCGTGCCCGCCCCTGCGACGACGACGCTCGTCACGCGTCCCTGAACACCGGCATCACGTGCTCCGCGAACAGCTCTTGCGCCTTGATCGCCTTCCAGTGGTCGACGCCGCCCGGATTCGTCGTGATCGCGATCTCGGTCAACCCCTCGCAGACGTCGATCGTCTCCCGGATGCGCTCGATCACATCTTCCGGCGTCCCGACCCAGACGATGTCGCCCGCGATCATCTCGTCGTACGGCGTCGCGGCGAGCTTC
>DATCJJ010000172.1:0-31812 GCA_036562845.1 Gaiellaceae bacterium | reverse complement strand
GCCTGGCCGCGCCGCCCGTCCTCGTCGAACACGAACTTGGCCGGCGGCAGCGGGTCGTGCCACGTGAGGATCGGCCACTCCATGTTGTAGAGGTTGAACACGGGGTCGACCGAGACGAGGTCCATGTGGGAGTCGTAGTAGGCGTCGAGCGTCCCCACGTCGCGCCAGTAGCCGTGGTCGCGCTCGCCCTCCCCCGGGACGACGTTGCGCGAGAAGTCGTCCACGTGCGCGGCGCCGCTCGAGACGAGCATCGGCACGATGTTGCCGCCCATGTCGTGGCTGGATTCGGACGCCTCGGCGTCGGACGTCACGGCCTCGATCAGCGCGTCGGTGCTGAACAGTTAGTTGCCCATCGACGCGTAGACCTGGTCGGGCGCGTCGGGCAGCCCGACCGCGTCCTTGGGCTTCTCGCGGAACGCGGAGATCGTGTGGCCGTCCGGGCCCGCCTCGATGACCCCGAACTGGTCGGCCTGCGACAGCGGCGCCCGCAGCGCCGCCACCGTCACCGCCGCGCCGGTCTCGATGTGCTGGTCGACCATCTGCTGCGGGTCCATCCGGTAGATGTTGTCGGCGCCGAACACGGCGACGTAGTCGGGCCGCTCGTCGTTGAGCAGGTTGAGGTTCTGGTAGATCGCGTCGGCCGAGCCCGAGAACCAGTACGGCCCCCGGCGCATCTGCGCCGGCACCGGCGTCACGTAGTTGCCGAGCAGCGGCGAGAGCTGCCAGGTCAGCGAGATGTGCCGGTCCAGCGAGTGGCTCTTGTACTGGGTGAGCACCACGATCCGGCGGTAGCCCGCGTTGGCCAGGTTGGACAGCGCGAAGTCGATCAGCCGGTAGTTGCCGCCGAACGGCACCGCCGGCTTCGCCCGGTCGGCGGTGAGCGGCATGAGACGCTTCCCCTCGCCGCCCGCGAGGACGAGCCCGAAGATCGAGGATCGCCGGCGGCGCGCCATCGCAGCACGATGGCGCATCGCGCCCGCGGGGTGCAACCCGGAGTTCCCTACGCGGGCTGCGGGACGACCGCGAGCAAGGCGTCGACGAGCGCACGGTCGCCGGTGACCGTGACGTCGTCGGCGGTTCGGTCGACGAGGAAGTGGTAGACGCCGACGGCGTCACCCTCGATCACGACGTCCGGATCGGTCGCAGGCCCGTTGCGCGCCTCCCCGTCGACGAGCGACGCCACCTCGTCGCCGACGCGGAACTCGTAGCTGCCGCTCGGCGCGAGCGGCGCGATCACGGTGTCGAGCGCATTCTCCAGCCAGCCGGGGAAGAGCACGTCCTCGTCGGTCGGCGGCCCGAGCGACCGCGCGCCCCAGAGCGCGAGCTCGCGCATCGCCGGCCGCAGCTCCTGGCCGTACTCGGTGAGCTCGTAGACGCGGGACGCGGCCGGCGGCGGCAGTGTGCGCCGGGCGACGATCCCCGCGGCCTCGAGCTCCTTGAGGCGGGCGGCGAGCACGTTCGTGCCGATGCCGGAAAGGCTCGCGGCGAGGTCGGTGTACCGCTTCTGCCCGTGCATCAGCTCGCGCACGACGAGCAGGGCCCAGCGGTCGCCGATCAGGTCGAGCGCGTGCGCCATCGGGCAGTACTGGTCGTAGCGCTTCCGCACGCCCCCATGATAACCGGATAACTTCTGTTCCGCAAGGAAGTACTTGCTGAAAGAAAGCGTTCTGTGATAAACAGCAAGCAACTCCTACGAAACGGAAAGGGGACGGCACATGGCTGCCACGCCTCGCAACAAATGGCTGGCGCTCGCGCTCCTGAGCGCCGTCCAGTTCATGGTCGTGTTGGACATCGCGGTAGTGAACGTCGCGCTGCCGTCGATCAAGGTCGATCTCGGGTTCTCCGAGCAGAACCTGCAGTGGGTGATCAGCGCCTACGCGCTCGTCTTCGGCGGCTTCCTGCTGCTCGGCGGCCGCGCCGCGGACGTCCTCGGCCGCCGCCGCGTCTTCGCGGTCGGGCTCGTCGCGTTCACGGTCGCGTCGCTCGTCGCGGGGCTCGCGTGGTCGGAGAGCTCGCTGATCGCGGCCCGCGCGTTCCAGGGCCTCGGCGCCGCGATCATCTCGCCCGCCGCCCTCTCGATGGTCTCGACGACCTTCACCGAAGGCCGCGAGCGGAACATCGCGCTCGGCGTCTGGGGTGCGGTCGGCGGATTCGGCGCCGCGGCCGGCGTGCTGCTCGGCGGCGTCTTCACCGAGCTCCTCAGCTGGTCGTGGATCTTCTTCGTCAACGTCCCGGTCGGCGCGACCGCGCTCGTGCTCACGCCGTTCCTCCTCTCGGAGAGCCGCGACGCGGGCGTGCGCAGCTTCGACGTTCCCGGCGCCGTGCTCGTGACCGGCGGCCTCTCGGCGCTCGTCTACGCGATCACGCAGGCGGGCGACGTCGGCTGGCTCGCGGGCCGCACCGTGGGGACGTTCGCGGCGGCCGTCGTGCTCCTCGCCGGCTTCGTTGTCTGGGAGCGGCGCCACGCGGAGCCGTTGATGCGGCTCGGGATCTTCCGGATCCGCACGGTGGCGGGCGCGAACGTCGCCGGCTTCATCCTCGGTACGGCGCTGTTCTCGATGTTCCTGATGCTGACGCTCTACATGCAGAACGTCCTCGGCTACTCGCCGCTCCAGGCGGGCGTCGCCTACCTCGCGGTGGCGGGGAGCGCGATCGTCTGGTCGGCGGTCGCGGCGCAGCTCGTGACGCGGCTGGGCGTCAAGCCGGTACTCGTCGTCGGCATGGCGTCGCTCACGGCCGGGCTCGTCTACTTCACGCAGATCGACGTGCACGGCTCGTACGTCGCCGACCTGCTGCCCGGCTTCCTGCTCGTCGCCGTCGGCATCGGGTTCGCGTTCGTGCCGATCTCGATCGCCGCGCTCGCAGGCGTCGAGGCGCGTGAGTCCGGGCTCGCTTCCGGGCTGATCAACACGTCGCAGCAGATCGGCGGGGCGCTCGGCATCGCCGCGCTCTCGACGATCGCGACCTCGCGGACGTCCCACGCGCTCGACGCGGGCACGCCGCTGCACAACGCGCTCGTGCACGGGTTCACCGGTGCATTCGTCGCGGGCGTCGGGATCGCCGCGATCGGGGTCCTCGCCGCGCTGGCTCTGATCCGGCGCAGCGAGCTCGAGGAGGCCGCCGCGCCGCAGCTCGACGTCGAGCCGGCGCTCGAGGCTGCCGCGTAGTCCGTCCCACCGGGGCGACGACGGGATTACCCGCGCCGCCCCGGTCGTTTTCGTCAGCAACGGATGACCGCCGAACCGAACGAGCTCGGCTTCCGCTTCGCGGCCGTCCAGGTCGGCTACTGGCTCGGCTGGGCGTCGATCTGCGTCGTCGTGGCCGGACTGGCGCTGGACGGCGACGTCCGGCACCGGCTGCTGCTCGTCGCGGCGACCCTCGCAGCGGCCGCGGCCAACACGCTGGCGATGGTGATCCCGTGGCGAACGTGGCTGGCCGGGCGCGGGGGTCGCGTGCTGCTCGATCTCTGGTGCGCCGGGCTGATCGCCTTCGTGACCGTCCTCGTCGTCGGCGGCGGCTCCGACTTCGCGCTGCTGCTCTTTCTCACGGTGCCCTTCATCGCCGTCGTGCAAGTCGGCTGGCGGCGCGGCTTCTGGCTCGCAGTCACCGCCGCGACGTGCGGCATTGCCGCGGTGGCGATCCCGCTCTCGGCAGGCGCGACGGCGATGCGTCTCGGGCTCGTCGCCGTCGCCGCGGCCGTCGCGCTGGCGCTGACGCGCGCCGTTCGGCGCGAGGCCGCGGCGGCCGACCTCGAGCGGACGCTGGCGCGCGAGGCGAACCACCGGATCAAGAACGACCTCCAGACCGCCGCCGACCTCCTGCTCCTCGCCCGGCCGGACGGCGCGGCCGGAACGGCGTTCGACGAGACCGCAGCTCGGATCCGTTCGATCGCAACCGTCCACCGGCTCCTGACGGAGACCGAAGACGGCGTCGACGGCAGAGCGCTGCTGCGGAGCATCACCGCGGACGCTCCGGTCGCCGTCGCAGTGCACGCCGATCCGCTTCGCCTCGACGCCGCCACCGCGCAGAAGCTCGGCATCGTCGCGAACGAGCTCGTCACGAACGCCTGCCGCCACGGCGCTCCGCCGATCGCCGTGCACCTCGACGGCGGTGCGGACGCGCGGCTTCGTGTCGACGATTGCGGGGGCGGCGCCGAGCAGCCCGCCGGGCTCGGGCTCGACCTCGTCCGCCGCATGGTCGAGCAGGGACTGGCGGGCCGCTTCGAGCTGCAGCGCCTGCCGAACGGCGGCACGCGCGCCGAGGTCGTCTTCCCGGTGGCCGGATGAAAGTCCTCGTCGCCGAGGACGACCCGCTGATCGCGCTCGGGCTCACCGAGCGCCTGCGGTCGCTCGGCCACGAGCCGGTCGGCCCGGCGGCCGACGGAGCCGAGGCGATCGAGCTCGCGCGCACGACGTCGCCCGACCTGTACCTCTTCGACGTCGAGATGCCGAAGGTCGACGGCCTCGACGCAGCCGCCCAGCTCGCGAGCGAAGGCCTGAGACGTCCGGTTGTGATCGTCACGGGCGTCGAGGACGCGGCCCTCGTCGAGCGTTCTGTCGCCGGCGGCGTGAACGCGTTCCTGACGAAGCCGATCGACACGCGCGAGCTGCAGGCTGCGATTGCGCTCGCGGCTGCGCGTCACGCGGAGCTCGTGCGCGCCGAGCAGGCACTCGAGGACCGCAAGGTCGTCGAGCGCGCGAAGGGACTGCTGATGTCGGCGCTCGGTCTCTCCGAGCAGGACGCATTCCGCCGGCTGCAGCTGACCGCACGTGAGCGCAACCTGCGCCTCGCAGATGTCGCAGCGCGCATCGTCGACCAGCAGAGCCTGCTCACGAAGCGCTGACGCCCAGACTGCATCGGTCCTGCTAGCTTCGAAGTGCGGCGTTCATGACGACGCCGCACGAGGCCACGACTCGCCTCTTCCGAGTTCCTTTCGACCGGAAGGCACGGCAGTTGGCCTCGAACAGCCACAAGGAGGAACCATGAAGCGACTCTTCGCTCTCGTCGTCGTGCTCGCGACGGCGGCGATCGGTGCCGGCTATGCGTCGGCAAGCACGCACGTCGACCTGCGCAAGACGAAGCTGGGGACGATCCTCGTCGACAGCAAGGGCATCACGCTGTACGACTTCCCACCGGACAAGGGGACGACGAGCGTCTGCTACGGCGCGTGCGCCGCGCTCTGGCCGCCGCTGCTCACGACCGGCAAGCCCGTTGCAGGCACCGGTGTGCACGCCGCGCTGCTCGGCACGACGAAGCGCAAGGACGGGAAGCTCGAAGTCACGTACGGCGGTCATCCGCTCTATTACTTCGTGAGCGACCGCAAGCCCGGCCAGACGACCGGTCAGGGCGTGAACCAGTTCGGCGGTCCATGGTGGGTCGTCTCCGCGGCGGGCAAGGAGATCCACCGTCATGGCTAGCGTCGCAGTGCACGAGACCCCCCGCGACCTCGTCGCCGTGGTCGCCCGGTACCTCGGTGCGATCTCGATCCTGCTCGTCGGAGTCGTGCACGCGCAGCAGTACTACGACGCGTACTTCTCCGTCGTCCCCACGATCGGCCCGCTGTTCCTGCTCAGCTTCATCGGCGCTTGGATCGTGGGCGCCGTCCTCCTCGCGCCCGTGCAGCGTCTCGGGCGGCCGCTCGGCAGCGCCGTGCTCGTGCTCGCCGCGGTCGCTGCGATCGGGATCGCCGTCGGCACGTTCGCCGCGCTGCTGACGAGCGAGTACACGCCGTTGTTCGGGTTCATGGAGTCAGGCTACCGACCGGCGATCTGGCTCACGTTTGCGTTCGACGTGATGACGACCGTCTTCCTGGGCGTGTTCCTCGCGGCGATCGCACCGCGGCTCCGGACGCACGCGTGAAACGGGTCGGGCTCGTCGCGGGCCTCGCTGCGTTCGCCGCTACGGCGGTGCTCGCAGCGACCCGCGACGGGCGCACGGCCGCGCGCGCGCGTGCCCTCGCACGCGTGCAGCGGGTCGTGCCCGGTCAGCGAATCGACGGCATCTCGTGCGAACCGACGGAAGCCCTCCTCTTTCACATCCACGCGCATCTGACGATCTTCGTCGGCGGCGCGCAGCGACACGTTCCGGCGGGAGTCGGCATCGGGACGTCGTGCTTCATGTGGCTGCACACGCACGCGGCGGACGGGATCATCCACACGGAGTCGCCGATCGAACGCGTCTACACACTCGGAAACTTCTTCGACATCTGGGGCGCGCCGCTCGACCGACGCCGGGTCGGCGACGCGGGCGGGCCGGTCACCGCCTTCGTCGACGGACGCCGCTTCACCGGCAACCCGCGGCGGATCCCGCTGCTCCCCCACGCCCAGATCCAGCTCGACGTCGGCAGGCCGCTCGTCGCGCCGGAGCGGATCGAGTTCCCGCCGGGGCTCTAGCCGCTGGTTCGGATAGCCGCACCCGCGGTCTCGCGTTCGCCCCATTCCCCCGGCCTTGCGCCGCTGCGACCGTCTCGGTGAGACCACGACACCGAGGAGAACCAATGGAAACCGCAGCCCCCGCACCCGTCGTCAGATCCAGGTCGACCGGCCGCTACCTCGCGGCGTCGCTCGTCGGCCTGCTCGCACTCCTGTTCGTCGCCGCCGGCGGCGCGGGCCTCTGGGCCCGCTACGGCGCGTCCGACCACGGCTGGATCTCGAGCGGGACGCATCGCTACGCGGCGAGCGGCCGCGCGATCGTCTCCGGCCCGCTGGACGCCGACGGCATCCCGAACTGGCTCGTCGCGAAGGCGCGCATCACCGCGTCGTCCGACAACGGCCGCCCGCTGTTCGTCGGGGTCGCCCGCCGTGCGGACGTCGACCGCTACCTCGACGGCGTCGCGCACTCGACCGTGCAGGATGTGAACTTCGGCCCGTTCGACGCGACCTACTCGTCGACCCGCGGCAACGTCGTCCCGGCGCGGCCCGCGAGCCAGACGTTCTGGGTCAAGTCCGGAACGCCGACCGCGACCTGGAAGATCCGCAACGGCCACTGGCGCTTCGTCGTCATGAACGCCGACGCCTCGCCGGGCGTCGTGGCGGACGCGAAGGTCGGCGTGACGATCCGGGGCGCACTCGCAGTCGCCTTCTCGCTGCTCGGCGTCGGCCTCGCGCTCGCCGCGGCCGCCGTCGCGATCGGGGTGGGCGGCCGTCGCAACGGGTGACCCCGTTCGAGTGAACCTGCAGGCGAAGACCGCGAGGAAACGGCCCTTCGCACCCTCCTACAGATGACGAGACCGGGTGTCTCGTGCGGCAGGGGCACCCGGAATCCGTCAACCGACGAGCGGCACGAGCGCGCCCAGGGGATCGATCGCCGCACCGTGCACGCGCACCTCGAAATGAAGGTGCGGCCCGCTCGCATTGCCGCTCGAGCCGACGCGGCCGAGGATCGCGCCGCCGGACACCTCGTCACCGACGTGGACGTCGATCGACGCGAGATGCGCGTAGATCGTCCTGACGCCGTCCGGGTGGCGGACGACGACCAGCCGGCCCCAGCCGCCGGCGCGGCGGCCGGCCCACGTCACGGTTCCCGGCCCGGCCGCCAGGACCGGCGTGCCTCGCGGAGCGAGCAGGTCGATCCCGGCGTGGAAGGCGTGGCCGCGCGGCCCGAAGCCGTCGCCGACCGGAGCCAGCACCGGCCAGACGAGCGGGATCGGCGAGTGGAGGAGCGGACGGGAGAGCGCGCGGAGCGTCGAGCGTCCCGCGACGCCGTCGGGCTCGAGGCCCTCGCTCCGCTGGAAGCGGCGGAGCGCAGCGGTCAGTCTCGGGCCGAAGCGGCCGTCGACCAGGCCGGACGGAAACCCGTGCCACGCAAGCTCGAGCTGAAGCGCACGGACGCGCTTTCCGCTCGCGCCGCTCCGGAGCGCCGCACCCGCGGCCCCCGGGACGACGAGCAGGAGAACCGCAGCAAGAAGCAATATGCGGCGCACGCCGAAACGGTAAAGACGGACAGGCCGGCGCGCCAGCACGTTTCGCCGGACGGCTGGTCGCATCCCACCCGTCAGTCCGAACGGGAACCGTGCACGACCTCCGACACTGGAGTCGGCGGGCGCGCCGGTGCATCCATGACCGCGTGGTCTTCTCGGGCCGACGGTCAGAACACTGCGCGCGAACTGCGGCGCTTCGGCGCGACCCGCCTCTCTCCCCATCGACCGGAGACGCCGAGAGCATGAATCCGGCGCCCCGCGGCGCACGCGGCCAAACGACGCGAGACGCTCCCCTCGGGATACGAGCCGCAGTGCAATCCGTACCTTCCAGAGCCGCTCGCCTACGCCGAGTCCCTGCCGATCAATTCCGGCGCGCCGAACCCGTACGAGCGTTGGACGACCAACGTCCTCGTCTGCCCTGTGGTGCGCCAGGCCGGAAGTTGAGTCGGGTTCATCCGTTTGCGGGATGGAAATCGGCGCCCAGATGGTGAATCGTTGAGCGATCGACTGGGTGAGGGAGCGGGGTTTGGTCGTTGCCGTCGGCGTGCTCGCCGCGGCGCTGCTCCTGCCTGGCGGCGCGTTCGCCGCGAACGGCCACGCGAACTTCCACGCCGTCTGCCCTGCGCCGCCCGCGCGCGCCGCGCACTGCCACGCGCTCGTCGTCACCGACGCGCACGGCAATCCGGATGCGGCGCTCGCGCCGACGGGGCTGTCCCCGGCGCAGATCACGTCGGTCTACAACTTCCCGACCTCGAACACGGCGGGCTCGGGTCAGACGATCGCCATCGTCGACGCCTATGACGACCCGACGGCCGAGAGCGACCTCGGCGTCTTCAGCTCGCAGTTGGGCCTGCCGGCCTGCACGACGGCAAACGGCTGCTTCTCGAAGGTCGACCAGAACGGCGGCACGAGCTACCCGGCCGCCGACGGCGGCTGGGCGCTCGAGATCTCGCTCGACATCCAGTGGGCGCACGCGATCGCGCCGGGCGCGAAGATCCTCCTCGTCGAGGCGGCGTCGAACAGCTTCGGCGACCTCCTCGTCGCCGAGGACTACGCGAAGGCGCACGCGCAGTACGTCTCGAACAGCTGGGGGGCCTCCGAGTTCCTCGGCGAGAGCTCGTTCGACTCGCACTTCGTCCAGAGCGGCGTCAGCTTCTTCGTCTCCGCCGGCGACAACGGCACGCCGGCCGAGTATCCGTCGTCCTCGCCGAACGTCATCTCGGTGGGTGGAACGTCGCTGTACTTCACGAGCACCGGCGCGTTCCAGGACGAGACAGCCTGGTCGAGCGGCGGCGGCGGTTGCAGCGCGCTCGAGACGGCCGCCGCTGCGCAGTCCGCGTTTGCGCAGTACGCCCAGGTGAACTGCGGCGGCAGGCGCGCGACGCCGGACCTCTCGCTCGATGCCGATCCGGCCTCGGGAGTCTCCGTCTACGACACGACGCCGTACGGCGCCCTCAACGAGACGGGCTGGTTCAAGGTCGGCGGGACGAGCGCGTCCTCCCCGATGATCGCGGCGCGCTCGGCGGTCGCGGGCGTGGTCGTCAACGCGGCGTACGTCTACGGCAACTCGATCTCCTACCGCGACATCACCTCGGGGAACAACGGTGCGGTGTGCCTGATCGGCTTCGATCTCTGCAGCGGCCGTGGCAGCTGGACGGGCGGTGGCACACCGGCTCCGACGATCTCCTCGTTCGGCCCGACGAGCGGCCCCGTCGGAACGACCGTCGTGATCAACGGGACCGGCTTCGCCGGCACGACGTCCGTGTTCTTCAACGGCACCTACGGCTCGTTCACGGCAACGGCCACCCGGGTGGTCACGACGGTGCCGGCTGGGACGACGACCGGCACGATCACCGTCACGACGCCCTACGGCAGCGCGACGACCGCGAGGAGCTTCGTCGTGACCTCGGCGGTCTCCGACCTCGCGGTGACGTACCAGATCGGCGCCGACCACAGCGGCGTGCAGACCGACGCGGCGCTCACGCCCCCGTTGGCGCAACGCTGGACGAGAAACCTCGGAAACGCCGTCTCGTACCCGCTGATCGCCGCGGGCAAGGTCTTCGTGACGACGGCGCAGGGGCCGCCGGGCGTCTACGGCACGTACCTCTACGCCCTCGACCAAGCGACGGGAGCGACCGTCTGGCAGCAGGCGATTTCAGGCACGTACTCGTTCTCGGGCGCCGCCTACGACAACGGGCAGGTGTTCGTCGTCAACTTCGACGGCGTCCTCCAGGCCCTCAGCGCTGCCACCGGCGCGCTCGCCTGGTCGGTCAAGCTGCCGACCCAGTACGCGTTCACCTCGCCGCCGACCGCGGCAAACGGCGCCGTCTACCTCAGCGGCGCGGGCAGCGGCGGCACGGTCTACGCGGTCGACGAGGTCACCGGCGGCCTCATCTCGACGGCCTCGGTCGCGAACGGTGATCACAGCTCTCCGGCGCTCGCGAACGGCTCCGTCTTCGTGTCGTACGCCTGCAACCAGGCATACGGCTTCGGCCAGTCGACGTTGAGCCTCCTTTGGCACTACACGACCGGGTGCTCGGGCGGCGGCGGGAAGACCGTCGTTTCTGCAGGCGGGCGCGTATACACGCGCGACTCGGGCGGCAACCTCGTGCTCGACGCCTCGACCGGGAACCTGATCGGAAGCTGGACGCCCGTGGGCGCGACCGCGCTCGCCCCGGCCGTCGACGGCGCGAGCGTCTACTGGACGAACCCTGTGACGCACACGCTCACCGCGCCGGGCTGGACGTTCGCCGCCGACGCGCAGCTCGACACGGCGCCGATCCTTCTTTCGACGGGGACCGGCAAGTACGTCGTCGTCGGATCCGCGTCCGGGGCGCTCTACGCGCTCGATGCCGCAACGGGGTCGGTCGTCTGGCATACGACCGTCGCCCCGATCGCGCAGCCGGACGAGCAGAACGCGATGCAGTTGACCGGCCTCGGCGCCGGGCAGGGCCTGCTCGTCGTGCCCGCCGGAACGACGGTCACGGCGTTTGCCGCGCCGACGCCGGCGCCTGCGGTCAGCTCGTTCACGCCGACGAGCGGCCCCGTCGGAACGGCGGTGTCGATCACGGGCTCGCACTTCACCGGCGCGACTGCGGTTCAGTTCGGCGCGACCTCCGCGACGAGCTTCACCGTCGTGGACGACAGCCACATCACGACGAGCGTGCCGACCGGAGCGACGACCGGGGCGGTCAGCGTGACGACGCCCGCCGGCACCGGCTCGACCAGCGGCGTCTTCACCGTGACTGTCCCCGACTTCTCGATCAGCGCGTCGCCGGCCTCGCGGAACGTCGTCGCCGGCAACAGCGCGACCTACACCGTGACGATCACGCCGTCGGGCGGCTTCACCGCCACGGTCGCGCTCAGCGTCAGCGGGGTCCCAGCCGGCGCGACCGCGTCCTTCAGCGGGTCGACGCTGACGATCGGAACCGGCCGTAGCGCCAAATCCGGGACGAGCACGCTGACGATCACGGGCGCCGGCGGCGGCAAGAGCCACTCCACCACAGTCACGCTGCAGATCACGAAGAAGTGACGCTACGCTCCTCGACCCGAGGAGCGATGGACAGCGAGCTGAAGACGATTCTCGACGAGGCGCGTGCGCAGATCGCGCGCGGCGGCGAGCCCGATGTCGAGGCGCTCGAGGCGCGCGTTCGCGCCGTCGACCCGCGCGCGCTCGGACAACTGCGCCGTCTGCTCGCCGTGCATCGCGCCAAGCGGTCGCTCGCGCAGCCGGTCGCGGCGGCGCCGCGCCCGGCGCGTGTCGCGTACCGCGCGAAGCCGACGATCAGCGCGAACATGAGCGTGCGGGCGGGTGCGGCCGGCGACGGCGTCGCGCTCGAGTGGCCCGCGGGGGCCGGAGTGCGGACGTGGGAGGTGCGGCTCGGCGAGCGGCGCGATGCCCGCTCGCCCTACGTCGACCGGGAGACGATCACCCTCGACGCGCCGCGGCTCGAGCTGCCGCTGAGCGACCTGCCGCAGCGCGTCAGCATCACCGGCCGCAACGCCGCGGGACGGATCGTCCAGCGCGCACTCGTCTCCGGGTTGACACGCGCGAACTGGAGCCAGAAGTGGCAGCAGCGCGCAAGCGCTTCCTGATCGTTTGGCGAGTTCGGCCACGGTCAACAACGGAGGCATGGCTAACCCAGTTCCCGCCGGCAGCGACGTCAGCTCCGGCACATACGAGTGCACCAACTGCGGGAAGATGATCGACGTCGGTTCGACCAGGCATCTCCCGCCCTGCCCGAATTGCGGCAACGGCGAATGGCTCACCGTGACCGGCGGCGACGCGGCCGCGGATCCGTATCCCGACAAGTAACGACGATGCCTCCTCGCTCGCTCTGGACCGGCTCGATCACCTTCGGGCTCGTGAACGTCCCGGTGCGTGTCTACAGCGCCGTGCACGAGCACAAGCTCCAGTTTCACCTCG
The DNA here is from genome assembly GCA_036562845.1 of Gaiellaceae bacterium. Classification (GTDB taxonomy): domain Bacteria; phylum Actinomycetota; class Thermoleophilia; order Gaiellales; family Gaiellaceae; genus Palsa-739. The sequence continues at coordinate 19,468 of DATCJJ010000172.1, read as the reverse complement.
TCCACGAGAAGGACGACGGACCGATCGGCTACCAGAAGATCTGCAAGCTCGAAGACAAGCCGGTCCCGAGCAGCGAGATCGTCAAGGCCTACGAGTTCAAGAAAGGCGAGTTCGTCCCGCTGACCGACGAGGACTTCGAGGCGGTGCAGGTCGAAGGGCAGCACACGATCGACCTCGAGGACTTCGTCCCGTACGAGGACATCGACCCGGCGTTCTTCGCACACACGTACCTCGTCGGACCGCAGGCCGGCGCGGAGAAGACGTACGCCCTGCTCGTGAAGGCGATGGAGCAGTCCGGGCTCGCCGGGATCGGCAAGTTCGTCATGCGCAGCCGCCAGTACCTCGGCTGCCTCCGCGTCCGCGATCGGGCACTCACACTCGAGCAGCTCTACTTCGCCGACGAGGTCGACCCGCCGTCCGGCGTCGTGCCTGACAGACTTCCGCCCGTGGCGAAGAAGGAGCTCGACATGGCGCTGTCCCTGATCGAGAGCTTCTCCGGCGAGTGGCAGCCGGAGAAGTACGAGGACACCTATACCGACGCCCTGCGCGAGGTCGTGAAGGCGAAACGGCGCGGCAAGGACGTCCACGAGCTCCGAGAGCCGGAGGAAGCGGAGTCGCCGCCCGACCTGATGGAGGCGCTCCGGCTGTCGATGGAGCAGTCGCGCAAGTCACGCAAGACGAAGCGGACGCGCGCAAAAGCCAAGCGTTGACCGTCGAGGACGCGCTCGACGACCTGTACGGCGCGCCGCTCGAAGACTTCGTCGCCGAGCGCAAGCGGCTCGCGGGGAAGCTCGAGGGAGACGATGCGCAGGAGCTTGCGAAGGCGCGCAAGCCGAACGTGGCGGCATGGGTGCTGAACCAGCTCGCACGTCGAGAGCGGCGGGACGTCGACCTGCTCCTCGACGCCGGCCACCGACTGCGACAGGCGCAGGCGGGCGTGTTGCGCGGCACCGAGAAGGCGGCGTTCGACGACGCGAGGCGAAAGGAGAGCGACGCGCTGAAGCGGCTGACGAAGGCGGCGGAGCGCCTCTTGCGCGACACGCGCGGCACCGTCGGTGCAGGCGTCCTCTCGCAGATCAACGAAGGGCTCCGCGCGTCGGCGATCACGGAGGAGGGCCGGGAGCTGCTCGCACGCGGCCGCTTCGTCGAGCCGCCACGGGCGACCGGGTTCGACGCGTTCGCCGGAATCGACGTCCCGACGACCCGGCCGCAGACGAAGCGCCGGGCCGCGCCGAAGAAGCGCAACACGCAGGAGCTGCGCGAGGCGTCGGCAGCGTTGCGCGAGCTCGAGCGCAGACTGCACGTCGCCGAGCGCGACGCGAGGAAGGCGCGCGCAGCGGCAGACGCGCTCGCCGAAGAGGTCGCGGCGGCCGAGCGGCGCCTACGCGAGCTCCGCGGCTAGCGCCGCCGCGAAGCCGTCGACGTCCTCCTCCGTCAACGGAAGCGACAACGCGACGAAGCCGCGGCGTGCATACCAGTAACCACGCTCGAGCATGCCGTAGAACGCGTGCTCGACACCGTGGAGCCCGACCATCGAGCCGTAGCCGGTCGCGTGCACGCCAAGTGCCGCGGTCCGCTCGCGCAGCCGGTCGCCGAGCGCGTTGAGCCGTGCGATCTCGTCCGGCGTCAGAACCTGCGTCAGCCCTGCGGCTCCGGCCGCCATCGTCAGGACGGCGTTGTTGAACGTGCCGGCGTGCGGCCACGCGTTGTCGCGCGACGGGTCGAACCGCTCCATCAGGTCGCGGCGCCCGCCGAACGCGCCGAACGCGAGACCGCCGCCGAGATACTTGCCGAGCGTCGTGAGGTCAGGCGTGATCGCCAACACCTCCTGCAGCCCGCCCCACGCGAGCCGCGACGTCATCACCTCGTCGAAGACGAGCAGGGCCCCGTGCTCGCTCGTTGCGTCGCGTAACGCCTGCAGGAACGCGCGATCGCCCGGAATGACTCCGCCCGAGCCGAGCATCGGCTCGACGAGGACGGCAGCGGTGTCTCCGTCCACGAGCCCCGCCGCGGCGAGATCGTTGTACTGCGCGACGACGAACGGCGCAGGGAAGTTGAGCGGCGAGCCGCCGTGGTGGAAGTAGAGGACGCCCCCGTGGTAGCCGCCCTCGAACACGACGACCTTCTGGCGTCCGGTCGCGGCGCGGGCGAGCGAGAGCGCCATGACGTTCGCCTCCGTGCCGGAGTTGCAGAAGCGGATGAGCTCGATCGACGGGAACCGTCCGCAGATCGCCGCCGCGAGCTGCGTCTCGTAGGTGTTCGGGCCGCCGAGCGTCGTCCCGTCCGCAAGCGCCTGGCGGATCGCCGCCTGGATGGCCGGATGCGAGTGTCCGTACAGCCCGGCGGTGTACTCGCCGAGAAAGTCGAGGTACTCGTGGCCGTCGGCGTCCCAGATGCGCGCGCCTTCGCCGCGGACGATCGTGAGCGGGAACGGCGGCACGTGCAGGACGCTTCGCGTGTTGCCGCCGGGCATGAAGCTGGCCCGCTCCTCATGGAGCCGGCGCGACTGGGGGTTCCGCTCGACGTACGCCTTCAGCGCAGCGTCCACGTATACACCGTAACCCGACTGCCGATAACACCGTTCATCGGTGGCAGATGCGAGTCGCGCTCGTCACATTGGCGGTCGGTGGCTGGCTCACGTTCGCGGGAGCGGCCTTTGCCTACCTCCCGTTCGTCCATCAGCAGCCCGAGGCGACGCTGAGCCCCGCTGCGTTCGGTCGGGCACTGGCGGGAGCGGCGAACGAGTTCGGCGGCTCGGCGAAGATCGTCAACGTCCACTGTGTACAGGGCGGCCCTGGGAACTACATGTGCTCGTACGCCGTGCAGCGGCGGGGCGGACGACTCGAGTGCCACCTGATGCAGGGAAGCTGGTCGGAGGACACGCTGGAGATCGAGGTCACGCTCGCCGGCCGGACGAAGCGCTGCGCGACGCTGCGTGACGCAGTGCACTCCTTGGTTTAGCGTCATCCCATCGATTACGAGCTCCGGATCGCGACGCGGTGGCCCGACTTCGACGCGCTCGGCCATCTGAACCACGCCGTCTACCACGTCTACTGCGACGAGGCGCGCGACGCCGTCCTCCGGGCGACGGTCGGCGACATCGAGCAATGGCCGAACGTCGTCGTGCACGCGACGATCGACTACCGCCGCGAGATCCCGCTCGGGACGCGCGAGGTCGTCGTTCGAACCCGCGTCGTCGAGGTCGGCCGCTCGAGCGTTCGCTTCGCGCACGATGTCGGCGACGGCGCCGCAGAGGTGGCTGCCGTGCTCGTCGCCTGGGATCCGGAGGGGCGGCAATCTCGTGAGATCACCGTAAAGGAGCGTGACGCATTGCTCGCCGAAGGCGTTGTCACACCATGAGGTTCCGGCCCGGTGCCAGGCTCGACCCGTCGCAGGTCGAGGACGTCCGCGGCAGCGGCGGCTTCGGGCTGCCCGGCGGCGGGATCGCCGTCGGCGGCGGCGGGATCGGCGTCCTCGGCGTCCTCATCTACCTCGCGTTTGCCCTGCTCGGCGGCGGCAGCGGCAGCAGCGGGCTGACGCCCCTCGACGGCCGCACCGTGACCGGCGACACCGCAAGCTGCCGGACCGGCGCCGACGCGAACCGGAGCGAGGACTGCCAGATCGTCGGCGACATCAACAGCATCCAGGCGTACTGGTCGAACGAGGTGCAGAACTACACGATCGCGCGGACCGTGTTCTTCACCGGCTCGACGACCACCGGCTGCGGGCCTGCGTCCACCGACGTCGGGCCGTTCTACTGCCCGGTCGACAAGAAGGTGTACATCGACCTCGGCTTCTTCGACGAGCTGCAGTCGCGCTTCGGCGGGAGCAACGGGCCGTTCGCGCAGGCGTACGTCCTCGCGCACGAGTACGGCCACCACGTCCAGGATCTGCTCGGCATCCTCGACCAGAAGCGGAACTCGATCCAGGTCGAGCTCCAGGCCGACTGCTTCGCCGGCGTGTGGATGCACAACGCGGAGCAGACCGGTTACATCACGGGCGTCACGCAGCAGGACCTGAACGACGCGCTGAGCGCGGCGGCCTCCGTCGGCGACGACCGCATCCAGGCGGAGACGCAGGGGCAGGTGAATCCCGAGACGTGGACGCACGGCTCGTCGGCGCAGCGCACGCACTGGCTCAGCACCGGTTGGAAGACCGGCGATCCGCGCCGGTGCGACACGTCGAAGGCGTAGCTCAGGCGAACAGGTAGCGCAGGAACAGGTGGTCGTTGCCGCGGCGCACCGAGGCGAGGCGCGGCGAGCTGCGGACGTCCGGCAGCAGCTCGACGCCCTCGACGAGGCCGAAGCGCTTCGCCGCGAGGTCGCGGCCGGCGAGCACGGGCGACACCGTCAGGAAGAGCTCGTCGACCAGCGCATCTGCGAGCAGCGAGCCGAAGACGTGCGGCCCGGCCTCGGAGAGAACGCGCTCGTGGCCGCGCCCGCGCAGCACCGCCACCGCTGCCCGAAGGTCGACCCAGTCGCCGTCGTTGACGGCGACGACGTCCGGGAGGACCGCGGCGAGCGCCTCCGCACCCGCCGCCGTCGTCAGCAGCACGCCGTCCTGCAGCACCGGATGGTTCGGGTCGAGCGACGCCCCTGTCGAGACGACCGCGACGGCGGGACGCTCGGCCATCCCCCACTCCTCGCGCAGCGCCGCGAACCCGTCGGCCGCGCGCGGATACACCTTTTCGGGACGCCACGTTCCCTTCGGCGACGCGAGCAATGTCCCGGCGCCGACGAGCACCACGTCGGCGCAGGCGCGCAGCAGACCCATGACGAAGCGATCGTCGTCGCTCTCGTCCGCGACGAGCGCGTTCGACTTCTCGAGATCGGGGATCGCGACGACGCCGTCGATCGTCTCGACGAAGTTGGCGAAGAGCCGCGGCCCCTCGAAGCCGATGCCGCCGCCGTAGAGCTCGCGCAGAGACTCCGGGAGCGGCCGGTCGGCCAGACCGGCCTCCTCCCAGAGCAGGTGGATCACTGGCGCCGGCGGGAGCGCACTTCTTCGAGGAACTCGCGCCGCAGGTCCGCATCCTCGTCGTAGAGGCCGCGCCAGAAGGTCGTGACGGTGTGGGAGCCCTCCTCCTCGACGCCGCGCATCTGCGTGCAGAGATGCGACGCGTCGAGGTGCACGGCCACTCCACGCGGTGCGACGAGCTCGCTGAGCGTGTCGGCGATCTGCTCGCCGAGCCGCTCCTGCACCGTGAACCGGCGCGCGAACAGCCGGACGAGTCGCGTCAGCTTCGAGATTCCGAGGATCTCGTCGGTCGCGATGTACGCGACGTGCGCCGAGCCGTGGAACGGCAGCGCGTGGTGCTCGCAGAGCGCGAAGAACGAGATCGGGCCCTCGACGATCTGCGCGTGGCGGCCCTCGACGCCGCGCGGCCGCTCGGACGGGAACGCCGTGCGGAGCTTCTCGTCGCCGTCGTACCCCGCGGTTGCGTCGTACATCGCCCGGAGGAAGCGGCGCGGCGTCTCCACCGTGCCCGGCGTGTCGAGATCCATGCCGAAGGCGGAGAAGATCTCGCCGACGTAGCGCTCGTAGCGCTTCCAGTCCTCGGCCGAGATGCTCCGCTCAGGCCACCTGGACGGGAGCTCAACGATGCTCAAGCGATACCTCCTGCTTCGGTTGGATGGTCAAGAGCGCAGCGACACCGACCGCCTCGCAGACGAGAACCCAGACGAACGCGGTGGGATGGCCGAGCGCCATGCACAGTCCGAACGCTGCGAGCTGCGTCGACATTCCGAGATTCGCGAGCGCCGACACCTGCCACGGCTGGACGACACGCCCGCCCAGCAGCCGGTCCGCGAGCCGGTCCTGCCAGCCGTAGAGAAGGCCGTATGCGCGTCCGAGCACGGAGGAGTCCCAGGCGGCCACACCGCCGCGGGCCAGGCGTTCGACGTTGAAGTTCGTCGAGAGGACGAGCGTGAGGAGCACGAAGCCGGGCGCGGCGAGCGGCGTGCGGAGCGCCGCGAACAGCGCCGCGTTGACGAGCAGGTCGCACTCCGAGTCGAGATAACGCCCGAAGGCTGTGACGCGATCCGACAGCCGCGCGAGCTGCCCGTCCGCGTTGTCGAGCACCGTCTTCAGCTGCACGAGCAGCGCGGCGGCGACGAAGTGCCCGCGCGCCAGCTCGACCGCACCGGCGATCCCGACGGCCGCCGCGAGCAGCACGACCGCCGGCGGCGGCACGCGCAGCCACGCGAGCGGCACGACGACCGCATGCGCGAGCGGACGGAAGAGGCGCTCGCACAGCACCTCCGTCCCCCGCCTCGCCTTCTTCGACTGGGCAAAGCTAGACAAGCGCTCCTTCGCCGGCCTTGAGCACATCGCGCGCCGCGTCGAGCTTGTCCCAGACGTTCCAGAGCAGGAACCCGCGCGGGCGCCCGTCCTCGACGTAGGTGACGGTGCCCTTCGCGTACGGCTCCTGCCAGTCCTCGACCATCTCGAGGCGCGAGTCGACCTGTCCCACCGCCTCGTAGCCGAGGTCGAACAGGTCGGAGTAGAAGAAGGGGATGTGCTCGTACGGCTGCTCGGCCCCGGCCATGTTGGCGCCGACGACCTTGCCGTGCGTGTTGGCGTGGTCCTCGTGCTCGACGCGGAAGCGCGTCCCCAGCACCGGGCTCGGGTAGTTCGCGACGTCGCCCGCCGCGAACACGTCGTCGCGCCCGTCGACTCGGCCGTACTCGTCGACGACGATCCCGTTGTCGACGCTGAGCCCTGCGGCCTCGGCGAGCTCGACGTTCGGGAGGATCCCGAGGCCTGCGACGACGACGTCTGCGCCGAGCTCGCGCGGGTCGGACACCATGCCGCCTGCGTTCACCTCGACGCCCTTCTGCCGGTAGTAGTCGTTGACGAACTCGCCGAGCGACTGGGGAAAGAGGCGGAAGCCGATCGTCGGCTCCGGGAAGGTCATCGACACGCTCGCCCCGTTTGCGACGAGCGCGGCCGCGAGCTCGGAGCCGATGAAGCCGCCGCCGATGACGGCGACCCGCGTCCCCTCCCCGACGCCCGCCTTCAGGGCGCGGAAGTCGTCGACGGTCCGGAAATAGACGACGTCGGCGTCGTCGCCGCCGAGCCGGCGCGGCGAACCGCCCGTCGCGAGGAGAATCTTGTCGTACGCGTACTCCTCGCCCTGGTCGTCGGTCGCGCGGCGGCCGTCGACGTCGAGGGAGACGATGCGCCTGCCGAGCACGAGGTCGGCGCCTTCCGTGTTCTTCCAGATCGACGACTCCTCACCGCCGGCCCAGAGCTTTTTCGAGAGCGGCGGGCGCTTGTAGGGCGGGTGCTGCTCCGCGCCGACGAGCACGATCCGCCCGTCGGCGTCGTGCTCGCGGATGCCTTTCACCGCGGCGTCGCCCGTCATGCCCCCGCCGACGATCAGATACGTGGTCGATTCCATGGTTTCCTTAGCGTCCTCCGAAGCAGAATTCTTACGTGGCCACACCGGATTCAGATTGGAGCGAGCGGGACGGCGCGCTCGAGCGCACGCTCGAGTTTGCCTCGTTCCCCGATGGGATCGCGTTCGTGAACCGTCTCGCCGAGCTGGCGGAGCAGGAGAACCACCATCCCGACATCCAGATCAGCTACCGCCGCGTGACCGTCCGCTGGACGACCCACTCGGCGGGCGGGATCACCGACCGCGACCGGGCGCTCGCCGCCGCGACCGACACCCTGTAGTAGGTTTCGGCAGGAAAAAGTGCCGGGAGTGTGGGGCGAACCCCCCGGCTGGGGGAGGAACGCGGCCGTGCTGAGGTGGTCCAATGGGGCCTCCCTACGACAGACGGCGGCGCTGCGCGCTGCCGACACGTGCCGACGGGCTCTCTCCGATGTCTCGCTCTCTCAGAGTCTTCCTGCTCCTGTGCGCGCTCACACTTTTCGTGGCGCCCGCGCTCGTGCGCCCGCTCACCGGCCGGGCGCAGGTCGCACCGAAGCCGAGGCCGACCCGCCGCCTCGCGGCCGCGAACTTCGCGTTCGGCCTCCGCGTCGTCTCGTACGCGAAGCACTTCCTCGGCGTCCCCTACGTCTACGGCGGGAGCACGCCGCGCGGCTTCGACTGCTCGGGCTTCGTGCGCTACGTGTACGCGCATTTCGGCGTCACGCTCCCGCACTCGAGCTACGCGCAGTTCTCCGACGGCCGCCGCGTCCGCCGCGGCTCGCTGCACCCCGGCGACCTCGTCTTCTTCGACTCGGTCGGGCACGTCGGCATCTACGTCGGGAACGGCCGCTTCATCCACGCGCCGCACAGCGGCACGCGCGTGCGGATCGAGCGGTTCTCCGGCTGGTACGGCACGCGCTTCTCGGGCGCGCGTCGCCTCAAGAACGCCTAGCCCGGTACGCGCGCGTCTTCGTGCGGTTGCCGCACACGGCCATCGAGCACCAGACGGCCGACTGGTTGCGCGAACGGTCGTAGAAGAGCCAGTGGCACGAGTGGGCGCGGCACGCCTTCAACCGCGTCCACGTGCCGTCGGCCATCGCGGTGTAGACGATGCCGACGAGCGCCGCGAAGGCGCCGTCCACGTCGTGGCGCGCCGGGCCGAGCGCAGCGTGCTCGTCGTCGATGCGGACGACGAGCTCCGCCTCGAGCTGCGCGTCGGTCTGGATGCCGTTGTTCGCGAGCGCGAGCGCCTGGATCCGGTCGCGGAGGTCGTGCGCCGCCTCGAGCTCGCGGACGCCGACGGGCGCGTCGCGGTCGAGCAGGCCGAGCTCGAGGAGGAGCGTCCGGAGCGCCTGCGGCGAGTGGAGCGCCTCACGGCCGTGCTCGCGGTCGACGGTGTTGGCGAACCGCTGCACGAGGGCGAGCCGTCCCGGCGCGGGCGCGCTCGGCTCGTAGTCGATAAAGGCGACGGGCTCCACAGTCCGACACTAGCAACCTCCAGACGGGGGTTACAAAGCGAGGCTGAGCCCGAAGGGTCCGGCGGGACGCCAATCGAGGGCCGGTCTCCCGCACCCGGCCCGCACGACGAGCCGTGCGAAGGACGCGCGACCTATTTGAGCTTGTCGGCCATGGCGGTGAGGAGCTTCCAGGCGATCGCCGAGTTGCTCTCGACGAGCGGGCGGAAGTCCCACGGGGTCATGCCCCAGCACACCATGTCCGTCGCGGCGGTGATCGTCGCGGTCCGGTCCGAGCCGGTCAGCAGCGCGATCTCGCCGAAATAGTCGCCCGGGGTGATCTTCCCGCGCGCCTCCTCGCCGACCTTCACGTCGGCCTCCCCCGACTCGATGACGAAGAAGCCGGCACCGCCGGCCCCCTCCTGCGTCACGGTGTCGCCGGCCGCGAAGCGCCGCTCGCGCATCTGCGCCGCGATCGCCTGCAACTCGCGGTCGTCCAGCCCGGCGAAGAGCGGGACGTGCTTCAGGACGTCGATCGAGGCCTTGGCCACGGCGGATTTATACACCGTTGCAACACGGTCGGGAGAAATCGGCAGGATACGCCGGTGCGCCTGACCGTCATCGGCTGCTCACCGGCATGGCCCAACGCGGGCGGCGCGCAATCCGGCTACCTCGTCGAGCAGCCCGAGGGCCGCCTCCTCCTCGACTGCGGCCCCGGCGTGCTCGCGCGCCTGCGCGCGAGCGACGGCGGCTGGCCGCGCGTCGACGCGGTCGCGATCACGCACTTCCACCTCGACCACTGGGGCGACCTCGTGCCGTGGATCTTCGGCGCCGCGTTCGGGCCGGGGCGCGAGGTGCCGCGACCCGACCTCTGGCTGCCGCCCGGCGGGCTCGACCGGTTGCGCGACCACGGGAAGCGCATGAGCTTCGTCGGCCAGATCGAGGATGCATTCGAGCCGCGCGAGTACGCGGACGACGTCTCCTTCGACGCCGCGGGCTTCGGCGTGACGCCGCATCGCCTCGACCACTACTCCGAGCTGACGTTCGGCCTGCGCGTCCAGAACCACACGAGCACACTCGCGTACTCCGGCGACACCGGACCGAGCCACCGTCTCGTCGAATTGGCGAAGGACGCCGACCTCTTCCTCTGCGAAGCGACGCTGCGCGCACCGGAACCGGCCGAGCGCGGACACCTGACCGAGGACGAGGCGCTCGACGCGTTCCGGGAATCGCGCGCGAAGCGGCTCGTCGTCATTCACCGGCCGGACGAGCTCCCGCTCTCGCCCGAGGTCGAGCGGGCCTCCGACGGCGACGTGCTCGAGTTCTGAGGCGTAGCATCGACGAACGAGGAGCTGGGGAACATCAACGACGACGCTGCAGCAGCGCACGGGCGAGCTGAACGACGTGAACTCGTTCCTCGAGGCGGTGCAGGCAACGGCCACGACATTCGCGGCGCGATCGTGATGATGGAGGCGTCGGACGGCTGAGCCGAGGGTCCGGCGGACGAGCGTCGCGAGCGCGCTGCGCAGCCTGCTCGACGCGGCGCACGACGGCCTGCTCGCCCTCGACGACGAAGGGACGATCGTCGAGGCGAACGCTGCTTCGGCGGCGCTGCTCGGCCACGATCGGAGCCGCCTGATCGGCATGCCGCTCGCCGCGCTCGTGACGCTCGACGAGCGCCGCGACCTGCGACGAGAGCTCAGCCGCCTCGAGTCCGGAGGCCGCGTCACGCTCGAGCTGCGGTCTCTCCACGCGGAGCAGCCGCTCGTCGTCGCGCTCGAGGCCCTCCCGCGGACGAATCCACTGCGGATCGCGGCCTCGATCAGCAGCGAGCAGCAGCACGAAGCGTCGCAGCTCAACCCGTTCATGGTGCGCTTCCCGTCCGGGGTCGTCGCCCTCGACGAGGACGGCCGCGTCGTGTTCTCGAACCCCCGCGCGCGCACGATCCTCGGCCCGGACGCGATCCGGAAAGGCGCCGACTTCGCCTCGAGCGCGCCGCCCGAGCTTCGAGCGGTCGCGCGCCGGCTCGTCGAGTTCGCGGCGCCCGTGGGTCCGATCGAGATCACGCTCGCCGACCACCGAGTGCTGCGCGTCAGCGGGATGGCTGCTGCGCGCAACGACCCTGCCCTGATGCTCATCGAGGACGTCAGTGCGGACCACCGCCAGGAACGCGTTATGCACGAGTTCCTGCGCAACGCGGCGCACCAGCTCCGGACGCCGCTCGCAGGAATCACGGCGGCCGTCGAGACGCTGCAATCCGGGGCGAAGGACAAGCCGGAAGAGCGCGACCGCTTCCTCGCGCACGTCGAACGGCACGCGGAACGGCTGACGCGGCTCGCCCGAGGTCTCCTCACGCTCGCACGGGCCCAGCTGGGCGAGGACGCGCCGATCGACTTCGTCGAGCTCCGCCCGCTCGTCGACCGCCTGGTCGCGGAGGCCGAGCCGCACGTGGGGGTCGACATGCACGTCGAGTGCGAGCCCGGCCTTGCGACGCTCGCGTCGCCGGACCTCCTCTACGAGGCGCTCGCGGCGCTCCTCGACAACGCGCTCGAGCACACCCGAGACGGGGAGGTGCGGGTCACCGCCGCACAGCTGAACGGCCGCGTCGCGGTGACGGTCAGGGATACCGGGCCCGGGATCCTGCCCGAATTCGTCGAACGGGTCTTCGAACCGTTCTTCCGGGTCACGCCGTCCGGCAAGGGCTACGGGCTCGGCCTCGCGATCGCCGCCCAGGCCGTGCACGCGATGGGCGGCGAGATCGACGTGTCGTCCGAGTTCGGAACGGGGAGTGCATTCACCGTGAGGCTTCGGTCGGCCACCGCGGTCGAATGAGCGGTCGGATTCTCGTCGTCGAGGACGAGGCGGCGATCGGCGAAGCCGTCTCGTACGCGCTGCGCGAGGCCGGGTACGACGTCGATGCGGTCGACGACGGCGTCCATGCGCTCGAGCAGGCACGGACGCGGCAATACGACCTCATGGTGCTCGATCTCCTCCTGCCGGGGCTGACGGGAACCGAGGTCTGCACACGGTTGCGCGCCGAGCACAACGACGTGCCGATCCTCATGCTGACGGCGCTCGACTCGGAGCGCGACCGCGTCGAAGGGCTCGACACGGGTGCGGACGACTACGTCACGAAGCCGTTCTCCGTCGCGGAAGTGGTGAGCCGTGTCCGGTCGCATCTCCGTCGCCGCGAGCTGGACCGCTCCCGTGCCGGGACCCTGATCGACGTCGGCGAACTGCGGCTCGACGTCGCGCGTCACAGTGCGAGCGTCGACGGGAAGCCGGTACTGCTGACGCGATCGGAGTTCCGCCTCCTGGCGCTGCTCGCTTCGGAGCCCGGCCGGCCCTTCACCCGGGAGCAGCTGATCCGCCACCTCTGGGAGAGCGACTTCGTCGGTGACCGCCGCGCGATCGACGTGCACGTGTCGAACCTGCGTCGGAAGCTCGAAAAGGATCCGCGGAAGCCGAGGCGGGTCGTCACGGTTCGCGGCGTCGGTTACAAGCTCGTCGCTGCGTGAGCGGACGCGCAGGGAACGCGTGCGGCGCTGCGCTAGAAGGGCTGGAAGGCGCGCTCGCCGAGCAGGCGGTGCCCCTCGACCGACGGATGGTCGCCGTCCTCGGTGAGCGTCTCGCGCATCCGCGTCGGACGCGACGGGTCGGCGAGCACCTCGCTGAACCGGAACAGCGGCACGTCCTGGCCCTCGGCGATCGAGCGGATCAACTCGTTCAGCTTGTCGATGTCCGCGGCGGCCCGACTGTCGCCGTTGTTCCACGGCAGCACATCCGCGATCGCAACGCGCAGTCCCGCATGGCGCGCGCGGTGCAACATGCCCGCAAGGTTCGCCGCCGTCTGCTCGACGGGTCGCCCCTGCACGATGTCGTTGATCCCGCCCTGCACGACGATCCCCTCCGCGCCGTCGACCGCCTTTCCGAACCGTGCGGCGATCTGGTCGGTGCGCTCGCCGTTGACGCCGAAGTTGCGCAGGTCGAGATCCCCGTGCATGCGCATCGCCCACCACTCCCACTGGCTGCGCTCGTCGGGACGCTCGATCTTCTTGCGGACTTCGGGATCCGGGTCCCACAGCGGCGAGCCCGCCGTGATCGAGTCACCGAGGCACGCGATGATCACGTTCGGCTACGAGCGCGGATTCAGATCGACGACGAGATCGCAGTCGAGCGCTTCGGCGATGCGCAGCAACGTGTCGATCCTCGGCGGCCTGCCGCCGCGCTCGAGACGAGCGATCGCGGACTGAGTCGTGCCGCACAGCTCTGCGAGCTCCCGCTGCGACATGTTCATCGCGACGCGGCGCTCGGCCACCTTCCCGGCGATGTTCGCGAAGAACCAGCCGCGGTCGCCCGTGACGAGCTTTTCGCGGAACCGCTCGAGCGGGCGCTTCTCCATCGCTTTGACCCGGGCTGCCATCGCTCCTCAGTATAGCGAAGTTGCTATAAGTCGCTCCTGGAGCGGCTGCACGTCGTCGCCGACGCGGACGCGGCCCGGCACGACGACCGATCCGTAAACGCCGAACGGGAGCGGCTCCTTCCGCCCTTCGCGGCGGTAGCGGGCGAGCGCCTTGAGCGTGTCGACGGTGGGAACGCCGGTGTCGGGGTCGTGCGTCGTGACCGCGCAGCGGCCGACGTCGCCGTTCACCCGGATCGTCGCGTCGCCGACGCGGACGTGCGTCCCCTGCCACGCGTCCTCCTCGTGCGGGTCGACGCCCTCGATCTCGACGAGCATGCGGAAGCGTCGCCCGTCGAGGTCGTCCTCGCCCGCCTCCTCGGCGAGCCGCTTGAGCGACTCGCGCGACACGAGCGTCACCGTGCCGGCGTGCAGGCGGTCGGGTGCGCCCTCGTCCGCCCAGAGCAGCGTCAGGCGTTCGCCGGCGTACTCGGAGATCGCGTCCTCCCACGGCCCGAGGACGCGCCGCGACGCGAGCGGGTAGCCGTACATCTCGACCTCGAACGGCTGCGGGCCGAGCTCGACGACACCGGCGACACGCGTGCCGTCCGGGAACGTCAGCGCGAGCTCGCGTGTCTGCTCGTTCCACTCCGGCCGGATGCGGACGAGCTGACCCCTGCGCTTGTTGTTCACGAGCCGGCGGCTCTCGTCGACGAGCCAGAAGCGGCGGTTCCCGGCGAGTCCGCGCGCGTCGAGCTCGATCTCCTCGGGATGCACGAGGCCGAGCGACTTGACGGGCGCGACGTTGATGCGGACGACCCGGGCCACGGCCGCAGGGTAGCTACGCCGGTCCCTCGACTCTCGTCTCGCTTCGGCCCTTCTTGCCCTCGAGGTCGAAGATCCAGAAGTCGCGGCCGGTGACGTGCACGGCGACGTTGTAGACGGGGATCTTGCCGATGCAGCCCTGGAAGGTTCCCGCATGTGCGTGACCGTGCAGCACGAGGTCCGCGCCGTACTCCGCGATCGGCGTCGCGAGGCGGTCGCTGCCGAGCATGACGTGGATCCCCTCCGGCTCGCCGACGACCGTCGCCTCGACCGGCGCGTAGTGGAGCAGCACGAGTCGCAGGTCGCAGTGCACGATCTCCTGTAGCCCGCGCGCGATCGCCTCCGCCTCCGCCGTCGTCTCCGCGTAGACCTCGCGCAAGAGCGCCTCGCCGAAGTCGGGCAGCACGGACCCGGGAAAGCCGCCGACGAATCCCTTCGTCCCGACGACGCCGAGCATCAAACCCGCGATCTCGCAGCTGCGCCACGCGCGGTCGAGCACGTGCACGCCGGCCTCCTCGAGCACTGCACGGATGTCGTTCGCGCGGCCGGCGTGGTAGTCGTGGTTGCCGAGCACGGTGAAGACCGGGATCGTCAGGTCGCGGCACGCGTCGGCGAGCACCGCCGCCTGCTCCGGCTCCCCCGTCGTCGTCAGGTCGCCCGCGAGCAGGACGACGTCGGCCTCGTACGAGACGCGCTCGAACGCGGACATGACGCGGTCGCGCGTCGCCTCCGAGGCGTGAACATCGCCGGCCGCTGCAATGCGGATCACGCGTTCGATGTTGCACGTTGCAGGGAACCGGAAACGGCGAGCGGACCATGCCCGAGCCGTCCTTTCCCGAGCTGATCGAGGCGATGAAAGCCGCTGCCGGCATCCTCAACGACTCCGAGATCGAGTTCGTGCTCGGCGGCGGCCTCTCCGCGTGGGCCCGCGGCGGCCCTCGCAGCGAGCACGACGTCGACTTCCTGATCAAGCCAGAGGACGCCGAGCGCGCGCTCGAGGTGTTCGACGCCGCCGGCTGGAAGACCGAACGGCCGCCGGAGGGCTGGCTCTACAAGACGTGGCACGAGAACGGCGCGCTCGTCGACCTCATCTTCGATCCGGCGAGCGGGCCGATCACGCAGGAGATCATCAACCGCGCGCACGAGGACGAGGTGATGGCGCTCCGAGCGAAGGTCGCGACGCTCGAGGACGTGCTCGTGTCGAAGCTGCTCGCGATCAAGGAGCAGGAGCTCAACTTCAGCAGCGTGCTCGAGTGGTCGCGCGCGCTGCGCGAGCAGATCGACTGGCGCGAGGTGCGCGAGCGGACGCAGGAGTCGCCGTTCGCGAAGGCGTTCTTCGTGCTGATCGAGGAGCTCGGGATCGTCTCGCTAGAAGAAGAACTGGCTCCAGGCGGTCCACCAGTCGTCGGCGCGTGAGACGATCGTCAGCGGGCCGGTGACCTCGACGCCTCGGCGGTTGCGGTACTCGACGAGGCGGTCGGGCGTCGTGAAGTCGACCTGGATCTCGGACGGCCGGCCGGGGTCGTACGGCTGCACCGCGGTCAGGTCCTGGAGCGCCCGCTTCGCCGCAGCTTCGATCAGCTCGCGGGCGCGCACGGCGGGCAGGTTCCGCGCGCTGTAGCGGCCGAGGCCGACCTTCACCTCCACGGTCGTCAGCCCGTCGCCGAGGAGCTCGCGGCCCTCGCGGCACACCGCGCGGTCGCCGGTCACGAGCAGGACCGGGCAGCCCCAGTGACCGCACAGCGCCGCGTTGATCCCGGTCTCGCCCACGGCGACGCCGTTGAAGCGGAGCTCCTGCCACGCCTGGGCGGAGACGGTGTGCGCGAGCACGCCGTCGGGCGTCCCGGCCTTCGCGTGCATGCCGACGAAGAGCGCCGCGTCGCAGCCCTGCTCGAGAAACTCGGTGTACTCCGTCCATTCGCTCTGGACGACAAACTCGCAGTCGGGGTCGAGGAGCTCGGGCAGCAGCGAGTTGAACGTGTAGTCGCCGCCTGCACCGTGGCAGTCCATGACGACGATCTCCGTCGCGCCGGCCGCCTTCGCCCCGCGTACGGCGGCGTTGATCTCCTCCGTGTAGAGCTTGCGCCCCTCGTGGTACAGCGTGCTGTTCTCGCCGCCGGTCTGCCCCCACTTGGCGATGCCGGCGACGCCCTCGATGTCGCTGATCACGTGCACACGCACGGCGGGGAGCCTACTGCGGGCGTGAAGCGGCGGTGTCAACCGCGTCCGAGGGATGGGTCAACCGCGGAGGCGCGGCGATATTCCGTGTGCGGCCGTCGAGGAGCCCCGATGCGGCGGGGGCTTCTCCGGCCGGTACGGCCCCCGAGATGTGAGAGCGGAGCTGGCGGCGGCTCTGCTCTCAGATCTCGGGCGGCGCTCTCGGCGGCGACCACCCTGGTCTGGAGATGTTCGGTCTCCGTGATCGAGCAACGTGGTTGATGCCTCCTACACTGACGTCTCTTGAGCCGCTTTCTCGAACGCATCGCAGCCGGCACGCCGCTCGTCGCCGACGGCGGCATGGGCGCGCTGATCGCCAGCGCCGTCCCGCGACTGCGCTGCCCGGAGGAGGCGAACCTCCGCGCCCCGGAGAGCGTCGTCGACGTCCACGTCGGCTACATCCGCGCGGGCGCCGACCTCATCGAGACGAACACGTTCGGCGCGAACCGGCCGAAGCTCGCGCAGCACTTTCTCGAGGAGGAGTTTGAGGCGATCAACAATGCCGGTGTGCGGCTCGCGCGCGAGGCGCGCGAGATCTGCGGCCGTGACGTGTTCATCGCCGGCTCGATCGGCCCGCTCGGCGAGCTCCGTGGCCCGGCGGCCGCCGCGCAGTACGCCGATCAAGCGAGCGTGCTCGAGGCTCGCGGCGTCGACGTCTTCATGATCGAGACGTTCTACGACCTCGAGGATCTCGCGACGGCAGTCGACGCGGTGCGCTCGGTCTCGCAGCTGCCGATCGTCGCGCTGATGACCTTCGACGGCGACGGGCAGACGCTCGCCGGAGTGAGCGCGCACGACGCGGCTGCGCGGCTGAAGGAGCTCGACGTCGCCGCCTACGGCGCGAATCACGGGGCCGGACCGACCGCAGCGCTGCACGCGCTGGCCGAGATGCAGGCGGACGGCGCGCGGCTGGCCGCGCTGCCGAACGTCGGCCTGGCGAGCATGTCCGGCCAGCGCATCGTCTTCCCGCACGCGACGCCCGCGTACTTCGGCGAGTTCGCCGCGCAGGCGCGGTCTCTCGGCGCGTCGATCATCGGCGGCTGCTGCGGCACGACGCCGGCGCAGATCGCCGCGATCCGCGCAGCCGTCGACGAGGACGCGAAGCCGACCGGGTCGGTGCTCGTGCGCGAGCGGGAGCAGGCGACCGGCGTCGCGGCGGCCGAGGAGCCGACCCAGCTCCAGCAGCTGCTGGCGGCGGGCGAGTTCGTCGTCTCCGTGCAGCTCGATCCGCCGCTCGGCGCGAGCGCAAACGGGCTCATCGAAACGGCGCGCGCGATCCGCGACTCCGGGAAGGCGCAGTTCGTCGACGTCAACGACAACCCGCGCGCCCGCGCCCGGATGAGCGGGATCATGGCGAGCGTCGGAATCGAGCGGTTCGCCGGCATCGAGACGATCCCGCACCTCACACCGCGCGACATGACGATCAGCGGGCTCGAGTCGTTGCTGCTCGGCGCCCACGCAGAGGGCGTCCGGAACATCCTCGCGGTGACCGGCGACCCGCCGGAGCAGGGCGACTATCCCGGCACGCACGGCGTCTGGGAGGTCGACTCCGTCGGCCTCGTCGAGCTGATGGCGCGGCTCAACCGCGGCGAGGACTGGCACGGCCGCACGATCGACGCGCCGACGTCGTTCTTCCCGGGCGTCGCGGTGAATCCGACGGCCGACGACCTCGGTCTCGAGGCCGAGCGCTTCCACCTCAAGGTCGCGGCCGGCGCGCGCTTTGCGATGACGCAAGTCCTCTTCGACCTCGCGGCGCTCGAGTCGTTCCGCGAGCGCATCGGCGGCAGGTGGCCGATCCCGGTGCTCGTCGGCGTGTGGCCGATCCGCTCGTACGAGCTGCTCGTCCGCCAGCACAACGAGACGCCGGGCATCGTCGTACCCGAGCACGTGCAGGAGCGCTACCGCGCCGCCGGCGCCGAAGCGCGGCGCGTCGGCGGCGAGCTCGGGCTCGAGCTGCTCGCCGGTGCGCGCGAGCTCGCCGCAGGCGCGTACGTCGTCGCGCCGTTCCGCGTGCCGATGAACGTCGTCGAGTTCCTGCCTCAGCCGGCGGCGCAGGCCCCGGTCGAGACCGGACGCTGACCGGCCGAGTCGAGCACGCGTCGCACGACATCCCCTGGGATCCCGAAGCCGCCGCTCGAGCCGATGCGCGCGGCGAAGATCGTCGCCTGCACGCGCCCCTTGCGGTCGATCGCCGGTCCGCCCGAGTTGCCGTGGAGGATGTCGCCGGCGACCGCGGTGATCGAGCGCGACACGGGCCCGCGGCCGTACGCGTTCTGCGTCAGGACCGTCGACGTCCGGCCGATGCGGCCGGCGGTCTCCGTCAGCGGCCCGTTCTCCGGATAGCCGACGATCGCGACCGCGGCTCCGTCCCGCGGCTCGGCAGGGTGCAGCGGCCGCACGTGCACGTCGGGGACGCGTAGCACCGCAACGTCGTTGTGCGCGTCGAAGGCGACGACCTGCGCCGCCTGCAGCCCGTCGACGTCCTGGATCTGCACACGCGTGTCCTCCTCGCCGGCGACGACGTGCGCAGCGGTGACGACGAGCTGGTCGTCCGCGAACCAGCCGGTGCCTTCGACGCCGATCCCGCACGCGGTCCCGATCACCCGCACGACCGCATGTGCCGCGTCGCGGATCACCGGGTCGCGCTCGACGGCAGGGCTCGGCGGGAGGTCCGGCGCGGCGGGGCCTGCGATCGCCGGGAACGGGTCGATGCGCGCGAGCAGGTTGAGCGCGCGCCGCGGCGGCACCGCATCATCGAGACGGCGGACGATGACGGAGTTCGCGACCTCGCGCCGGAGCTGCGTCTGGCCGGGGACGAGCAACGCCGTCGCGCCGAGCACCCAGACGAGTGCGACACCGGTCACGGCGCCGAAGAAGACGCCCGCGACCGAGTCGAACACCCGGAACGGCGTCAGCCGCAGACCGCCGCGGACGAATGAACCGGCGAGCGCGGCGAGCGTCTGGAGGACGGTCGCGCCGATGACCGCACCCACGAGGCTCGCGACCGGCGTCCACTGCGACTCGGAGCCCGAGCGCAGCAGGTGCGGCCCGACCCTCGACCCGACGAAGGCGCCTGCGACGAGCCCGAGCAGCGAGAGCGCGCTCGCGATCAGCCCGCGCCGCCACCCGCCGAACGCGAAGAGCAGGATGAGCCCCATCGCGATCCAGTCGAGGGTCGTGAACGCAGGCACGGCG
>DATCJJ010000141.1:0-11450 GCA_036562845.1 Gaiellaceae bacterium | reverse complement strand
TCCGCCGCCTACGGCTCGGCCGGCGAGCGGTGCATGGCGATCTCGCAGATCGTCGCGGTCGGCCACGTCGCGGACGAGCTGATCGAGGCGATCAAGACGCGGATCCCGAAGGTGAAGGTCGGCGACGGGATGGACCCGTCGTCGGAGATGGGGCCGCTCGTCACCCGCGAGCATCGCGACAAGGTCGCGTCGTACGTCGAGAACGCGCCCGGTGAGGGGGCCGACGTGCTCGTCGACGGCCGCGAGGGCGCGCCCGGAGACGGGTTCTTCCTCAAGCCCTCGCTCATCGACAACGTCAAGCCGGGGATGAAGGCGTACGAGGACGAGATCTTCGGGCCGGTGCTCGGCGTGACGCGCGTCGGCACCTACGACGAGGCGGTGCGGCTCGTCAACGAGAACCCGTACGGGAACGGCACGGCGATCTTCACCCGCGACGGCGGCGTCGCCCGCCAGTTCCAGTTCGACGTGCAGGCCGGCATGGTCGGGATCAACGTGCCGATCCCGGTGCCCGTCGCGTACTACTCCTTCGGCGGCTGGAAGGCCTCGCTCTTCGGCGACCGCCACATCTACGGCCCCGAGGGGATCGAGTTCTACACGCGCGGCAAGGTCGTCACCTCGCGCTGGCCCGACCCCGCGACGAGCAAGGTCGACCTCGGGTTCCCGCAGACGCGGTAGCGATGTCCACCAACGTGGTTGCCGGCCGGGTCCGGCAACCACGTTGCGATACTGGCGAGATGCCGTTCATCGACGTGCCCGAGAGTGACGCGCCGAACATGCAGCGTGCGTTCGCGTCCAGGCCGGACGTCTTCCGCGCGTGGCAGCAGCTGAACGGGGCCATCAAGGAATCGGCAGACCTGCGCCGCTACGAGCTCGCGACGCTCGCCGCCGCTCGCCGGCTGCGCTCGAGCTACTGCTGCCTGGCGCACGGCAAGGTGCTCGCGGAGCAGTTCTACGACTACGACGCCGTCCCGAAGCTCCCCGACGGCCTCGACGAGACCGACCGCGCGATCATGGCGTTCGCCGAGAAGGTCGTCGTCGACGCAACGGCCATCACGCAGGCGGACGTCGACGAGCTCCGCACCCACGGCCTCAGCGACGAGGAGGTCTTCGACGTCGTGCTCGCCGCGACGGCCCGCTGCTTCTTCAGCAAGACGCTCGACGCGCTCGGCGTGCAGCCGGACGCCGCCTATGCGGAGCTGCCGCCGTCGTTCACCGAGCCGTCGACGGTCGGCCGCCCGATCGCGCGGTAGATCTCCGCAGCAGCCTCGTGGAAGCCCGACGGAAGATCCTCGTCGGCGAAGGCGTTCGCGATCTCCTCCATCTCGCCGACGAAGCGCCATGCCTTCGCCTCGACGCGGGACTCGTCGGCCCGCACGCCGAGCTGCTCCCACTCGGCGAGGAGTGCCGCCTCGACGCCGGTCCGCCGCGCGTACTCGCGCGCGGCGAGCGCGAGCGCAGCCGAGCCCTTCGTCCACGCGGCGTACGCGCACTTGAGGGCGGACGCGTCGGCGACGACGGACGCCTCGATCGCCGAGCCGGCGAACAACTCGGCGACAGCGGCCGCCTCCGCGCCGGAGAGATAGAGCCGCGGCGCGGGCGGCCCGCCGACGATGCCGCCGTCGACGAAGCGCGGTGCACCGAGCGACCGTGCCGTCTCCGGCGCGACCGCATTCGCGTCGACGTAGATGCCGCCGAACGGCTGTACGGACGCGGCGATGTCGCGCGCCGCGTGCGGCGGCACGATCGAGAAGACGACGTCGCTGCGCGCGGCGAGCTCCGGCACCGTGCCCGCGTCCTCGAATGCGGCGGCGCGCGCGCGTGTCGCGTCGCTTCGCCCTTCTGAGGCCCAGAGGACCGAGTGCCCGGCGGCGGCGAGCGCGTTCCCGACCGTCGAACCCATCTCGCCGGGGTGCAGGAGCCCGACGACCGTCACGAGGGCACGAAGGTGACCGGCTCGCCGAGGAGCGTCGTCCGCGCGGGGGTCGTCTCGGCGACGACGCGGCCGCGCCGGATCACCCAGCGCCTCGACGGATGGAGCCGCAGCACCTCGAGCGCGTTCGGCGCGTCGTAGACGACGAGGTCGGCGGGCTTGCCCTCCTCGAGGCCGTACTCGTCCTCGACGCCGAGCGTGCGCGCGCCGCGCTCCGTCGCGCAGCGAAGCATCTCCGGGATCTCCTCGAGGCCGCTCATGTACGTGAAGTGGAGCGCGAGCGAAGCCGCTTCGACCATGTCGGCGCGGCCGAGCAGGTACCACGGGTCCATGATCACGTCGTTGCCGAGCGAGACGTTGATCCCGGCAGCGAGCAGCTCCTTCAGCTGCGCGAAGCCGCGCCGCTTGGGGTAGACGTCCAGCCGCCCCTGGATGAGCGAGTTGGCGAACGGGTTGACGACGACGTTGATGCCGGCGCGGCGCAGGAAGCCGTGCAGCTTGGACGAGTAGTACGGCTCGTACGAGCCCATCGCCGTGCAATGCGACGCGGTGACGCGGCCGGTCAGCGAGTGCTTCACGGTGTCGTCCGCCATCACCTCGAGGAAGCGCGAGTTGGGATCGTCGGTCTCGTCGCAGTGCACGTCGATCCGGCGCGAGTACTGGCGCGCGAGATCGAAGACGCGATGCACCTCGAGCAGCCCGAGCTCTGACGTCGGCTCGTAGTGCGGGATGCCGCCGACGCAATCGACGCCGAGCTTGATTGCGTGCTCGAGCCGCTGCTCGTCGCCGTCGCGCGCGTAGACGCCGTCCTGCGGGAACGCCGTCACCTGGATCGTGCAAAGCTCGGCGACCTCGTCGCGCACCTGGAGGAGCCCGCGCACCATCGCGTCGTTGTCGCCGGAGACGTCCGCGTGCGCGCGGATGAACAGCGTGCCCTGCGCGACCGACCACTTGACGATCTCCCGTGCGCGCGCGACGACGTCCTCGACCGTGAGCGACGGCTTGAGCTCGCCCCAGACGTGGATCCCCTCGATCAGCGTCCCCGACTCGTTCCAGCGCGGGCGGCCTGCAGTGAGCGACGCGTCGAGGTGGAGATGGCAGTCGACGAGCGGCGGCGTGACGAGCCGGCCCTCGACGTCGAGCACGTCGAACGCATCGGCCTCGAGAGCGGCGCCGATGCGCGTCCAGCGGCCGTCTTCGGCGTGCAGGTCGACGACGCTGCCGTCGAGCAGCCGTGCGTTGCGCACGAGCAGGTTCACGTGCGGGACTCTACGGCTGGAAGCGGCGGCGGCGAAGCCGCCGCCGCCGCCCGGCCAGAAGACCGTCGCCTACGGCGACTGGGGTGCTCTAAACGAGAGCGTGAAGCTCGCGCGGCGGCCGTACGGGTCGACCGCCGTGATCACGACGCTCCGCTTCGTCTTCGGGACGCGCACCGTTACCGGGAACTGGCCCGGCTGCAGCAGCCGCCGCCGCGTGGGGAGCACGAGCACCTGCGACGGCGCGCTGAGGCGCGTCGACACGACGAAGGCACCGCTTCGCAGCCGCTTGACCTTGATCGCCCCCACGCGGCGGAGGCGGGGCGCGAAGCGCGAGACCTTGCGCGGGTCGCCCCAGGCGTTCGCGACGAACAGCTTGAACGAGCCGGCCTTCCGCGTCAGCAGATGACCCTCGAACGCGCCGGCGAGGAGCCCCGCCGGCAGCGTTGCGCTCGTCAGCGGCGCCACCGCCGACCAGATCTTCTCGTCCGTCGAATAGCCGACGACCTGCTGGGCGGTGCGCGGCGTCGCGTACGCGATGTCGACCGGCCACGGCAGCGGCTGGATGGGCGGCGTCAGTGCGAGCGTCAGCTGTGCCGAGGTCCCCGAGAGCGAGACGACGGTTCCGTCCGGGACGGCGCCGGGCTGCCACGTGACCGTCGCCGAGGCGTCGCTCGTCGCCACCGCGCCCGCCTGGCCGGGCTGGGCCGTCGACGAGTCCGGCGTCGGCGGCGGGACCGGGGCGGCTGCGACCGCAGCCGTCGGCGCCGAAGTGGCCGACTGCGAGCCGACCGTGTTCGTCGCCGTCACGACGATCTCGATCGTCGCGCCGATGTCGCCCGGCGTCAGGAGGTACGCGGTCCCGGTCGCACCGGTGATCGCCGTGCAGACGCCGGTCGCATCGCAGCGCTGCCACTGGTACGCGTACGACGTCGGCGAGCCGCTCCACGTGCCGGTCGACGTCGTGAGCGTCTGGCCGACCTGCGGAGTCCCGGAGACGGCCGGCGGTGCGAGCACGGCGGGCGGCAGCGCCCCGTTCGGCGCGGCGACGACCGCCGACGGCGCGGAGGTCGCCAGCGCGGTGCCGCCCTTCGCGGTTGCGGTCACCGAGACCTCGAGCGTGTGCCCGACCTGCGTCGTCGTCGGGGTGAACGTCTCGAGCGTCGCGCCGGGGATCGCGGTGCAGGCGCCGTTGCACACGAGCCACTGGTACGCGAACGTGACGGGCTTCCCGCCGCTCCACGTGCCCGGCAGCGCGGCGAGCTTCACGCCGGCCCGCGGTGTGCCGAGGATCGTCGGCGCCGTCGCCGACGACGGCGAGCCGCTCGGTAGGGCCGGGATCGTGGTGACGGCGATCGCTCGGTCGCCGTCGACGCAGCCGGTCGTGATCCCCGGGATCTTCTGGCAGTTCGACCACTGCCAGAACGTCCAGCCGAGGCCGCCCCAGTTCGACGCTGGCACGGTCGGCCCCGACGCGGACGTCCAGTGCGCGACCCAGAGCTTGTTGCCGGCCAGTGCGAAGGTGGTCGTGTCGCCGAGCGACTTCTTCCAGAAGGCGGGGGAGGTGTAGACGAGCGGTTGGACGCCCGTGCGGGCCGCCACCTCGGTGACCCAGGCCTGCGTCCACTTCACGAGGTTCGTGACGTTCAGGCCGCCGGTCGTCTCGAGGTCGAGGACGGGCGGCAGGTCGCCGCCGCGCGGCTGCGCGATGTCGACGAAGTGATCGGCCTGGGCGATTCCGCTCGCGGTGAGCGTGACGTCGTTCGTTCCGGTCGGACGGGCGAAGTGGTATGCGCCGATCGGGATCGCGGCCGCGTTCGCGCCGGAGCGGTTGAGTGCATACGTCGCATCCGTGAAGGTCGTCCCCTCGCTCGCCTTGAGGAACGAGAAGGTGATGCCCGCGCCGGCGACCTGCGGCCAGTCGATCTTCGAGCCCTGGTGGTTCGAGACGTCGATGCCGTTCGCGAACGTCGCCGCGCTGCAGAGGAGGACGAACGCGGTGAGCGCGATGACCCGCAACCCCACGTCGCCGAGGCTAGCCGCAGCACGTTAGGCTCGCAGAAAATGTCACAGAGACATTACAAACCGCTCGACGCACAGGTGATTCCGCGGTTCGCGGGGATTCGAACGTTCATGCGCGCGCCGCATGTCACCGACCTTGCGGGCGTCGACGTCGCGGTCTACGGCATCCCGTTCGACACGGCGACGAGCTACCGAACCGGCCCTCGCTTCGGACCGGAGGCGATCCGCAGTGCGTCGG
The DNA here is from genome assembly GCA_036562845.1 of Gaiellaceae bacterium. Lineage (GTDB taxonomy): Bacteria > Actinomycetota > Thermoleophilia > Gaiellales > Gaiellaceae > Palsa-739. Next base: position 6,004 of record DATCJJ010000141.1, on the reverse strand, counting down.
CGCTCCTGCGCCCGTACAACCCGGCGCTCGACGTGAACGTCGTCGACACGCTGTCGATCGTCGACCTCGGCGACGTGCCCGTGTCGCCGGGCGATACCGAGCGGACGTACGGACAGATCGAGGAAGCGCTTGCCCCGCTCGTCGCCGCAGGTGTGTTTCCAGCCGCGCTCGGCGGCGACCATGCGGTCACGCTCGCGGAGCTGCGTGCGCTCGCGCGTAAGCATGGACCGCTCGCGCTCGTGCAGCTCGACTCGCACGGCGACGTGTGGGAGGCGTACTTCGGACAGCGCTACTTCCACGGCACGACGTTCAAGCGCGCGTTCGAAGAGATCCTCATCGATCCCACCCTGTCGGTGCAGGCGGGGATGCGCGGCTCGCTCTACGGGCCGGACGACCTGCAGGTCGCGCGCGACATCGGATTCACCGTGCTCACGACCGACGAGCTGCGCGCGCTCGGGCCGGAGCGGTACGGCGAGCTCGTGCGCGAGAAGGTCGGCGACCGTCCCGTCTTCGTGTCGTTCGACATCGACTTCCTCGATCCGGCATTCGCGCCCGGCACCGGCACGCCGGAGGCCGGCGGCTTCTCGACGTCGGAGGCGCTCGCCTTCGTGCGCCACCTGCGCGGGATCAATCTCGTGGGCTGCGACGTCGTCGAAGTCTCGCCGCCGTACGACGGCCCCGGAGCGGTCACCGCGCTCGCCGGCGCGACCGTGATGTACGAGCTCCTGTCGTTGGTGGCGTTGAACACGTGATCGCGTGCCTCACATTCGACGTCGACGCGGAGGCGCCGATCCTCGCGGAGAGCGGCCTGTACGCGCGCAACCTCGGCGTCATGTCACACCAGGCGTACGGCCCGCTCGTCGGCGTGCCGCGAATCCTCGACCTGCTCCGCGAGTACTCGCTGCCGGCGACGTTCTTCGTACCCGGCTGGACGGCCGACCGCTATCCCCAGACCGTCGAGCAGATCCTCGCCGCCGGCCACGAGGTCGGCCACCACTCCTATGCCCATCACTCGCCGTTCGCCCAGACGGAAGAGGAGGAGCGCGCCGACTTCGAGCGCGCGCTCGAGGCGCTCGCGCGCGTCGGCGTCGAGCCGCAGGGCTTTCGCTGCCCGAGCTGGGAGCCGGGATGGCGGACACCGGCCGTCGTCGCCGAGCACGGGCTGAAGTACGACTCGTCGCTCATGGACTCCGACCGGCCGTACATCCTCGAGACCGGAGCGGGAGAGATCGTCGAGCTGCCCGTCCACTGGGCGCTCGACGACTGGGAGCAATACGCCTACATCCCCGATCCGCCGTTCCGGTCGGCGATCGAGTCGCCGCAGAAGGTCCTCGACCTCTGGATCAGCGAGCTCGACGCGATGCGCAGGTACGACTGCCTCTTCGTCCTCACCTGTCATCCCTTCTTGAGCGGCCGGCCGCACCGTGTCGAAGTCCTGCGGACGCTGATCGAGCACGCGCTCGCCGCCGGGGACGTCGAGTTCATGGCCTGCCGCGACGTGGCGGCGCTGGACTGGACCGACCGGCGGGTGTTGACTCCCCTGGAGGTGGATCCGGGGATCTATCCGGATCGAGCCTGACAATCCGAGGCACCACGTCAGGGAGGCGAGAGATGGATCAGCAGACCGAGCTGGCCGAGGCGGTCACGCTCGACGCGCACGGCATCGAGCCGGTCCGGCCCGAGGATCGGACGTCGACGCCGTGGCGGCAGTTCTGGATCTGGGCGGGTGCGAACATCGCGCCGATCAACTGGATCCTCGGGGCGCTCGGCATCATCCTCGGGCTGAGCCTCGTCGAGACGATCCTCGTCCTCGTCATCGGCAACGTCGTCGGCTGTGCCTTCTTCGGCCTCTTCTGCGTGATGGGCCACCGCACCGGCGTGAACCAGATGGTGCTGTCGCGGGCCGCGTTCGGCCGGCGCGGCGCGTATCTGCCGGCGGCCGCGCAGCTGCTGATGACGATGGGATGGCTCGGCGTGAACACCTGGGTCGTGCTCGATCTCGTGCTCGGCATCTTCAAGCACATGGGCTACGACCACCCGGGCACCGGGACGAAGTACGCGGTCGGCATCGGGATCATGGCAGTCCAGGTCGTGATCGCGATCGTCGGCTTCTACCTCATCCAGGCGTTCGAGAAGTACACGGTGCCGGTCGCGGCGATCATCGTCGTCGTGATGAGCATTCTCGCGTGGACGAAGATCAACGTCGTCTGGACGCACTCGACCGCGCACGGCGCGGACAAGCTGACCGCGGTGACGCAGCTGTTGACGGCGATCGGCGTCGGCTGGGGCATCACGTGGCTCACGTGGTCGTCCGACTACACGCGGTTCATCAGGCCGAGCACGTCGGACAAGAAGGTGTTCTGGACGACGTGGGCTGCGATTCTCATCCCCACGGTCTGGCTGGGGTTCCTCGGGGCGACGATCGCGAGCGGCGGCGTGCAGAACGACCCGGCCGACTTCGTGTCCGCTGCGTTCGGCGGCTTCTCGATTCCGATCCTGTTCCTCGTCATGCACGGACCGGTTGCGACGAACATCCTCAACCTCTACTCGGCGACGCTCGCCGCGTTGTCGCTCGACGTCAAGGTCGCGCGCTGGAAGGTCAGCGTCGTCGTCTCGATCATCGGCACCGGTGTGCTGATCTGGTTCATCCAGGACGGCAAGTGGGCGACGAAGTTCGACGAGTGGCTTGCGTCGGTCGTGCTCTGGATCTCCGCCTGGGCGGGTGTGATGTGCGTCGACTATCTCGTGTTCCGGCGCGGGAAGATCGACGTGAAGGCGCTCTACGCACCACCGCAGCAGTCGATCTACGGCGACGTCAACTGGGCCGCCGTGATCGCGATGCTCGTCGGCGTCGTCGCAGGGTGGGCGTGGGGCTACGGTCTCGTGAAGTTCCTGCAGGGGCCGATCGCGACGCACACGCACAACGTCGACCTCTCGTGGCTGACCGGGTTCGGTGTCGCCGCCGGTCTCTACTACGTGCTGCGCCCGTTCCTCGCGAAAGAGGCGCAACCCTCGATCGCGGCCACCTCGTGAGCTGACGCGCAACCGGGTTGCAACGTCGTTGCAACCCGGTTGCCGATCCTGCACCATCCTTGAATGGCGATGCATGTCGAGGTGGTGCCGGAACTGCTCGAGCGGTCGGACGAGCTCGAGACGCTCGCACAGCACCTTCGCGACGTCGAGGAGGTGTCCGCCGGACGCATCGTCCTGATCAGCGGCGAGGCGGGGATCGGCAAGACGGCGCTGCTGCGCAGCTTCCGCGCCGGCGCAGCGCCGGCACGGATCCTCTGGGGCGCGTGCGACCCGGTGTTCACCCCCCGGCCGCTCGGTCCGCTGCTCGACGTCGCAGAAGCCACCGGCGGCGAGCTCGAGACCCTCGTCCGGGAAGGCGCGCTGCCGCATGACGTCGCTCTGGCGTTGATGCGTGGGCTCGAGGGTGCGCGGCCGACCGTGCTCGTGCTCGAGGACGTGCACTGGGCGGACGGCGCGACGCTCGACGTTCTCCGGGTTGTCGCCCGCCGCCTTGCGGGAACGCGCGTGCTCCTGCTCGCGTCGTACCGCGACACGGAGATCGGGCCGCGGCACCCGCTCCGCGTCGTGCTCGGCCAGCTCGGCGACGTCGCCCGGAATCGCATTCGGTTGCAGCCGCTCTCGCCGGCGGCCGTTGCGCGGCTCGCCGCGGAGCACGGCGCCGACGCGGACGCGCTCTACCGCACAACCGGCGGGAATCCGTTCTTCGTCACCGAAGCGCTCGCCGCAGGTGAGGAACGGATCCCATCGACTGTGCGCGACGCCGTGCTCGCGCGCGCCGCGCGCCTCAGCGGCGATGCGCGCACGTTGCTCGACGCGGTCGCCGTCGTTCCGCCGCAGGCCGAGCTCTGGCTGCTCGAGGCGCTGGCCGGTCAGGCGCTCCCCGCAGTCGACGACTGCCTCGACTCCGGCATGCTGACGCGGGCCAACGGCGCGGTCGCCTTCCGCCACGAGCTTGCGCGGCTCGCGATCGAGGAGTCCATCGCTCCGGACCGCGAGCTCGCACTGCACCGGGCTGCGCTGGAGGCGCTGCAAGAGGCTCCGGCCGGCCCGATCGACCTGGCGCGGATTGCGCATCACGCCGAGGCGGCGGGGGACGCGCACGCGGTCGTCCGGTTCGCGCCGGCTGCGGCAGCGCGCGCTGCCGCGCTCGGCGCGCACCGCGAGGCGGCTGCGCAATATGAGCGCGCTCTGCGGTTCCGCGACGCCCTGGAGCCGCGCGAGTGCGCCGACCTGTTCGACCGCTGCGCGGTCGAGTCCTATCTCGTCGATCGCAACGCGGAGGCGATCGAGGCCCTCGAGCACGCGCTCGCCTATCACCGGGTCGCCGGCGATCGGCTACGCGAGGGCGCGACGTTGACGCGGCTCGCAGACTACCTCTGGTGCCCCGGCCGCACGGCGGATGCGGATCGTGCGCTGCGCGACGCGATCGAGCTCCTCGAGACCCTCCCGCCGGGACGTGACCTCGCGCTCGCCTATGCGGTTGCAGCGCAGCACTTTGCAGCAACGGCGCTGCTCGACGATGCGAGGACGTGGGGAACGCGCGCGCTGCACCTCGCCACCGAACTGGGCGACCCGGAAGTCTGCGCGTTCGCGCACCAGACGCTCGGCAGCCTTGAAGCCGGAGCCGACGGAGAAAGGCAGATGCTTCGGAGCCTCGAGCTCGCCCGCCGTCACGGGCTGCGTGAGCAGATCGGCCGCGTCTACGCTCACATGGCCGGCATCGCGACCGATGCGCCCTCCGTCGAGAAGGCCCGCGTGTACCTCGACGAGGGCAACCGCCACTGCGCCGATCACGGGCTCGACCTGTACGCCTCCTATCTCCAGGCCGCGGAGGCTCGGCTCGAGCTCGCGCTCGGCAACTGGGACGAAGCCACGGAAGTCGCGGACGCGATCCTCCGCCTCGAACGCGCGTCGATTCGACCGCGGATCGACGCGCTCGTCGTGCTGGGGCTCGTTCGCGCGCGCCGCGGCGATCCGGGTGTCGGCGACGTGCTCGACGAGGCGCGCACCCTCGCCGAGCGCACGGGAGAGCTTTGGTGGGTCGCGCCCGTCGCCGCGGCAAACGCCGAGGCGGCCTGGCTCGCCGGCGACGCCGCGCGCGTGGCGGCCTCGCTGGAGACCGCGCTCGGGCTGGCGGTCAGCCGGAAGTCCTCGTGGTTCGTCGGCCAGCTTTGCGACTGGCGGCGGCGCGCCGGGTTCGACGACGACCCACCGGTCGAGCCGGCCGAGCCGTTCGCGGCGCTCGCCGCGGGCGACTGGCAGCGGGCGGCCGAGTACTGGCGGGGCGTGGGTCGTCCCTACGAGACCGCCATGGCGCTGGCCGAGGCCGACGACGAGGAGCCGCTGCGCGACTCGCTCGACGAGCTGAACCGGCTCGGTGCGCGGGCGCCGGCGGCGATCGTCGCGCAGCGGCTGCGCGCGCTCGGCGTGCGTGTCCCACGCGGTCCGCGGACGAGCACACGAGAGCATCCCGCCGGTCTCACGCAGCGCGAGGTCGACGTGCTGGCACTCGTCGTCGAAGGGCTCCGCAACGCCGAGATCGCCGAGCGCCTCTTCGTCTCCGAGCGCACGGTGCACCACCACGTCTCGGCGATCCTCCGCAAGCTCGACGTGCAGACGCGCGGCCAGGCGGCCGCGCAGGCGCAGCAACTCGGTATCGCGTAGCGCGCAACATAGGCAGGACCGCCGATGTCGCGCCGACCGGTGCTTCCTAGCGTCGAGTCGAGCACGCGCACCGTCGACGAAGGAGGCACAGATGCCCCGCTACCTCGTGGAGCGGGAGTTCCCCGAGGGGCTCGCGATCCCGCCCGGGCCACCCGGGGCCCAGGTTTGTCGCGAGATCGTCGACACGAACGCCGCGGAGGGCGTCACGTGGGTGCACTCGTACGTCAGCGAGGATCGCCGGAAGACGTTCGACGTCTACGACGCCGACACACCGGAGGCGATCCGGAGGACCGCGGCGAGGAACGGT
>DATCJJ010000137.1:0-2542 GCA_036562845.1 Gaiellaceae bacterium | reverse complement strand
CCACCGCGAGGCGGACGCTCGACGAGCAGTTCGCGGCCGGGAGTCGCGTCGTCGCGGTCGCGACGCGTGCCGGCGACGCGAAGACCGTGCTCGGCGCGGAAGCCGACGACGGCCTCGAGCTCGCGGGTTTCCTCTGCTTCCTCGACGCGCCGAAGCCGGACTCGGCGGAAGCCCTCGCGCGCCTCGATGCGCTCGGCGTCGAGGTGAAGGTCATCACGGGCGACAACGACCGTGTCGCAGCGAAGGTGTGCGGCGACCTCGGCCTCGCCGTGCGCGGCACGCTCACCGGAGCGGAGCTCGACCGGCTCGACGACGATGCGCTCGCCGCGGCGTTGCCGCAGACGACGATCTTCGCTCGCGTCACGCCCGAGCAGAAGTCGCGCGTGATCCGGGCGCAGCGCCGGCTCGGCTCGATCGTCGGCTTCCTGGGCGACGGCGTGAACGACGCGGTGGCGCTCCACGACGCCGACGTCGGCATCTCGGTCGAGACCGCGACCGATGTTGCGAGGGACGCGGCCGACATCGTCCTGCTCGCCAAGGACCTCGACATCCTCGCGGACGGCGTCGTCGAGGGCAGGCGCATCTTCGCGAACACGATCAAGTACGTGCTGATGGGAAGCTCGTCCAACTTCGGGAACATGTTCAGCGCGGCCGGCGCGTCGCTCTTCCTCGGCTTCCTGCCGATGCTGCCGACGCAGATCCTGCTGAACAACCTCCTCTACGACGTGAGCGAGATGACGATCCCGACCGACCGCGTCGACGGGGAGCAGCTCCGCAGACCCGCGCACTGGGATACGGCCCTGATCCGCCGCTTCATGCTCTTCTTCGGGCCGATCAGCTCGATCTTCGACTTCGGCACCTTCGCGGTCATGCTCTGGGTCTTCGACGCGCACGCGACGCTCTTCCGCTCCGGGTGGTTCGTCGAGTCGCTGGCGACGCAGAGCCTGGTGATCTTCGCGATCCGGACCCGCCGCGTCCCCTTCTTCCAGAGCCGCCCGAGCACGCCGCTCGCGATCTCGACGCTCGTGTGCGTCGCGATCGGACTCGCCCTGCCGTTCTCGCCGCTCGCGCACACGCTCGGCTTCAAGGGCCTTCCGGCGACGTTCCTCGCCGTGCTCCTGGGGATGATCGCGGTCTACCTTCTCCTGATCGAGCTCGGGAAGCGGCGCTTCTACCGCCTCGAAGCCGCGGGCCGACCGCTCGCGCCGCCGCGGCCGCCGCGCCTCCGGCACATCCACAGCCGCGCCTCGCGCTGGAGCATCCGGCCGCGCGTCCGACCGGGTCTTCGCTGACGGTGAACCAGCGTCGCCGCGGATGGTGCGACGCCGCCGCTGCGGCCCGCGCCCCACTCCGAATCCTCCCCGGCGCCCTCGTCGCGATCCTGGCCGCGGCCGCGTGCTACGAGGCCGCCGTGGCACTGCGCCTACTCGACGTCGGGCCGCTCCCGGGCCAAGGGCCTCCGGGAGAGGACGCGGTCCTCGTCTCCGGGCTCGCGGCGCTCGTCGCCGGCTCGTGCCTCGTCGCGGTCGCGTCGGAACGGCCGCTCGCGTGGCTCCTCGCTCCCGTGGCCGCCGCTCTCGTCGTCGCCCGCTTTTTCTCGTACGACCCTTACTACGCGCCGACGCTCCGGCGGATGTCGGACGGGGGCGCCGTCTCGCCCGCCTGGATCGCGTTCGTCGGCGTCACCGCGCTAGCCGCAGGAGCGGCGCTGCGCACCGGACGCCGCTCGGGGGCGTTCCTCTCCGCTGCGGTTCTCGCCCTCAGCTTCGTGACCATCGTTCTCGAGGGCGCCGGCCATTAGAGGCCGGCGCGCCCCGAACTACCCCGTCCTGACGACCCGCGTCGCATCGAGCGCCGACGCCGCCTTCTCGATGTCCGGCTACGCATTACGGATCCGCCGCAATCAGAGGAGCAGGCGAATCCCGCGCCACTCCCACCTGCGCGCGCGCAGAAGACGGCGCCCGTGCGGCGGTCAGGAACGGCGCTCGGGGCTCGAAGCGCGCCTGGAAGAAGCGTAGGTGGGCAGGCTCGTACGTCATCCGGAGCCCGGGGACGTTGTCCCGCCGCGCGTAGATGTCGGCGACGACGTCCGCGACGTAGGCCAGGTGCTCCTGCGTGTAGACCCGCCTCGGGATCGTGAGCCGGACGAGCTCGAGCCCGTCGTACGGCTCGTCGCCGTGAGCGCCGGAGACGATTCCGCGCTCCATCGAACGGACGCCGCCCGCGAGGTACAGCCCGGCGGCCAGCGCCTGCGCCGGAAACTCGTGCTGCGGCACGTGCGGCAGGAACCGCTTCGCGTCGAGGAAGACGGCGTGTGCGCCCACCGGGACGACGATCGGGATTCCGCGCTCGAGGAGCAGCCGACCCAGGTAGGCGCTCTGCTCGACGTACTGGCGCACGTTCGCCTCGTCCGTCGACTCCCGAATGCCCTGGGCGAGCGCCTCCATGTCGTGCCCGGCGATGCCGCCGTAGTGCGGGAAGCCCTCGTAGACGACGACCAGCTCGCGGGCCCGCTCGGCAAGCGCGTCGTCGTTCAGCGCGA
>DATCJJ010000072.1:0-6703 GCA_036562845.1 Gaiellaceae bacterium | reverse complement strand
CTCCTGCGCGTCGCCGACGAGCTCGCGGATCTGCTCGGTGGGCAGCGGCAGGCCGTCGGCGCCGAAGAGCTCGTCCACCTGCAGCCGCCGCGCGCCGGGGATATGCCCCTGGCGCGGGTCGCAGGCCGAGCCGCCGCGGCCGGTGTATTCGTCCTCGCGCCGTACGTCGAGAATCGTCAGCGCCGGATCGCCGAGTCGCGCCGCGAGCTCCTGCCGGGTCGGGAAGGCGGCCGAGTTCGGCTCGAGCGCGGCCTCGCGTACGGGCTCGAGCTCGACGGCGCCCTGCGCGAGCTCGCCGTCCCAGCCGGCGATGCCGCCGACGAGGATCGCGACGTTGCGGTGGCCTGCGAGCTCGGCGAGCTGCATCGCCGGCATCGCGCCGACGCCGTCGCCGCGGTCGACGAGCACGAGCTTCTCGTTGCCCGTGATCCCGTGGCGGCGCAGCCGGAGCGCGACCTCCTTCGCAAGCTCTGCAACGGTCGACTCGTCGGCGCCGGGCGGCGGCGAGCCGAGCACGAGCGGCCTGGAGCCGGGGATGTGGCCGCGCATGTGCGCGTTCGGCCCGCGCACGTCGCCGACGACGACGTCCTCGTCGCCGAGATGCGACACCAGCCACTCGGCGTCGACCACCTTCGGCAGCTCAGAGACTGGCAACGACGTCAACCTCCCTCGCGATCGCCGGCCGCTGCTCGAGCCGGTCGAGCCACGAGCGTACCGCCGGGAGCTCGTCGAACGACACTCCGAGCATGTCGCGTGCGCGCAGCACCCATGGCACGTACGCGATGTCGGCGAGCCCGTACTCCCCGCCGCTCAGCCACGGCTGCCGCTCCAGCGCCGCGTCGAGCTTCGCGAGCTGCTCGTCGAACCGCTCGGCGGCTCCGTCCTCGCCGCGCCGGAGCGCGTAGTACGGCTTCGTGAAGTCGTCGTGCCGGAAGATCCACACGCGCGCAAGCGCGCGGTCTCCCGGATCCGCCGGCAGGAGCGGCGGTTCCGGGTAGCGCTCCTCGAGGTACTCCATGATCACCGAGGACTCGGGCAGGATCCACGCGTCCTCCTCGACGACGGGCACCCGCCCCGTCGGGTTCTTCTCGTAGATCCACTCGGGCCGGTCGTTCAGGTCGATCTCGAGCGCCTCGAACTCGACGCCCTTCTCGGCGAGCGCGATCCGCGCCCGCGCGCAGTAGGGACACCGGGCGGCGTCATACAGCGTGAGCATCAGGCCACCTCCACGCCGAGCACGTCGGCGATCTGTCGGTACAAGTCGTCTGCCGGCGGCAGCTCGCTCGGCGACTTCGCCGTTCGCGCGACGGCCCGCACGCGTCGCGGGTCGGCGCCGGTGAGTCGCGCGACGACGGTCGCGTTCGCGCCGAGCGCGATCACGTCACCGGGCGGCAGCTCCCCGCGGAACTCGGGGACGGACGCGTATTCGTCGACGAGGGAACCGCGGTCGAAGAGCACGTAGCGCACGACGGCGCCGTCTTCCACGCCGAGCGAGAGCGCGATGCCGGTCGTGAAGGAGATCTCGCGGGCGAGGTTGCGCAGCTGGTCGGGCGCCGCGTCGACGCGGACCCAGCCGCTGCCGAGGGTGACGGTCGGCTCGGCGTGCAGCGCCTTCATCGCGTTGCGCCGCACGAGGTCGGCGTCGTCGCTCTGCACATGGACGGCGCCGTAGGACGGCCCGCTCGGGGGCACGGCCACGAGCTCGCGCGCGGGCGCGGCGAGGATCCGCTCGACGAGCCCGAAGCCGAGCCGCTCGTAGAGGCGGCGAGCGCCCTCGTTCGACTCGAGCACCTCGAGCTCGAGGACGCCGTCGGGGCCGACGCGCTCGGCGGCCGCGCGCATGAGCTCCGTTCCGAGCCCGCGGCGACGCGCGTTCGGCCGGACGTACACGACGTCGACGAACCACGCGCGGGCGCCCTTGCGCGTGAGCGCGATCGCGCCGTCGGCGTCGGCGATCAGCACGAGGTCCGGCGCGAAGTCGTCCTCGTCGTCCTCGCGCCACGGCAGATCCGGGACCTCGGCGTTGAAGGCGTGCCAGAGCTCCTGCACGAGCGCGGCATCGGCATCGGTTGCTTCGCGGATCACGGGGCGCGTTGAGCGAGCAGGAGATAGTGGGCGGAGAGATTCTCGAACGGATGGAAGCGCTCGCGCGCCTCCCTGACGTCGAGGCCACGATAGAGATCGGCGACCGCCTTGCGGAGCGCCAGGTCGCCCCACGGCCATGCGTTCGGTCGTGCGAGGTGCCGGGCGAGGAACCACTCGGCAGTCCACTCGCCGAGGCCGCGCTGGGCGACGATGCGCGCGCGAACCTCGTCGTCCGGCAGCTCGCGGAGCACGTCGAGGTCGAGGTCGCTCCGCGCGAGCGCGAGCGTGTACTCCTCCTTGCGCCGCGAGAAGCCGACGGCGGTGAGCTCTCCCTCGTTCGCTCGCGCGAGCCGGTGTCGCGTCGGAAAGGCCCAGGCGATCTCGTGCCGCTCGCCGAACCGCTCGATCAGGCGGTTGCGGATCGCGGTGGCGCTGAAGAGCGACACCTGCTGCGCCGTGATCGCGCCGACGAGCATCTCGAACGGGTCGGGGAGCAGCGGCGGCCGGAACCCGCGGAGCCGGACGACGGCGTGCCGCAGCACCTCGTCGCCGCGCGCCCAGTCGTAGAAGCCGTCGAGGTCGAACGGTCCGCCGAGGAGGTACTCGACGCCCGGCTCGAGCGGCTCGACGTCGACCCCGCCCTCGGCCGCCTCGATCCGCACCTCCCGTCCGTTGACGACTCGATGGAGGCCGCCCTCGTGCCAGACGGTGGCCCGATCGACCCCGAACACGCGGAAGCGCTCCGTCGAGAGCGCGAAGTCGAATGGTCCGGGCACGGTGACGAACGCCATGCCCGGACCGTAGTCGCGGCTTACGAGCCTGCGGCGAGGCCCGCGGCAGCGTTGTCGAGGCCGGATTCGTCGGACGACGACGGCGCACTGCCGAACTGGAGCTTCTGGATCATGTCCTTGAGCTTCGCGTCGATCTTCGTGAGCAGCGTGCAGCGCTTGTCCGTGCTGTCGCTCGTGCAGCTCAGCGACGTCAGCTTCTGCTGCACGGCGGTATCGACGTTCGTCAGGCGCGTCACCAGCTTCTGCGTGAACTGCGTGCAGCGGTCGCTGCTCTTGTCGTGGCACGCGATGCGGTACTCGATGCGTGCGAGTTGGAGGTGCAGCCGCAGGAGCTCGAGCCGAACCCGGGCCACCGGGTGACGCTGCGGCTGCGTCGGGGTCGTCGTGTCGGCGAACGCGGCGGGGACTGCCGCCGCCAGGGCGAGAACAACGAGGAGGAGCGGGGCGAAACGCTTCATGGGAGGGGCCTCCATGCGTCGGAGTGGACTGGACGCGTCGCACCATGGACCGGTTGCGTAAACCGGCAACACCCCACCCGTAAATCGAACGTAAAGCTATTCCGGGCCGGCGTGCTCCACCGCGTCACTCGCTCGGTGGAAGTGATGCTCGCCGTCGACGATCCATGCGACCTTGCCCGTCTCCGGATACTCCGCGACGTCCGGGCTCGCGTTCGACGAGACGATGAGCACACGGGCGACGTCGCCGCCGTCGTTCCGGATCTGATGCCCGCCGGCCGGGCCGCGCGGGAAGGACACGACGTCGCCCTCGCGCAGAGCACGGTCGCCGTCGTGCATCCGCACCGTCGGCGTGCCGCGCAGGACGACGAGGAGCTCGTCGCTGCCGTGGTGGAAGTGGTAGACGAACTGCGACGCGCCGGGCTGCAGCTCCCACACGGACGCGCCGAGGCCGGCCTCCGCGCGGTCGAGCCGCAGGGCGCCGACGCCGCCCCAGTCCGGAACCTCGTCCCAGACGTTGTCCGGCATCAGAGGTGCGAGGTCAGGCCGGCGTCGGACGTGACGTCGGCGTTCTCGAACCACGAATGCCAGTAGACGCCGTCGTCGAGGTCCTTCGCGAACGCCGACAGCCTCAGCGGATGGAAGGTGTCGCACATCACGGCGAGCTCGGTCGTCTCGTGGATGCCGATCGACTTCTCGGCGAGGCCCGGCTGCGGCCCGTGCGGCAGCCCCGACGGGTGGAGCGTGATCGACCCGACGTCGACGCCCTTGCGCGAGCCGAAGTTGCCGGAGACGTAATAGATCATCTCCTCCGACTGCAGGTTCGAGTGGTGGTACGGGATCGGCACCGCGAGCGGGTCGAAGTCGAGCTTGCGCGGGCAGAAGGAGCAGATCACGAAGTTCTGGCCGGCGAACGTCTGATGCGACGGCGGCGGCTGGTGGATGCGCCCGGTGATCGGCTCGAAGTCGTGGATCGAGAACGTCCACGGATAGAGGTAGCCGTCCCAGCCGACGACGTCGAACGGGTGGTAGTCGACGATGTACGTCTGGTAGCCGCCGCGGACGCGCACCTTCACCGGGAACTCGCCGCGCTCGCGGACGGTCCGCAGCTCCGTCGGCGGATGGATGTCGCGGTGGTAGTACGGCGCGCCCTCCATGATCTGGCCGTACTGGTTGCGGTAGCGGCGCGGAATCTCGATCAGGCCCGGCGTCTCGAAGACGAGGTAGCGCTGCGGCCCCTCGGGACGGAAGCGGTACGTCGTCCCGCGGGGAATCACGATGTAGTCGCCGTCCTTGTACGGCACGTCGCCGAAGATCGTCTCGAGCGTCCCGGTGCCCTCGTGGACGAAGACGACCTCGTCGCCCTCGCCGTTGCGGAAGAAGTAGTCCATCGACTCGGTCGGGCGGCAGAGCGAGATCTCGACGTCGTTGTTCCACATCAGGACGCGGCGGCCGGTCACCTCGTCCCCGCCTGCGTCGACGTCCTTCGTGTGGAAGTGGCGGTGCGTGTGCTCGTCCGGCACCCACTCGGCACGCTCGATCGGCGCGAACCCGCCCAGCGCCTTCGTCCGGACGGGCGAATGGAGGTGGTAGAGGATCGACTCGTTCCCGGTGAAGCCTTCGAGGCCCATCACCTCTTCGGTGAGGAGCGTCCCGTTCTCGCGGAACTGGATGTGGCGCTTGCGCGGGACGTCGCCGAGGCGCTGGTAGAACGGCATCTCGGCGCGAAGGTTACTGGAGCCCGAACTGACGCTCGAAGTGCGCAGCGACGGGTCGAGGGTCGATGCCGCGCTCCCGCAGCGGTGCGTCGTCGGCGCTCGCCTCGTGCAAGTCCATGAGCAGCCCGAGGCCGAACACGGTCGCCAGCTCGGGCTTCCTGCGCGCCAGCAGGCGTGACACGACGCGGACTGCCGCGCGCGGCATGTGCCGGCGCTTGATGCCGCTGCCGCCGATCGTCTGTGCGAGATCGGCCGCCTCGTTCTTCGAGAGCGCGTCGGGGCCGCCGACCTCGACCAGCTGCGGCGGGTCGTCCTCGAGGACGAGCGCGGTGACGAGCGCTGCAACGTCGTCGCACGCGACCCAGCGGCGCTTGCTGTCGCCTCGGCCGAGGATCTCGACCTTCCCGCCGACGACGTCGAAGCGGCCGAGCGGCGCGAGGTGCACGTCCTGGAACGCGTCGGGGCGGACGATCACCTCGTGCAGGCGCGCGCGGCGCAGCCGGTCCTCGTTCGCCGCCTTCGCCCGCTCGAGCGGGAAGCCGATCCCTGCATCGACGCCGAGATACGAGATGTAGACGAAGCGCTCGACACCGGCCGTCTCTGCGGCGGCGACCAGGTTGCCGACACCGCGGTCGTCGACGTCGGGGAGGGACGGGCCACCGCCTCCGGCGAGGAGCCTCGCGATCGCAGTCGCCGTGCACACGACGGCGTGAACGTCGCGGCAGGCGAGGGCGAGGCTCGCCGGATCGAGCAGGTCACCGCGGACGACCTCGACGCCGAGCGACTCGAGCTCAGCGCTCTCGCTCGACGGGCGAACGAGCGCGCGTACCGTTGCGCCGCGCTCGCGCAGCCGCCGGACGACGCTCCCTCCGAGCTCGCCCGTGGCGCCGACGACGAGAGTGGTCATGCTGCCCCATCTTTATCCTCCAACGCGAGCGCCGCAAGGCGTCGCCCGATGGCCGGCGCGAACTTGAAGCCGTGCCCGGAGCACGGCGAGCCGATCACGACACGGCCGCGCCGCTCGAGGACGAACGACTCGTCGACGGTCGACGTGTAGAGGCACGACTGAGCACCGACCGGCGTCGGGTCGATGCCGACGAAGCGCGAGCCCGTCCACTCGGCGATCGCGTCGACGAGCTCGTCATCGGCGCCCTCGGCGTCGTCGGGATCGGTCTCATGCCCGTGGAAGTGCGCACCGACCTTGAGCCCGTGCACCGGATCGTGGAGCGCGTACATCGCATGGCCGCGGTCGACGTTCAGCTCGACGACCGAGGGCAGCGGCGGTCCGTCGTACGCGAAGTACGCGATCGTCTCGCGGGTGACGCGCACCGGGACGTCCGGGACGAGCTTGCGGATCCAGCCCCCGACCGTCAGGACGACGACATCCGCGTCGACGTCGTCCGGCGACTCGACGCGTATGCCGGTGCGGACGTCGACGCCGCGCAGGAACGCGTGCCGCGCCCGGTCGGCGTGCACGACCCCCGCGGCGGACTGCCAGAGCGAGGCCCAACCGTCCGGCACGCGCACGCGTTCCTCGTCGACGTCGAACGTGAACTGCTCGCCGCAGCGCTCGAGCGCGTCGGCCGACGTGAGCTCGCGCGTGGGCGCGAGCTCGACGAGGCCGTAGAGCGAGAGCAGGTCGTCGCCGACGTCG
>DATCJJ010000049.1:0-4925 GCA_036562845.1 Gaiellaceae bacterium | reverse complement strand
GTGAGCGTGTTCGCGATCGTCCAGACCATGAAGGCGAGGTCCCAGAGGAAGTACCGCTTGGTGAGATAGACGTTGCGCTCGACGATGCCGCCGAGGCCTATGAGCTCTTGGCGCAACGTCGCCGGAAACGCGGTCATCAGCCGAACACCTCCCTGTAATCGTCGTCTTCCGCCCGCTCGTCCTCGAACGTGCGGCCGGTCGCCGCGAAGAACGCCTCCTCGAGCGTGTCGACGTCGTAGCGGCGCTTCACGTCCTCGACCGGCTCCAGGAACAAGAGCTCGCCGCGGTCGAGCAGCCCGACGCGGTCGGCCAGGGCCTCCGCCTCCGCCATGTCGTGCGTGCAGAGGAGGATCGTGGCGTCGTGCTCGGCACGCACGTCGCGGATGAACTCCTGCACCTCGAGCTTCGAGCGGGGGTCGAGGCCCGTCGTCGGCTCGTCGAGCAGCAGCAGGACGGGTGCCGTGAGGAGCGCCCGCGCCAGCGCGACCTTCTGCTGCATTCCGCGCGACAGGTTCTCCATCGGCTCGCGTCGCCGGTCGGCGGGGAAGCCGACCTTCTCGAGGATCGCCGGCACCGCCGTCCGCGTGCGCGACGGGCCCATCCCGTAGAAGCGCGCCGCGTACGACAGGTTCTCCGCGGCGGACATCTTCTTGAAGAAGCTCGCCTCGACGGAGACGCGGTTGACGAGCCGGCGAATCACGCGCGTGTCTCGGAACGCGTCGTGCCCGAAGATCCGCGCCTCGCCTGCGTCGTTGATCAGCAACGTCGAGAGGAGGCGGACCAGCGTCGACTTGCCCGAGCCGTTCTGCCCGAGGATTGCGACGCATTCGCCGCGATCGATCGTGAACGTCACGTCCTTGAGCGCCGGCATGCGCCTGCGCGCGAACCGGCCGGCACTGCGGTCTTTCCGCCGGAACTCCTTCGTCAGGCTCTGAACCTCGACGGCAGGGACGTCACGGCGAACGTGCGTTGTCTCGAATGTGGGTGTTGCGAGAGTTGACATGGTGCTCCTTCAACGAACGAAAGTAGGAATGCGAGAACTGCAGGCCGCCGTGACGGGCGGCGGGGCGCGGACCTAACGGTCGCCGCGCGCGGTCCGCGGGCGACTGCCCGTCCAGACCGTGTTCTGCTGCATTCCGAGCAACATGGCGCGCGAACTGTAGTTGTTCAGTTAGCCGGCGTCAAATCTCACGCTGCAGCAGGCGGTTCGTCGTCGTCGGCTTCATCCGGGGCCGGCCGGTAGTCGTTGAGCCACGCGACGATCTCCGGCTCCTCCAAGAGCAGCTCGAGCCCGGTCGCGCTTTGTTCGCGGTCGCTCATGCGTCCCCCTCGACGTCGTGAATGAAGAAGATCCCGTGCTTGGACTGGCCCGTCACCTGGTTCTCATCGGGGTACTCGACGATCTCGGGTGAGTGGCGGATGCCGGCCATCACGTACCGGACCGGCTCGTCCGTGTCGTTGCGGATGCCGTGCGCGCCTTCGGGCCCGGTCGCGAAGTGGACGACGTCGCCCTCGTCGAGCTGCCTCTCGCCCGCGGGCGTCCGCAGCGTCGGCCGGCCGCGCAGCACGATCAGCAGCTCCTCCGAGCCGTGATGGGCGTGGTAGACGACGAAGTTGCCGCGTTCGAGCTCGTAGAGCGTCGCCCCGAGCAGCGGCCCGCCGCCCGGGACGAGGCGCTTCGAGCGGCCGCCTCCACCCGCCCAGTCCTCCGGCTGCTCGCCCCAGTCGTCGTCCCAGACGTTCATGCCGGAAGCCAATCACAGAAACAGGCCATCTCCTGTCATGTTTTCCGGATAGGTTCCGGATCGACATGCGCGCGACACGGCTCGTCTCGCTGCTGCTCCTGCTCCAGACGCGGGGGCAGCTGACCGCGGCCGAGCTCGCCGACCGCCTCGAGGTCTCCGTGCGGACCGTCCACCGCGACGTCGAGGCGCTCTCGACCGCCGGCGTCCCGGTCGAGGCGGTGCGCGGCGCCGCCGGGGGCTACCGCCTCGCGGGCGGGTATCGCACGCGCCTCACCGGGCTGACCGCCGACGAGGCGGAGGCGCTCTTCGCCGCCGGCATCCCCGGCCCCGCGGCAGAGCTCGGGCTCGGTGGCGAGCTCGCAGCGGCCCGGCTCAAGGTGCTTGCCGCGCTCCCGCACGAGCTGCAGGAGCGCGCGACGCGGGCGCAGCGGCTCTTCCATCTCGACGCGCGCGGCTGGTTCAGGGCCGAGGACACGGTGCCGTACCTGCCGACGCTCGCGGACTGCGTGTGGCGCGGCTGCCGCACCCGCCTGCGCTATCGCGAGGGCGGCGGCGTGGTCCGCCGCACCGTCGATCCGCTCGGGCTCGTCCTCAAGGGCGGCGCCTGGTATCTCGTCGCGCGCCGTTCGGTCGGCATGCGCGTCTACCGCGTCTCGCGGGTCGCGGCGGTGCGACCGCTGGAGGAGGCGTTCGAGCGGCCGTCCGACTTCGAGCTGGCCGCGTTCTGGAACGAGTGGTCGCACGCGTTCGAGGCGAGCCGGCCCAAGGTCGAGGTCGTCGTGCGGCGGATCGACGGCGACGGGCCGTCGGTGCTCACGTTCGAGCATCTCGGCGAGGCGTACCGCGAGCTCCTCCGCCACGGCGCGCGCCTCGAGGTGCTCGAGCCGCCGGAGCTCCGCGAGCGGCTCGCGGAGACGAGCCGCCGGCTTGCAGCGCTGTACGCTCAGTCGTGATGCCTTCGCCGACGACGTTCGGGCTGTTTGCCGTCGCGGCGATCGTGCTGCTGCTGATCCCCGGGCCGGCGGTGCTCTACATCGTCACGCGGAGCATCGACCAGGGGCGCGCAGCCGGGCTCGCATCGGTCGTCGGCGTAACGACCGGCACGCTCATCCAGGTCGGCTTCGCCGTCGTCGGGCTCTCGTCGCTCGTGCTTGCGTCGGCGATCGCGTTCGACGTCGTCAAGTACGCCGGCGCCGCGTACCTCGTCTTCCTGGGCGTCAAGCGGCTGCTCTCCCGCGATCACGCAGCGCTCCAGCACTCGCGCGAGCCGCGGACGCTGCGCCGCCTCTACACGCAGGGCGTGATCGTCAACACGCTCAACCCGAAGACGGCGCTCTTCATCTTCGCGCTGCTGCCGCAGTTCGTGGAGGTCGACAGGGGCCGCGTCTGGCTGCAGGTGCTCGTGCTCGGCCTGACGCTCTGCCTGCTCGGCCTGCTGAGCGACGGCCTCTACGCGTTCGTCGCCGGCACGGTCGCCGACCGGCTGCGCGAGTCGCGCGCGATGGCCCGCGCCGAACGCTGGGTGGGCGGAACGGTGCTCGTCGGGCTCGGGATCGCGGCCGCCGCGGTCGGCCGTCCGGCGTCGACCTCCTAGCGGCTAGTCGCTCCACCAGCCCTGGAGCAGCTCGGCGTCGTCGAGATGCGGCGCGCCGATCGCGAGCACCTCCATGCCGTCCGGCCCGGCCTCGGGGTTGCGGATCGTGCCGGCCGGCACGCGCACCATGTCCCACTGCTCGACGTCGATCACCTCGTCGCCGACCTTGATGCGGCCGCTGCCGCCGAGGATGACGTAGACCTCCTCCTGCTCGGCGTGCGTGTGGCCGAAAGGGACGCGGAAGTTCGGCGAGAGCTTCTCGTAGCCGACGCCGAACTTCTCGAGCTCGAGGCTCGTCCGCGCGAAGCGCGCCTCGAGGCCCTCGATGCCCCACTCGGCCGCCATGTCCTTCACGTCGCGCAAGTTGACCTTCGTGTAGTCGCTCATGCAGGGATCCTTCCGAAAATCCGCACAACGCACGCGCGGCATCGGATCGCCGTGCTAGCGTTGTCGCCAGGTCAGCGCCGCCGACGGCGCCGGCCGAGGCAATGAGGCCTCATCGCTCCCAGGGAGCGGTGGGGCTTTTTTCGTGGTCCAGCACGAGTGAGTGACCGGAAAGGACGGCAATGGCAGAGATCGAGAAGGAGCTGCGGCACTACCTCGACGGCGAGGCGCATCCGCGCGCGATGTTCGAGTGGTCGCGCGACACGCAGGCGGCGATGGTCGACCTGAAGTTCTGCGACCTGCTCGGGACGTGGCAGCACGTCTCGCTGCCGATCGGGTCGTTCGACGAGTCGGCGTTCGAGGAAGGGCTCGGGTTCGACGGCTCGTCGATCCGCGGCTGGCAGGGGATCGAGGAGAGCGACATGATCCTCATGCCGGACGCGTCGACGGCGATCCTCGATCCGTTCACCGAGGTGCCGACACTGTCGCTCGTCTGCGAGATCGTCGAGCCCGGTACGTACGCGCCGTACGCGAAGGATCCCCGCAAGGTCGCGAAGCGCGCGGAGGAGTACCTGCGCTCGACCGGGATCGCCGACACGATGTACGTCGGCCCCGAGTGCGAGTTCTTCGTGTTCGACGAGGTCTCGTACACGAGCCGCGAGAACGAGGCGCGCTACAAGGTCGACTCCGCCGAAGGCCACTGGAACTCGGGCGAGCCGGGCCTCGGCTACACGATCCGCGAGAAGCACGGCTACTTCCCGCCGGCTCCGCACGACACGCTCAGCGACCTGCGCACGCGCATGGTGCTGACGCTCGAGCGCCTCGGCATCCAGTGCGAGTTCCACCACCACGAGGTCGCCTCCGCCGGTCAGTGCGAGATCGATCTCCGTTTCGAGTCGCTGCTCCGGATGGCGGACCAGGTGCTGCTCTACAAGTACGTCGTCAAGAACACGGCGCTCG
Source organism: Gaiellaceae bacterium (assembly GCA_036562845.1). Classification (GTDB taxonomy): domain Bacteria; phylum Actinomycetota; class Thermoleophilia; order Gaiellales; family Gaiellaceae; genus Palsa-739. The sequence continues at coordinate 242 of DATCJJ010000049.1, read as the reverse complement.
CCGCCGGCAAGACGGCGACGTTCATGCCGAAGCCGATCTTCGGAGACAACGGCTCGGGCATGCACTGCCACCAGTCGCTGTGGAAGGAAGGCACGCCGCTCTTCGCCGACAAGTCCGGCCCCGCCGGGCTGTCGCAGCTCGCGCGCTCGTATGTCGCCGGGCTGCTCGCACACGCGCCGGCGCTGCTCGCGTTCTGCGCCCCGACGACGAACTCGTACCGCCGGCTCGTGCCGGGGTACGAG
>DATCJJ010000036.1:0-12062 GCA_036562845.1 Gaiellaceae bacterium | reverse complement strand
GTCTCCGCCTCGAAGATCTCGACGACGTCGTAGCGGCCGAGCGTGACGTAGACGCCGACGAGCGTGCCGCCGTTCTCGGTGATCAAACGCTCGCCCTCCTCCACGCGGTCGCGCCACGCCGGCAGGCCCATGCGGCCCTGCGACGTCCAGCGCATGAGCGTGATGTAGTGAGGCACGGCGCCTATCTTCCCATGGGTGCGGCTCAACGCGTATCTCGCTCGCGCCGGCATCGCGTCGCGCCGCAAGGCGGACGAGCTGATCAAGGCCGGCCGCGTCACCGTCAACGGGGAGCCGGGGCAGCTGAACACGTTCGTCGAGTCGCGCGACGTCATCGAAGTGGACGGTCGCCGTGTCGAGAAGCAGCCGCTCACGTATCTCCTGCTCCACAAGCCGGCGGGCACGGTGACGACCGCGCACGATCCGCAGGGACGGCGCACCGTCGTCGAGCTCGTTCCGCCAGAGCCGCGCGTCGTCCCGATCGGCCGGCTCGACGCCGACACGACCGGCGCGCTCCTGCTGACGAACGACGGCGAGCTCGCGCACCGGCTGGCCCACCCGCGGTACGGCGTCGAGAAGACGTACCTCGTCGACGTCGCGGGCGAGCCGAACGACGCTGCACTCCGGCGGCTCGAGGCCGGTGTCGAGCTCGACGACGGCCCCACCGCTCCGGCACGGGTCGTACGCCTGGCGAAGAGCCGCCTCGAGCTGACGATCCACGAAGGCCGCAACCGCCAGGTGCGGCGCATGCTCGAGGCCGTCGGCCATCCAGTGCAGGCGCTCCATCGCAGCGGCTACGCCGGGCTCACGGTGGAGGGGCTCGAGCCCGGCACGTGGCGCGAGCTCGAGCCCTCCGAGGTCGAGCGGTTACGACGCGGCTAGCGCCGCGGCGCTGTTCAGCAGATCCTGGGCGTGGTCGATCCAGCCCTTCGCCTGCTGCTCGTTCAACGGTGTGTCGCCGAACTCCGCCGCCGCGAGCCCGGCCTTGATCTGACCCGCGAGCGTGTCGCGCTCGGACGTCAGGTTCGCGATTGCGGTCTCGAGCGTCGTGTACGTGCCGTCTCCGGCGTCGTTGCTCGCGAGCGCTGTCGTCGACGCCTTCAAGGTGTCCATCGCGAAGGCTCCGAACGATGCGTTCAGCTGCTTGTAGACGTCGCCGAGCCGCAGCAGCGTCTCACGATGCGCCCGCAGCGTCTGCGGCACCGCCGAGTCGAACAGCGGCTGCAGCACCGCACGCCCGTCAACCGTGTAGTCGTCGTGCAAGCCGAGCAACGTCATGATCGTCGGGCGGACGTCCGTGTGATCGGTCCACACGTCCGACGTGCCGAGATTGCGGACGCCGGGGCCGACGTAGCCGACCCAGGTCGAGGCGATCTCGTCCTGGATGTCGCCGTGGTTCCACGCGAAGCTCTGGCTCGTCCGCGCAGGGATGAACGCGCACGCGGCCGGCGTGGCGCAGACCGCCGGCGTCGCACCGCCGGTTGCGAAGAAGAACCAGTTCGGATCGGCGAACGGTGTGAACGTCGGCGTTCGCAACGGGTCGGTCGTGACCATGTGGAGCGTCTTCATCTCCGTGTGGTCCGCGAGCGCGACCATGATGTTGTTCTCGACCGTGTTCGTGTACGGGTTCAGCCAGCTGAGTCCCGCCATCTCCCGCTCCAGGGCCCGCACGGCGGGAGCCGTCTGGCTCGGGATCGGCTCGGCCGGCGTCCCGGTGACGTAGACGTTCGGCGCGTCGTCGGAGTGGACGGTGAACAGCGTGTTGTCGCCGAACTGCGTCTTGACCATGCGCCGCAGGTCGCCGTTGATCTCTCCGACGCGGTTGTAGTTGCACGTGGTCGTCACACCGTCGCAGCCTGCCGGCGTCGGTGCGTCGCCGACGAAGTGGTCTCCCTCGTCGACCGTGAACACGAACAGCGTGTTCGACTTGTTGATGCCGTGCGCTGCGAGGTCGGCGAAGAACGTGCCGAACGCCGTGTTGTAGTCCCGCAGCTGCTGCACGTACCCGGGCGGTTGGAGGTCGCCGCCTTCGCCCGGCCCGTAGGCGAAGTGGATGTTCCCGGAGGTGCCGTGCCCGTCATGGGCGTCGGAGATGTAGGCGTACGTGACCGGGATCCCGGCCTCCTGCATGTGCGCCACCCACGACAGCGAGACGGTCGCCTCCATGCCGTCGAACCCGGGGAAGCCGACGTGGCCCGCCGCGTCCTGGATCGTGTGGCCGTCGAGGTCGGTCGGCGTTCCGCCCGGGAAGATGAGCGGATCGACGTACGTCGCGCCGAACAGGCCGTTGAAGTTCTGGTACGGCGCACCCGGCTCGTCCGGGAGGAGATCGGCGCGGCCGCCGTTCGTCGACGAGCAGAGCGAGGAGCCCTGGGCGCAGTGCACGCCGATCCCGACGAAGTCCGCGAACGCCTGACCCGGGTTCGATGCAACCTCCTGCGCCTGCGGAGAGCCGGCGCCGAAGACCGTCGGGATGTCGATCGCGGTGTTCTCGAGGATCGTGTTCGCCGTGCCGACGGCGCCGAAGTCGCAGCCGTCCCGCGTGAACGGTGCCCACGGGGCCGGAGCCACCTTCTGGTTCTCGTTGATCATCGTCGGACGCGTATCCGTCGTGCCGCCCGCCGGATCGAAGACCGGCGCCGTCCAGTACGCGAACGAGACGCCGGTGTGCGTCGTCCCGTCCGGCAGGTAGTAGCGGTACGAGTTCGAGACCGGCTGCCCCATTCGATCCGGATAGACGCCGGTCAGCGACGTGAGGATCCCCGTCGCGGTGTGCGAGATCAGCACGGTGTGGTCGTTGGCCATCATCGTGCCGTTGCCCTCGATGAAGTTCTTGAGGTTCGGCATCTGCTCCAGGTCCGACGGCACGTTCGGGTTGTCCCGCTCCAGATGCGTGTTGTCGAACTGGATGTAGATGACGTGCTGGATGCCGTTGCCGAGCTGACATCCCCCGGCCGCGGCGCTCGCATTCGTCTGCGTCGTCCGGGCGCTCGCACTGGCAACCGCGGCGCACACGGCAGCGACGACGACGAGAAGCAACGTCGTTCTCTTCTTCATCTCCCTCCCCTTCGACTCGGTGTCTCCCCGCTACCGCAGGGAGCCTCGGCCGCGAACGGGCGGCGAGGCTGTGACGCTTTGGCGTCGGTTCGGTGTTATAACCCGCGCGGCCGCGCCGCGCCGAAGTACCGTCCGCCCTCGGCCCGCACGAAGCCCATGCGCTCGTAGATCAGGTCGAGCGTCGGCTCCGCGGCGCGGCGCGCCTTGTCGGCGCCGACGGCGAGCAGCCGCTGCAGCTCGCGCTCGTCGGCACGGAGCGCCGCGAAGCGCTCCTGGATCGGAGCGAGGAGCTCGACGACCGACTCGCCGACCGCCTCCTTGAGGTCGCCGTACCCGGCGCCCTGGAAGCGCGCGACGAGATCGTCGATCGTGTCGCCCGTGGCGACGGACATGATCTCGAGCAGGTTGGACACTCCGGGCTTGGTCTGCGGGTCGTAGCGGATCTCGCGCTCGGAGTCCGTGACGGCGCTCTTGAACTTCTTCCGGATCTGGTCCGAGGTGTCGGCGATGTAGACCGCGCCCTGCTCCGACGAGAAGGTCGTCGACATCTTCTTCGTCGGCTCCTGGAGGTCCATGATCCGGCCGCCGATCTCGGGGAACTGCCCGCCGGGCACGCGGAACGTCTCGCCGAAGCGGTAGTTGAAGCGCTCCGCGACGTCCCGTGCGAGCTCGAGGTGCTGGCGCTGGTCGTCGCCGATCGGCACGAGGTCGGTCTGGTAGAGCAGGATGTCGCCCGCCATCAGGATCGGGTAGGTGAAGAGCCCGGCCGAGATGAAGTCGCTCGACTCCGACTTGTCCTTGAATTGCGTCATCCGGCCGAGCTGGCCGTAGCTCGTCACCGCCGCGAGCAGCCACGCCGCCTCGGCGTGCGCGGTGACGTGGGACTGGCAGAAGACGGTCGACTTGTCGGCGTCGAGGCCCGCGGCGAAGAGCATCGCGGCAAGATCGAGGGTCGACGTCCGCAGCTCCTCGGGGTCGTGCTCGACCGTGATCGAGTGGAGATCGACGATGCAGAAGAACGCATCGCCCACTGCCTGCGTCTGGACGTACTGGCGGAAGCCGCCCGAGTAGTTCCCGAGCGTCTTCTTCCCGGTCGGCTGGATACCGGAGAACACCTTCAACTTCTTCTCGGTCGCTGTCGCAGTCACGTCCCTACACTGAACCACACAATGGCCGTGACCGGCGCACCGGAGCTGCTCATCGTCATGGGGGCGAACGCCACCCACGAGCAGGTGGACGAGGTCGTCGCCCGGCTCGAGGAGGCCGGCTGCGGCGCCGTCGTGACGCCCGGCCGGGAAGCCACCGTGATCGGCGCGATCGGCGACCGCGAGCTCCTCTCGACGCTGCCGCTCGAGGGCTACGCCGGGGTCGAGCAGGTCCTGCCGATCCTCAAGCCGTACAAGCTCGTCTCGCGGGAGCTCTCGCCCGACCCGACGGTGATCACGGCGCGCGGCCGTCGGATCGGCGACGGCTATTTCGGCTTCATCGCCGGCCCCTGCAGCGTCGAGTCGCGCGAGCAGACGCTCGAGACGGCGCGTGCGGTCGCGAAGGAGGGCGTGACGATGCTCCGCGGCGGCGCGTTCAAGCCGCGTACGTCGCCCTATGCGTTCCAGGGCCTGGGCGAAGAGGCACTCGAGATCCTCCGCGAGGCGCGCGACGAGACGGGGCTCCCGATCGTCACCGAGCTGATGGATCCGCGCCACGTCGAGGAGGTCGTCGAGACGACCGACGTCATCCAGATCGGCGCACGCAACATGGCGAACTTCGCGCTGCTCGCCGAGGTCGGGCGCGCGACGAAGCCCGTTCTGCTGAAGCGCGGCCTGTCGGCGACGGTCGAAGACCTGCTGATGGCCGCGGAGTACATCGTCAAGGAGGGCAACTCCGAGGTGATCCTCTGCGAGCGGGGCATCAAGACGTTCGAGACGGCGACCCGCTTCACGCTGGACATCGGCGCGATCCCGGTGCTGAAGCAGGAGACCCACCTGCCCGTGATCGTCGACCCGTCGCATCCGGCCGGCCGCCGCGACCTCGTGCTGCCGCTCGCCCGCGCCGCCGTCGCCGCCGGCGCGGACGGGATCATCGTCGAGACGCATCCGCATCCGGAGGCGGCGCTCTCCGACGGCCCGCAGCAGATCCCGACCGCCGAGTTCCCTGAGTTCGCCGCGGAGATCCGCGCGCTCGCGTCCCTGATGGGCCGCGCGATCGGCTAGCAACCACGTTGCTGTACCGCGCGATGTCTTGCCCAGCCGTGTCCAGCAGGGTGGTTGCCGGACAGTGAGAATCGACCCGGCGGCGCGCATCACGGGACACGTCGCGGTCCCGGGCGACAAGTCGATCTCGCACCGCTCGCTGCTGATCGGTGCGCTCTCGCCCGGCGAGACGCGGGTGCACGGCTTCGGCCGCGGCGGCGACACGGAGTCGACGATCGCCGCCGTCCGGGCGCTCGGCGGCTTCGTCGACGACGCGGACGACCGCGAGCTCGTCGTCCACGGCGCCGACTTCCGCAGCGCCGAGCTCGACTGTGGGAACGCCGGGACGCTGATGCGCCTGATCACCGGGCTGCTCGCGGGCAAGGACGGCTCGTACGCGCTCACCGGCGACGAGTCGCTCAGCGCCCGGCCGATGGAGCGCATCGCGAAGCCGTTGCGGCGGATGGGGGCGATCATCGAGACGACTGAGGGTCACGCGCCGATTCGAATCGCGCCGGCGCCGCTGCGCGCGATCGACTACGAGCTGCCGGTCGCGAGCGCCCAGATCAAGTCGGCCGTCCTGCTCGCCGGGCTCTCTGCCGAGGGCGCGACGACCGTCGTCGAGCCGACGCCGACGCGCGACCACACCGAGCTGATGCTCGAGGCCGGCGGCATCCGCGTCATGCGGCGGCCGACGAGCGTCACCGTCCATCCGGGAACGCCGAAGCTCGACGAGATCACGGTTCCCGGCGACATCTCGAGCGCCGCGCCGCTCCTCGTCGCGGCCGCGCTGCTGCCCGGCAGCGACCTCACCGTGCACGACCTCGGCCTCAATCCGCGCCGCACGGGCCTGCTCGCCGTCCTCGAGCGGATGGGCGCACGCATCGCGATCTTCGAGCGGCGGCGCGAGGGGCGGGAGCCGGCCGGCTCCGTGCAGGTCGAGTACGACGAGCTCGTCGCGACGGAGGTCGGCGCCGCCGAGGTTCCGTCGATGGTGGACGAGCTGCCGCTCGTCGCGCTGCTCGCGGCGCACGCGCGCGGCGCGACTCGGATCCGCGGCGCGCAGGAGCTCCGCGTCAAAGAGACCGATCGGGTCGAGGCCGTCGCGGACGCGCTTCGTGCGGTCGGTGCGCGCATCCGCACGCACGAGGACGGCTGGACGATCACTGGCGTCCCGCAGCGGCTCCGCGGCGGCCGCGTCGACTCGCGCGGCGACCACCGGATCGCAATGCTCGGCGCAATCGCGGGGCTCGCGTCACGGGAGGGCGTCGAGATCCAGGGCGCCGAGGCGGCGGCTATAAGCTTCCCCGGTTTCTACGACCTCCTCGAGACGGTGACACACCAATGATCGTCGCGATCGACGGGCCGGCCGGGGCCGGCAAGAGCACGGTGGCGCGGGCGCTCGCAGAGCGGCTCGCCTTCCGCTACCTCGACACGGGCGCGATGTACCGCGCGCTGACGTGGCTCGCGATGCAGCGCGGGATCGAGCTCGGCGACGGGAACGCGCTCGCGACGCTGGCGCGCGCCGAGCCGGTCGTCTTCGAGCACGAGAGCCGCGTCTTCATCGCCGGCACCGACGTCACCGCGTCGATCCGGGAGCAGCGGATCGACCGCATGGTCCCCGTCGTCGCCGCGCACCCCGGCGTGCGCGAGGTGATGCGCGAGCGCCAGCGCGAGCTCGGCCGCGAGGGGAACGTCGTGATCGAAGGGCGGGACATCGGCACCGTCGTCGCGCCGAACGCCGAGGTCAAGGTCTATCTCGTCGCCGACCGCGCCGAGCGCGCGCGCCGGCGCGCGGCCGACCGGCCCGGTATCGGCGCCGACGCGCTCGCCACCGACCTGCGCGCCCGCGACACGCAGGATGCCGAGCGGATGCAGCCGGCGCGCGATGCGGAGGAGATCGACACGACGCACAGCACCGTCGCCGAGGTCGTCGACGAGATCGAGGCGCTCGTGCGCGAACGCGCGGCGGTATGACGCACAAAGACGTCTCGTGGGTCCTCGGCCGCGCGACGCTCGGGAACCTCGCGGGGGTCATGTCGCGCGTCCGCGTCTACGGGCGAGACCGAGTCCCGCGCGAGGGCGGCCTCGTCGTCGCGCTCAACCACTTCTCGTGGATCGACATCCCGCTCTTCGCGATCGCGAACCCGCGCAACACGTCCTTTGTGGCGAAGGCGGAGGCGCACCGGATCCCGGGGCTCGGTCAGTTCATCCGCGAGTTCGATTCGTTCGCCATCCGCCGCGGCGAGTCGGACCGCGAGGCGGTGCGGCGGATGCGAGAGGTCGTCCGGGACGGCGGCTGCCTCGGCGTCTTCGTCGAGGGGACGCGGCAGCGCTCCGGCGTGCCCGGGGTCGTCCAGCCGGGGGCGGCGATGGTCGCGGTGAAGGAGCAGGTGCCGATCGTCTGCGGCGCGATCCACGGCTCGCAGACGTGGAAGCTCGGGAACTTCCACCGCGTGACGATCGCCTGGGGCGAGCCGTGGACGGTAGGGGAGCTGACGCGCGACGAGGTCTCGGCGCGGATCAAGGACGAAATCGAGACACTGTGGCGATGGCTCGTCGAGATGCACGAGCAGGGGCGGAGGCCTCTGCGGGCGACGCCGCCCCCTTCGTCGGCACGGTCGCGATCGTCGGCTTCCCCAACGTCGGCAAGTCCACCCTCGTCAACCGCCTGACCGGGACGCGCGCCGCGGTCGTCCACGAGACGCCCGGCGTGACGCGCGACCGGAAGGAGCTCGTCTGCGAGTGGCGGAGCAAGCGGTTCCTCCTGATCGACACCGGGGGCGTCGACATCGCCGACGAGAGCCCGATCACCCGGTCGATCGCGGACCAGGCACGTGAGGCCGTGGCGCAGGCCGACCTCGTCCTCTTCGTCATGGACGCGCAGGCGGGGATCACGCCGGGCGACGAGGAGATCGCGCAGATCCTGCGCCACGCGCGCACCCCGGTCCTCGTGCTCGCGAACAAGATCGACGACCCGCGCCAGGACGCGCTCGCGCTGGAGCTGCACCGGCTCGGCCTCGGCGACCCGATCCCGATCAGCGGCCTGCACGGGCACGGCACCGGCGACCTGCTCGACGAGATCCTCGAGCAGCTCGAGGTGCACGGCGGCGGGCCGCGGCCGGAGCTGCCCGACGACGCGATCCGGGTCGCGATCCTCGGCCGGCCGAACGTCGGCAAGTCGTCCCTGCTCAACCGGCTGCTCGGACGCGAGCGGGTGATCGTCTCGGAGATCCCCGGGACGACGCGCGACGCGATCGACACCGTCCTCGAGCGCGGCGACCGCACCTTCGTCCTCGTCGACACGGCGGGCCTGCGGCGCAAGCGGCGGCACCGGCAGGGAATCGAGTACTACTCGGAGCTGCGCGCGCTGGAGGCGGCCGAGCGCGCCGACGTCGCGCTCGTGCTCGTCGACTCGTCGCACGGCATCGTCGACCAGGATCTCTCCGTCGCCGACGTCGCGCGGAAGGCGGATTGCTCGACGCTCGTCGTTCTCTCGAAGTGGGACATCACCGAGGTCAAGATCGAGGACGTGCGGGGCCACCTTCGCCGCCGGCTGCGGCAACGGCCGCCGTTCCTCGCGGTCTCGGCGAAGACCGGCCGCGGCATCGACCGACTCCTCGACACGATCGTCGACCTGTTCGACCGGCACGTCGCGCGCGTCCCGACGGCGGAGTTCAACCGCGCGATCGAGGAGCTGTCACAAAAGCGGCAGCCGCCGTCGAAGAACGGCAAGCGCCTGAACATGCTGTACGGCGCGCAGATCCGCCGGCGGCCGCCGCGCTTCCGCATCTTCGTCAACGACCCCGGCCTCGTGACGCGCGACTACGGCTACTGGGTCGAGAACGAGCTTCGCGACCGGTTCGAGCTCGAAGGCGTTCCCGTCAGCATCGACTTCGTGCGCCGCTCGTGAGGTTCCTCGTGGCGGGAGCCGGGTCGTGGGGCACGGCCTTCACGCACGTGCTGCTGGAGCGCGGGCACGAGGTCGTGCTCGGCTGCCACCACGCCGTGGACGCGGACGCGATCAACGAGACCGGGCGCAACCCGCGGTTCATGCGCGTCGTCGACCTGCGCCGGGCGAGCGCCGTCCCGCTCGCCGACGCACCCACCGACGTCGACGTGATGGTCGTCGCCGTCCCGAGCCGCGCGTTCGCGGGCGTCGCCGAGGCGCTCCCGGGCGACGCGCCGGTGTTGAGCCTCACCAAGGGGCTCGATCCGGCCACCGGCGAGCGGCTCAGCACCCGCGTCCCGAAGCACCGCGGTGTCGCCGTCCTCAGCGGCCCGAACATGGCGGAGGAGATTGCAATCGGGATGCCGACCGCCGCCGTAATCGCGAGTGAGGACGGTTACCTCGCCGGACAGCTCCAGCATGCGATCAACTCGACCGTGTTCCGCGCCTACGTGAATCCCGACGTCGTCGGCGTCGAGCTCTGCGCCGCCGCGAAGAACGTCATCGCGCTCGCGGCCGGTGGGGTCGACGGGCTCGACATCGGCGACAACGCGAAGGCGTCGCTCGTCACCCGCGGCCTCGCCGAGATGGCGCGGCTCGGCGAGGCGGCGGGCGCGCGCACGGAGACGTTCGCCGGCCTCGCCGGCATGGGCGACCTGATCGTGACGTGCTGGTCGCGGCACGGCCGCAACCGCAAGGCCGGCGAGCTGATCGCGCAGGGGCGGACGGCGGACGAGGCGGTCGCCGAGATCGGCCAGACCGTCGAGGGAATCACGACGGCTCCGGTGCTCCGCGAGCTCTCGCACCGCTTGGGCGTCGAGCTGCCGATCACGGACGGCGTGTGCTCCGTCCTCTCGGGCCGCAGCCTCGACGAGCTCGTCTCGAACCTCATGGGACGACAGCCGACGGAGGAATAGGTGCGGACGGCGCTCGTGCTCGTGGTCGGCGCGGCGGCACTGCTCGCCGCCGGCTGCGGGTCGTCCACGCCGTCGCTCGGCGCGGGCGCGGCCGGCGTGCCGGCCGATGCGGAGGCGTACGTCGCGGTGCGCACCGACGATCCCAACTGGCGGTTCTTCGTCCGCGGCGTGCTCGGGCGCGTGCCCAAGGTGGCCGCGGGCACGCGCGTCCTCGAGGTCGCGCTCGTCCACGGCAAGCTCGTCGTCCCGCACGGCAGCGCCGCGCATCCGCTGGCGAAGACCCTGCGGTACCAGGCCGCGCGCGCCGCGATGCCCGGCGGCTTGCACGGGATCGCCTATCTGAGCGGCGCCCACGCCGCGGCGCAGCTCCACGAGATTCCGGGCGAGATCACGATCACGACCATCCCGTTTCGCGTCAGGAGGGTCCTGCATCCACGCGGCACCGACCTGATCGCGCGGCTGCCCTATCGGTGGGGCGCGGCCTGGCTCACCGACGACGGCATGGGGTGGCGCGCCCGCTCGGGCGGCCCGCCGGTGCTCCGGTCCCTGAACGGGCGCGGCGCCGAGCAGTTCGTGGCGCCGTACACCGAGCGGCTGTTCGACGAGATCCCCGCCGACGCGACGATGGTGCTCGACCTGCCGCTGCCGCCGCAGAGCTGGGAGTCGATGCCGGAGCTCCCGGCCGCCGTCAGACGGCTCGTCCCGCGCCTGCCCGCGCTCGACCTCGAGGCCTCGCTCGACACGATCTTCGGGGGCGAGTCCGCGCTCTACCGGCGTCCGGGCGGTGAGGTGACAGTCGTGACGTCGCCCGCCGACACCGCCGCAGCGCAGCGCGAGCTCACCTACCTCTTCCCGAAGGGCGGGCTGCACGTCACGACGCTGGGCGGTCAGCTCGTCGTCTCGACGCGGCCCAAGGGGCTCGCCGCGTTTCGCGGCGGCGGCGCGAAGCTGTCGTCGAAGGTGCAGGTGCCGGAGCTCGTCACCTTCGTCGTCTACACGCAGCGCTACCTCGCGTGGGGCGAGCTGCGCGGCGGGGACCCGACCGTCACCGTCCACTTCAATCGGCATAGCGGCTAACCTGGCCGCCATGCCTGCCCGCTCCTTCTCCTTCACGTCCGAGTCGGTCACCGAGGGTCATCCGGACAAGATCGCCGACCAGATCTCCGACTCCGTCCTCGACGCCGTCCTCGCGAAGGATCCGCAGGCCCGCGTCGCGTGCGAGACGTTCATCACCACCGGCTTCGTGATCGTCGGCGGCGAGATGTCGACCGAGTCGTACGTCGACATCCCGCGCATCGTGCGCGACCGGATCCGCGAGATCGGCTACACGCGCGCGAAATACGGCTTCGACGCGGAGACGTGCGGCGTGATGGTCTCCGTCGACGAGCAGTCGCCCGACATCGCGCAGGGCGTCGAGACGTCGTACGAGACGCAGCGCGGCGACGACGACCCGCTCGACCGCGTCGGCGCGGGCGACCAGGGGATGATGTTCGGCTACGCGTCAAACGAGACGGAGGAGCTGATGCCGCTGCCGATCATGCTCGCGCACCGGCTCGCACGCCGCCTCGCCGCAGTCCGCAAGGCGGAGGAGCTCCTCTACCTGCGGCCGGACGGCAAGACGCAGGTGACGGTGCGCTACGAGGAGGACGAGCACGGCCGCCGGCGGCCGGTCGAGATCGAGCGGATCGTCATCTCGACGCAGCACCGCGAGGGGATCGACATCGAGACCTTGATGAAGCCCGATCTCGTCGCGCACGTGCTCGAGCCGATCCTCCCGAAGGATCTCTACGACCCGAAGCGGCTCGAGGCGAAGGACTTCTTCTACTGCAACCCGACCGGCAAGTTCGTGATCGGCGGCCCGATGGGCGACGCAGGCCTGACCGGCCGCAAGATCATCGTCGACACCTACGGTGGTGCGGCGCCGCACGGCGGCGGCGCCTTCTCCGGCAAGGA
>DATCJJ010000029.1:0-2649 GCA_036562845.1 Gaiellaceae bacterium | reverse complement strand
GTAGGTATACGGGTCGAAGATGCGCGCGACGCCGGGGATGCCCGGCTCGGCCGGCCAGCGCCGCGGATCGCCCGTCAGCGTGATCGAGCCGGCGGTCGCGCCGTGATAGCTGCGGTAGCGCGCAATCACCTTGTGGCGGCCGGTGTACCAGCGCGCGAGCTTGATCGCGTTCTCGTTCGCCTCGGCGCCGCCGTTGGTGAAGAACGTCATCGAGATGTCGCCGGGCGTCACCTCGCTGATCAGCCGCGCGAGCGTCGAGCGCGGCTCCGTCGCCATCGGCGGGCCGATCGTGCAGAGCTTCTCCGCCTGCTCCTTGATCGCAGCGACGAGCTTGGGGTGCTGGTGCCCGATCGAGACGTTGACGAGTTGCGAGGCGAAGTCGAGGTAGCGCTTGCCGTCGTAGTCCCAGAAGTAGCGCCCCTCGGCGCCCGCAACCGGAATCGGGTTGAGCGCGTCCTGCACCGACCAGGAGTGGAGGACGTACTGCTTCGCGTCCGCGACGACTTGCGCTCCGAGCTGTGGGTTCGTCTCGATCGTGGCCATGCTCAGAGCGTAACGGTGACGGCGACCCGCTGGACCGCGTTGTTGCAGTAGCCCTCGAGGTTCCACTCGGCCGCCGCGGGCTGCGTGTTCCCCGCGGAGTCGGTGGCACGGCACTGCAGCTCGTGCTCGCCCGGCTGCGCCTCCCAGGTGAACGTCCAGCCGCACCATGCGTACGGCGAGGGCGGCGGCTCGAGCTCGGCGTCTGCCCACGTGCGCCCGCCGTCGCTGCTCACCTCGACGCGCGCGATCGCGCCACGGCCCGACCACGCGCGCCCCTGCAGCCGGCACGTGCCCGGCTCGACGTAGCGGGCTCGGCTGCCGAAATCCGGGATGCCCGGCGGGACGACCAGGGAGCGCGGCAGCATCGTGGTGACCGGCTCGCCCTCGTCGTCGTCCTCGCTCTGCCGGAGCTTGTACCCCGTCTCCTGCTGCCACCCGCGGAATGGCTCGTCGATCGCCGTGATCGCGTCGAGCCACTTCACGTGCGTCATCCCGTACCACCCGGGCACGATCAGGCGCAGGGGGAAGCCGTGTTGCGGCAGGAGCGGTTGACCGTTGATCGCCCACGCGAGCAGCAGCTCGCCGTCGAGCGCGGCGTCGACGGTCAGGCTGCGCTCGTAGCGCTGCCGCACGTCACCCTGGATGCCCTCGTCGAGCCCGGTGAAGACGAGCTCGACGGCCTCGTCGCGGAGGCCTGCCTCGGCGAGCAGCGGCGCGAGCGGCGTGCCGGTCCACTCGGCGGTGCCGACGGCTTCGGTCAGCCAGGGCTGGCTGTGCCAGCGCGGCGTCATCAGCGTGCGCCCGTTCCCGGCGCACTCGAGCGTGACCGCGACGGTCCGGCTCTCGCGCGCCTGCAGCTCGGCGAGCGTCAGCTCGAGCTCGCGCTCGACGAGGCCGCCGACGTGGAGGCGCCACGTCGACGCGTCGACCTGCGGGATGTCGAAGTGGATCAGCAGGTAGTGCAGACCGACCGGGGTAATCGGCTCCCGGAGGATCTCCAGCGGCAGCGCGTGATTCCGGGCGGCGAGTTGGAGCTCCTCGAGCGTGATGCCGGCTGCCGAGGCGACGTCGATACCCGGAACTCAAGCACGGTACGCTGGCCGGGACAAGGAGGCTGAAGTGACAGAGACGATCGAGGCGCCGCGTGCGCAGGCGCTCAAGCAGATCAACCATTGGATCGGCGGGCGTGCCGTCGCCGGGACGTCTGGGCGCAGCGGCGCCGTCTACAACCCCGCGACCGGGCGGCAGGCCGCCGAGGTCGACTTCGCGACCGTCGAGGAGGTCGACGCCGCCGTCCAGGCGGCGAAGGCCGCGTTCGTCGAATGGCGGAGCTTTTCGATCGCGAAGCGCGCCGAGCTCTTCTTCAACATCCGCGAGCTCGTGCACGAGCGGAAGGAAGAGGTGGCGAAGATCCTCGTGTCGGAGCACGGCAAGGTGCTCTCGGACGCGATCGGCGAGGTGACGCGCGGGCTCGAGGTGATCGAGTACTGCTGCGGCATCCCGACGCTGCTGAAGTCGGAGTACTCGGAGCAGGCGTCGACAGGGATCGACGTCTACTCGATCCGGCAGCCGCTCGGCGTCGTCGCCGGGATCACGCCGTTCAACTTCCCGGCGATGGTCCCGATGTGGATGTGGGCGCCGGCGCTCGCCTGTGGGAACACGTTCGTGCTGAAGCCGTCGGAGAAGGATCCGTCGGCGTCGGTCTGGACGGCGGAGCTGCTGAAGGAGGCGGGCCTGCCGGACGGCGTCTTCAACGTCGTGCACGGCGACAAGACGGCGGTCGACGCGGTGCTTACGCATCCCGACATCGCCGCCGTGTCGTTCGTCGGCTCGACGCCGATCGCGCGGTACGTCTACGAGACGGCGACCTCGCACGGCAAGCGCTGCCAGGCGCTCGGCGGGGCGAAGAACCACATGATCGTCCTGCCGGATGCGGACGTCGACATGGCCGCGGACGCGGCGGTTTCCGCCGCCTACGGCTCGGCCGGCGAGCGGTGCATGGCGATCTCGCAGATCGTCGCGGTCGGCCACGTCGCGGACGAGCTGATCGAGGCGATCAAGACGCGGATCCCGAAGGTGAAGGTCGGCGACGGGATGGACCCGTCG
>DATCJJ010000027.1:0-15681 GCA_036562845.1 Gaiellaceae bacterium | reverse complement strand
GCCGCGCTCGCGCTCGGCGGCCACTACCCCTGTCTCGCCGCGCATTCGTGGAGCACCGACGCGACCGACCTCGCTGTGTTCGGGGAGGAGGCCGTCACGACGGCGCGCACCGACGAGGGCGCATCGGCGCTCCTCGCTCTCGAGGACGGCTGGGCCTACCTCTTCCTCCGGCACGGGCGGGTCCGGGTGAACGCATGTGCGACCTCGGACACGGCGCTCGTCCGAGCCGTCGACCTCGTGCGGGCCGGCATCCCGGCCGCACAGGCGGAGGATCGCCGCGTCCCCGTCGAGTTCTGGGCGCGCGCGGGCTACGGAGGCGCCTCCTACGCGCGGACGATCGACGCCCCGGCGTGGAGTGACATCGAGACGAATTACCCGGCCGCTGCGCGGGCCGGAATCGCAGCGCTCGTCACCGGGCCGCCGCTCGAGAGCGGTCGCCTCCTCCTGTGGCACGGCCCGCCGGGGACGGGGAAGACCCATGTCGTGCGCGCCCTGGGCTGGGAGTGGCGCGAATGGTGCGACGTCCACTACGTGGCGGACCCGGAAGAGTTCTTCGGGTCGGCGCAGTACATGCTCGAAGTCCTCGTCGACGAGGACGGCGACGACGACCGCTGGCGTCTGCTCGTGCTCGAGGACACCGCGATAGGCCCAGCCGTCCTCGAGAGCGAGGAGCGCCGATGCGCCCTCGTCGGTGCGCGCCGTCGTGACGGCCTCCTCCCCGAACACAGCAAGGTCGGTCGCGTCGGTGCTCCACGAATGCGCCGCGAGACAGGGGTAGTCGCCGCCGAGCGCGAGCGCGGCGTAGCGCGACCACCCGGCGCGCGGCAGGGTGGACCCGTCCGACACGGCGTAGTCGAGCCGTGTGGGCACAGCGATCTGGAATTCGGTCATGCGGCTCCTTCTAGGACCGGCGGCGCCGGTCGGGACGTGCAGGGCGTTGCGTGGACGTTCGGAACTCAGGGGTGGGCGAGCTGCACCGCTTTCGCGGTGGTCATCTGCGGCTGGACTGCCGCCACACCGAGCACGAACGTCACCTCCTTGCGCGTCGAAGCCGTCAAAGCGTCGGGCAGGGTAGCAGCGTCAGCGCAGTGACTTCAAGACCGCGAGGTCGTCCGCCGACGGCTCCCAGCCGCCCGCCTCGACGTTCGCGCGCACCTGCTCCGGCCTCGTCGCGCCCGCGATCACGCACGAGATCGCCGGTGAGAGCGCGAGCAGGCCGCCGATCGCGACGTGGAGGATCGGGAGGCCGCGCTCGTCCGCGTAGCGCTGCACCGCCTCGTACCGGTCCCAGCGCTCCGCTGCGACCTCACGGCCGACGAGCCGTCCCTCCGTCGGCGCGACGCCGCGCGTGTACTTGCCGGTCAAGAGCCCACTCGCGAGCGGGAAGTACGGCAGCTGGCCGACGCCGAGCCGCTCGCAGGTGGGGAGCACGTCGTCCTCGATCGCGCGCTCGACGAGCGAGTAGTGGTTCTGCGCCGTGACGAACCGCGCCACGACGCGCTCCCGCGCGAGGCCGTCCGCCTCCTGAATCTGCTCGGCCGAGTAGTTCGAGCTGCCGGCGAATCGCACCTTGCCCTCGGTGACGAGCTCCTGCAGCGCGCCGAGCGTCTCCTCGACCGGCGTGTTCTCGTCGGGCTCGTGCATCTGGTAGAGGTCGATGTAGTCGGTGCGCAGCCGCCGCAGCGAGCCCTCGACCGCCCAGCGGACGTACTCGCGTGAGCCGCGCCGCTCGCTCGGGTTCTCGTCCATCTCCTTGCCGAACTTCGTCGCGATCGAGACGCGGTCGCGGCGGCCGTCGAGGGCGCGGCCGATGAACTCCTCGCTCGTGCCCTGGCCGTAGATGTCGGCCGTGTCGAAGAGCGTGATGCCGGCGTCCAGGGCGGCGTCGACCACCGTGGTCGCCCGGTCGAAGTCGATGCGCGGGCCGAAGTTGTTCGTGCCGAGGCCGACGACGGTGACCTCCGGCCCGTCGTCCCCGAGCGTGCGCGTGCGCATCGGCCTGACGCTACCGACCCGGCTGTGGACGACGCGTCACATACCCGTGAGCCTGGCCCGGGCCAGGCCCCGTCACGAAAGTGTCACGGCAGCGGACGCGAGTGCACGACGATGAGCGTCTTCGTCGGCCGCGTCAGCGCGACGTAGAGATGCCGGAGCCCGGCCTCGCCGCCGTCCTCGACGATGCGCGCGGGCTCGAGGACGACGACATGGTCGAACTCGAGCCCCTTCGCGTCGCGAGCAGTCAGCACCGGCACCGACAGCTCGTCGAACGCGTCGCCCGGCGGAGCTTCGTCTGCAAGCGAGCGCGGGGCGATCACGGCGAGCAGCCCGTCGAGCTCGGCGGCCTCGCGGAGGGCGGTCTCCATCAGCGCGTCGGCCTCGACCTGGATCAGGCGCGGCGGCTCGC
This sequence comes from Gaiellaceae bacterium, assembly GCA_036562845.1. GTDB lineage: Bacteria > Actinomycetota > Thermoleophilia > Gaiellales > Gaiellaceae > Palsa-739. The sequence goes on along the minus strand of DATCJJ010000027.1, from coordinate 13,277 downwards.
CGCCCCGGCGGTACGCGAGCGGCCGCTCCATCCCCGGCGCGATCCGGTCGAGCAGCGGCAGCGCGAGATCCATGATCTCCGCCGGGACGCGGTACGCATGCCGAAGCTCCTCGATCGTCACCTCTGCCTCGACCGGGAGGAACGGCTCGAGCTCCTGCCAGGCGCCGTAGACGACGGGGCCCGTCGCCTGGGCGACGTCGCCGAGCATCGTCAGCGAGCCGTCGACGGCGCGGCGCGAGATCGTCAGCAGCTGCATCGGCGAGAGATCCTGCGCCTCGTCGACGATCACGTGCCCGTACGCGCGCGGCGGGCCGTCGATCAGCGTCCGCGCGACGTCGAGCAGCGGCAGGTCGTGATCGCTCCACCGGAGGTCGGCAACGCGCTTCGGCCGGTCGCGGAGGAGGAGCTCCTGCTCCCGGGGGTCGAGGATCTCCGCCGCGGCCTCCGCGAGCGCCGCCGGGGACGTCAGGAGGCGCGCGACGAGCTTGTCCGCCCGCGGGATCGCGAAGACGCGATCGAGCCACTTCCCGAGGAAGCCCTTGCTCTTCAGCGCGCGCTCGAGCTCGTCGAAGGAGCGCAACGCGAGCGGGCCGAGCTTCTCGCCGTAGCGCTCGTAGAAGCGCCGGAGCACCGCCATCCGGAATCGCTCGCGCGCGACGGCGAGCGGAACGTCCGGCTCGACTTCCTCCTCGAGGAACCCGGCAATCTCGCGCTCGCGCACGCGGATGAAGTCGCCGTCGACATAGAGGACGAGCTCCTCCGGCGTGAGCTTCACCGCCAGCTCGACCGCGCGCGTCACGACCTCCGCGAGCCGCACATCCGCCTTCAGCCGCGCGACGTCGAGCGCCTCCTCGCGCTCGACGACGATGCCGTCGAGCAGCTCCGAGACCGCCCGCTGCTCCACCGCCTCCTCGCCGAGCGCCGGCAGGACGTGCGAGACGTACTCCATGAACGTCGGATTCGGACCGACGACGAGCACGCGCCGCAGTTGCTCGCGGTGCGTATAGAGGAGCCACGACGCACGGTGGAGGCCGACCGCCGTCTTGCCGGTGCCGGGACCGCCCTGGACGACGAGCGCGCCGCTCGGCTCCGCCGTGATCAGCCGGTACTGATCCGACTGGATCGTCGCGACGATGTCGCGCATCCGCCCTTCGCGCCGCCGCTCGAGCTCCTCGAGCAGGAAATCGGAGACGGTGGCGCCGTCGACCGCGGTGCCGTCGAGCGACTCGTCGGAGATGTCGACGATGCGTCGCCCCTCGGTGCGGTAGCGCCGGCGCTGCGTCACGCGCTGCGGGTCGTTCGGCGTGGCCGTGTAGAACGGCCGCGCGGCCGGCGCCTGCCAGTTGACGACGAGCACGTCCTGGTCGTCGTCGTGGACCCAGCGGCGGCCGACATAGAGCGGCCGCGCGAGCTCGTCGAGCGTGAGCCGCCCGAAGCAGAGGCCTCGCTCCGCATCGAGGAACGTCTTCTGGCGCCGCTTGATCCAGGCCTCGATCGCGAGCGCTGCGAACTCCGTCGCCATCCGGTCCTGCGCGCCCTCGAGCGTCGCGCGCATCTTGTCGAGGCACTCGTACGCGTGGTCGACGTATGCCTGCTCCTGCTGCAGCTCGGGATGCGACATAGAGTCACCGTAGATGAAGCTCGGCCTCAACTTGGGGTACGCGCCGCCCGGGACGAACCCCACCGATCTCGTGCCGCTCGTGCAGCGTGCGGAGCAGCTCGGCTTCGACTCGGTGTGGGCGGCCGAGTCGTGGGGCACCGATGCCGTCACCGTCCTGTCGTGGATGGCGGCGTGCACGTCCCGCATCAAGGTCGGGAGCGCGATCATGCAGATCCCCGGCCGCTCGCCGGCGAACACCGCGATGACGGCGGCGACGCTCGACCTGATGTCGGGCGGCCGCTTTCTGCTCGGCCTCGGCACGTCAGGTCCGCAGGTCGTGGAGGGCTGGCACGGCGATGCGTGGGGCAAGCCGCTCGGCAAGACGCGGGAGTACGTCGAGATCGTGCGCGCCGCGCTCCGCCGCGAGCTCGTCGAGCACGACGGCGAGCACTACACGATCCCGTATCACGGGCCCGGCAGCTCCGGGCTCGGCAAGCCGCTGAAGCTCATGCTCCGCCCGCTGCGGGCGGACATCCCGATCTACATCGCGGCGATCGCGCCGAAGAACGTGGCGCTCACATACGAGATCGCGGACGGCTGGCTGCCGATCTTCGTCGTCCCCGAGCGGTTCGCGGACGCGTACGGCCCGCCTCCGGCCGACTTCGAGGTCGCCGCGACGGTCAACGTCCTCGTCGGCGACGACGTCGCCGCGCTGCGCGACACGCTCAAGCCGCACGTCGCGCTCTACGTCGGCGGGATGGGTGCGAAGGGGAAGAACTTCTACAACGCGCTCGTGCAGCGCTACGGCTGGGAGGCGGAGGCCGCGACGATCCAGGATCTCTACCTCGCGGGCCACGTGCGTGAGGCGATCGCCGCCGTGCCGGACGAGCTCGTGGACGCGGTCTCGCTCGTCGGGCCGAAGGAGCGGATCGCCGAGCGGCTCGAGGTGTGGAAGGAGACGCCGGTCACCGCGCTCCTCGTCGGCTCGCCACAGCCGGAGGCGCTCGAGGTGCTCGCGGAGATCGTCCTCTAAAAATGCCGAGTCCCCGCGAGCCCGGGGGCTCACAGGGACTTGGCGAACGGGAATCTGGCAGGTTGCAGGTGCCGTGTCAAGCGTGACGTTGATCCGCAACGCGACGCTCGTCCTCGAGACGAGTGTCGGCAGAGTCCTCGTCGACCCGATGCTCCGTGCCGCAGGCACGACGCCGCCGATCGAGAACACGCCGAACCCGCTCCCCAACCCGCTCGTCGAGCTCCCGCTGCCGGCGGCGGCCGTCGTCCGCGACGTCGACCTCTGCATCGTCACGCACCTCCACCGCGACCACTTCGACGACCTGCTGCCGCGCGACGTCCCGATCCTCACCCAGCCCGAGAGCGTCGACACGCTCCGCGAGCGCGGCTACGAAACCGTCGCGACGGAGCACCCGCAGATCGCGATGACGCGCGGCCGCCACGGCCGCGACGACGAGACGATCGCCGCGCTCGGGGCCGTTTCCGGCTGGGTTGTCGACGGCATCTACGTCGCAGGCGACACCGTCTGGTGCGAGGAGGTCGAGCGTGCGCTGCACGAGCACGCGCCGCACACCGTCGTCGTGAATGCCGGAGGAGCGCACTTCCTCGGCGGTGCGCCGATCGTCATGGACGCGGGTGATGTCCGCCGCGTTCGCGAGGCGACGGACGCGCGCGTCGTCGTCGTCCACCTCGAGGCGATCAACCACTGCGTCGAGCGCCGCGACGTCTACCGCGCGATCGAGGGCGTCGTCGTGCCGGATGACGGTCAGTCGGTCGAGCTCTGACCGCCGCTGCGGAGCAGCTTGTACGTCGTGACCGCGACGACGAGCCCGGCCGCGGTGGCGGCCAGGAGCGACTATGCACGCGAGGGGCGCTCGCCTGCCAGCCGCTTCCCGACCGCCTCGCCGACGATCTCGGTCACGACTAGCGCGTCGCCTTCTTCGCCTTGCTGCGCGCGTTGCCGATCGTCTGCTGCGTCTTGCCCTTCACCATCTGGCCGACGCCCTTCGCCTCGGTCTTCCCGTCGCCGCTCTCGTAGCCGACATTCGCCTTCGTCCGGCCGGCGGCCTCGTTCGCCTTGCCCTTGAGCCGCTGCATGCGGTCGCCCATCGTCGCCTCCTCTGCGGGTATGTGCAGGGAGAACGGGCGGGAGCGGCGTGCGGTTATGCGGCGCGGCGCACGAAGAACAGGAGCACCCAGGCCAGCGCCGCCACGATCGCGAGGATGAACAGCCACTTGATCACGGTGACGGCCAGGACGATCCCTGCCACGACGAGCACTGCGAGGAGCAGCAGAAGGAGGACCATGATCGCGTCCTCCCCGCTGCTCCATTCTCAAAACGAGCTTTCAACGCCGCGCGAGGCGAACGACCTGCACGATCGCGCGACTCGTTGTTCGTGCGAAGGTCTTGTCTTCAAGCAGCTCCGCATGTGACGCGCCGGCCACCGTGCGGTGGATGCTGTTCGTCGAGAGCCGGGCGAGCTTGTCCTGCGCGGCTGCCCAGCCCTTCATCGCGCCGACGGCGGCGCTGAGCACCGCGAGCGGCTTGCCACCGAGGCTGCGCAGTGCCTTCGACTGGTCGAAGACGGTCGGCAATTGCAGGAACTCGAGCCGGCTCGACGTCAGCTGGCGCGGTGAGGAGTTGAAGGCGCGAGCGGCGTTGCGTGCCGTCGGCGGCAGTGACCCGAACCCGCAGCGGAGCGCGATCCGTCCGATCACCGTGCGCGCTGCGGTCGGGAGGAGCGCGGAGGCGCGTTTCCACATCCGGTAGAACGCGGGGTAGTCGGGAAGGTCGAACTGATACGGCGTCGCGGAGTCGATCAGCGCGACGCCGGCGACCTGGCTCGGATACTGCTCGGCGTAGACGAGCGCGTACGGACCGCCGACGGAATGCCCGGCGAGCACGTACGGCGGCCGAACGTGTGCCGCGTGCAGGAGTGCGTGCAGGTCGGTGGCAAGCGCGTGGCCGTCCTGGGAAATCGCCTTGCCGCCGCTCCAACCCTCGCCGGCGCGGTCGAATGCGCAGACGCGCGTCGCTGCCGACACGTTCGCCTGCACCCAAGCCCAGTTCGGCGTCCATTCGCCGAGGCCGTTGAAGAGGACGACGGTCGGCGCACCCGACCCGACGCAGTTCAGGTAGAGACGGTGGCCGTCGACGAGGTACGTGCGGCCGCTCGCGGGAGCGGAGCTCGAGGACGTTGCCCCTGCGACGGTGCCGACCGCTCCGCCGATCGCGAGCAGGAGGAGCACGACGAGCGCGGGGTAGAGAAGCAGCCGGCGCGACCAGTTGTCGAGCGAGCGCCGCGCTCCGCGGAACGACGAGGCGACGACCACCGCCAGGAGGACCGGCCAGTGCCAGCCTGCGAGCGCGAGGACGCGTTCACCCGGCGCGAGGACGAGCACCGCGAGCCCGGCCAGGACCGACGCAGTCCCGGGCACGAGCGCCCACGGCTGGGGCTGGCTCGTCAGTCGGGCCGACGCCCCCGCGAGCAGGGCGAATCCGGCACCGAGGGCGAGCAGCGCGCTCCCGACGATCTGCGACTCGGCCCCGCCGGCGAAGACGCCGAGGACGAGCAGCAGGCCGAGGGCGAGCCCGGTCGCGATCGAGGCGAGGACGACGAGCCCGATCTGGCCCTTCGTGGTGGACGGAGCGGCTGCTGTGGTCATGGAACAACTCCTTTCCTCTTGACATCGGACACTGATGTCTGATTTATTAACTCGGACAGTACAGTCCGACTTAGGAGGATTCAAGTCATGCATCACCACACGCCCAAGCACTCCGAGCAGCACAGCCCGATCGAGGGGAGGCGCCCGGCTCGCTGGCTCCTCCCGGTGCTCCTCGTCGCCCAGCTGATGGTCATCCTCGACATCACGGCCGTGAACATCGCGCTGCCGCACATCGCGAGCGATCTGCACCTGAGCGGCTCGAGCATCAGCTGGACGATCACGAGCTACTCGCTGATCTTCGGCAGCCTGCTGCTCTTCGGCGGCCGGGCCGCCGACCTGCTCGGACGCCGCCGCATGTTCCTCGCCGGCCTCGGCGTCTTCACTGCGTCGTCCTTCGCCTCGGCGATGGCGGGAAGCGCCGCGACCCTGTTCGCCTCCCGCGCAGGCCAGGGGCTCGGCGCCGCCCTCCTCTCACCGGCAGCCCTTTCGATCATCACGTCGGCCTTCCAGGGGGCGCAGCGCGCGAAGGCGCTCGCCGCCTGGGGCGCAGTCGGCGGAGCCGGCGCGGCGGTCGGCGTCCTCGTCGGCGGCGTCCTCACGGAGTTCACCGACTGGCGGACGATCTTCTACGTCAATCTCCCCGTCGCGGCGGCGCTGCTCGTCGCCGCGGTGAAGGCCGTCCCGGCCGACACGCAGAAGCCGCGCCTGCGCGGTCTCGACCTCCCGGGCGCAGCCCTCGCAACCGCGAGCCTCGCCGCGCTCGTCTACGGAATCACCCAGGCGCACGCGGCCGGCTGGACGTCCGTCCAGACGCACCTCTGCGGCCTCGGCGGACTGGCGGGCCTCGCGGCCTTCGCCGCCTACGAGTTCCACATCGACACGCCGCTGCTGCGCGTCGAGCGCATCGCCGACCGCGCCGTCGGCGGCGGCCTCGTGCTCATGCTCGCCGCCGCGGGCTCGATCTTCGGCGTCTTCCTGCTCTGCTCGCTCTACCTCCAAAACGTCCTCGGCATGGGGCCGCTTGCAACCGGCCTCGGCTTCATCCCGCTCGCCCTCTCGGCCGGGATCGGTGCGCACGCCGCCGGCCACCTCGTCGCCAGGCACGGCGTCCGCGGCCCGCTCGCCGCGGCGTTCGCAGTCGCGGCAGCCGGGATGCTCCTCCTCTCCCGCGTCGGCGAGGGGGGCAGCTACCTCGGCGATGTCCTTCCCGGCATGCTGATCGCCGGCCTGGGGCTCGGCGTGACGGTGGTGGCCGTCTCGACGGCGATCCTCACCGGCGCGCGCGACGAGGAAGCCGGGATGCTCTCCGGGCTCAACTCGACCGGCCACGAGATCGGCGGCACGCTCGGCATCGCCGTCTTCTCGACGATCGCCGCAGGGGCGGGCGGAGCGATGCTCGGGCCGCAGGCGGCATCCGGGATCGGCACCGCCTTCTTGGTCGCCGCCCTCGTCGCTACGCTCGCGAGCCTGGTGGCAATCGCGGTTCTTCCTCGCGCCCGGCACTTCCTCCCGAAGCTGCGGCTCAACCCACAGGCGATGCCCGTCCACTGAGATGAGCAGGACGAAGGCAAAGACCGACGCGGCCGCTCCGAGACGACGCCGGGCGGACGCCGAGCGGAGCATCGCCTCGATCACGAACGCCGCCCTCGAAGCGCTGGCGAGCGATCCGGACGTCAGCATGGCCGAGATCGCTCGCCGCGCGGGCGTTGTGCGCGCAACGATCTACATGCACTTCCCGACCCGGGAGTCGCTCCTCGACGCCGTGATGGAGCACGCGGTCGGACAGGTTGCCGAAGCGACGAGAGCAGCAGATCCGACGCAGGGCGAGCCGGAGGAGGCGCTCGAACGCGTCCTCGGCGCAACGTGGCGCAAGCTCAGCGACTTCCACGCGCTGCTCGCGATCAACACGAGTCGGCTCTCGGCCAAGGAGCTCCACCGTCGCCACCAACCCGTCATGACGCTGTTCGTCCCGCTGATCGAGCGTGGTCAGAAGAAAGGCGTCTTCCGGAGCGATCTTCCGGTGTCGTGGCACCTGGCCATGGTTCGCGCGATTGCGCATGCCGCGAGCGCCGAAGTGCGAAGCGGCCGGATCGCAGAGGCCGACGTCGAGCCGGCGCTCCTCTCGACCGTGCTGGGCGCGCTCCGCTAGCCGACGACGCGGTACACCTGGAACACCTCTGCGTACTCGCGGTTCACGTTGATCCCGTGCGTGCGGGCGACGTTCCAGACGTACTCGGGATTCGCATACCGGCGGTGCTGCTGCGAGGCGTAATGCTCGAGCGCTGCGACCTTGCGGTCGATGTGGGTCTGCTCGAGCGCGACGTACCACTGGTACGAGAAGTCGAAGTTGTTCCACGGGATCTCGTAGCCGAGGATCGTCGTGCGCTTGAACGCGCGCAGCCCCTCCTCGGCGATCGTCTTGTGGTCCTGGTGGACGTCGTGGAGCGAGGGCTGGAAGACGACGTCCGGCTTCCACTCCTCCCACATCCCGACGAGCAGCTCGAGGATGTCCTGCCGGTGCTGCGGGAACGTGCGCACGTCGAAGTCGTGGACGACCAGCTGCTCAGGCGGTATGCCGAGCGCCGCGGTCGCCCCGCGAACCTCCTTCGCCAGCGTGTCGGGCGGGAAGCCCTCCGGCAGCGAACGCGTCGCGATCGAGAACGCGACGTAGCGCACCTCGCATCCGCCGTCGACGAGCCGCGCCATCGTCCCCCCGCAGCCGAACTCCCCGTCGTCGGTGTGGGGGGCGAGCACCAGCGCCGTCCGCCACTGCTCGATCACACCGCCACCGCCTCGCGCTCCTCGACGACCGGCCGGTCGACGGGCTTCGGCGGGCGCACCACGACCTTCGGCATCCCGATCGCCGCGAGCCCGAGCAGCGCCCACGTCATCGGGTCCTCGAAGAACGCGTTGTAGAAGAGAGAGTGGACGAAGATCGCGGCGATGCCGAGCCCGGCGACGAGCGACAGCGTCCCGCGCCGGCGGAATGTCTGCCGGAACGCCGCCACGAGCAGCCACGCGAAGAGCAGCAGTCCCGGTGCTCCGGTCTCGGCGGCGACGGTCACAGGCGTATTGTGCGACGCCGCCCGCTTCGGGTCCTTCCCCTTCAGGTGCGCCCGCTTGGCGTAGGCCCGCTTGAAGCCGCCGACGCCGACGCCGCGCACCGGGTGGGCGCGGGCGATTCTGATCCCGCCGGCGACGAGCGATGCGCGGCCGCTCGTCGCCTCGTTGAGGCCGTGGAGCGTGTGGTGCTGGAGACGGAGCCTGACCTGCGGCTGCGCGACGGCGATCCCTGCGAGGACGGCGGCCGCGACGACGATCACGAGCAACGCGCGCCAGCGCCAGAGCAGGAACGACGCGCCCGCGACGATCACGAGCAGCGCCGCGAAGCTCGACTGGGAGAAGGAGATCAGCAGGCCCGCCCACATGACGGCGAGCGTGGCGACGACGGCGAGCGAAAGACGGCCGAGGCGCTCGCGCACGAGGACGACGAGCGACGGCAGCATCGCCAGCACGAGGAAGCGGCCGTAGATCGACGGATCCCAGAAGACCGAGTTCACACGGAAGAGCGGCGCATACGCGTTCGCCGTGATCACCTTCGGGTTCTGGAAGATGTCGCGCGTCTCGTACTGGTAGAAGCCGACGACCGCGAAGCCGATCCCCATCACCGTCAGCAGCAGGTACACGGCGCGCATCCCGAGCGTCTGCCAGGGCAGCCGCGCGATCGACACCGCGAGCAGCGTGAACGGCACGTAGAACGCGAGCATCTCGATCGCGCCCTCGTGCACGTCGTGCGTCCAGAGCAGCGACACGCCCGTCCAGGCGACGAAGAGCGCGAGCGGCGTCGCGACGAGGCCGAGCTCGCGGGCCCGGTCGTCGCCGGCGAGCAGATCCCAGAGCAGGAGCACGACGGCGCCCGCGATCACGAGATAGAGCGGGACGAGCAGCTTCGTGCTCGAGCCGCCGAGGTGGACGCCGATGCGGATCGGGACGCACGCGAGCGCGAGCAGCGGCAGCAGCCACGGGAACGAGCGGAAGAGGGCGGCGAGCGGGAGCGCGGCCGCGATCGCGAGCACGAGGCCGCCGAACAGCAGCAGCAGGTGATGGTGCGGCGCGAGCGACGCCCCCAGCACCGCAGTGCCGAAGAGCACGAAGCCGAGGGAGGCGAGCCGCTCCTTCCGCGTGCGGACGAGCAGCAGCACCGCAAGTGCGACGGCAGCGAGGGGGCCGCCGAGCTGCGCGAGACCGCTCACTTGACCACCACGAGGTGCGCCCGGTCGACGTGGCCGCGCTCGCTGACGGTCAGGAGATACCGGCCCGGGCTCTTCGGCGCCCGGAGCCGGAGCACGGCGCCGCCGTTCCGTCCTTCGCGCGTGCCGAGCGACCAGTGGTAGCGACGCGCATCTGTCGAGACGCCGATCTCGAAGAACGTCCCCGCCCGGACGCCGATCCGCTTGCTCGCGAGGACGATGTAGCGCAGCCGCACGTGCACGCGAACGCGTTGGTCGGGCGGCGTCCGGTTGCCCGAGAGGTCGACCGCGCCGACCTCGAGCGTGTACGAGCCGGCCCGCACGAGCCGGCCGTGCGCGAGCCCGTACCACGAGAGGCTGCCCGACGCGGGGTGCCGGTACGTCGGCCCGAGGACGCGCCTGCCGCCGAGATAGAGGATCACGTGCGCCTGCTTGCTGAGGCTGTAGTTGATGCGCACGAAGTCGGCCTGCTTGTCGCCGTCGGGCGAGAACGTCTCGCGGTTCGGCGTCGCCGCGAGGATCTCCGGCGGCTTCGTGTCGAGGAGGATCGTGTTCGGCAGCACGATCGTCTGGTGCTGCCGCTCGAGGTGGATCTTCACCTGATAGGTGCCGTCGGGCGCCGGGCCGCCGGTGTCGACGACGCCGTCCCAGCGGAACTTCGTCTCGCCGCGTGGGAAATGCTGGCGGGTGAAGAGCGTCGCGACCACGTGACGATGCGAGTCGACGACCGTGACGTCGAGCGTGTCGGCGCGGCGGAGCACGATCCGGACGTTCGCCCGCTTCCGCGTGCAGCCGCAGGACGGGGAGAACGAGCGCGAGACCCGCGTGCCGCTGATGGCGCTCTTCGTCAGCTTCAGCCGCTCGGTGATCGCGAAGGTCGCGGCGGTGGCCACGAGCAGCCCGACGAGCGTGAGCGAGGTCAGAAGCCGCTGCACCGCAGCGCGATTCTAGGCCGCGCTGGTGAGAATCCGGTTATAGAGCGCCTCGTCGACGTTGCGTCCGGTGACGATCAGGGCGAGCGGCCTCGGCAGCTCCTCCCGCAACGCGACGGCGAGCGGCGCGGCGGCAGCGCCCTCGACACGGATCCCGCCCTCCGCGTAGCGGCGGACGCCCGCCTCGAGCTCCGCCTCGCTCACGAGCTCGAACCGCTGCACGAGCGGATTCAGCTCGCGGACGGCGAGCGGGATCGCGATCCGGACCGCGAGCCCGTCGGCGAAGGTTCCGCTCCGGTCGGAGTCGACAGGCCGGCCGGCGCGCCAGCTCTCGTACATCGCGGGCGCCTCGGCAGCGGAGACCGCGATCCGCTGGGCGTCCGGCGCCCGCTCCGCGAACGCGCGGAAGATGCCGATCGCGAGCGCCCCGTTCCCCACGGGCACGACGACGGCCGCCGGCGGATCGGAGAGGTCGTCGAGCAGCTCGTGACCGATCCGGGCGTAGCCGTCGAACTGCGCCGGCTCGGCTCCGTCCTCGAAGAAGAACGCGCCGGTCTCGGCGGCGTGTGCGCGGGCCGCGGCCTTCGCTTCGTCCATGTCCGCGCCCTCGAAGCGGAGGTCGGCGCCCTGGGCCTCGACCAGCGCGACCTTTGCGCGCGACGCCCCCTCCGGGACGAAGACGACCGCGCGGGCGCCGACGCGGGCCGCAGCCCAGGCGGTCGCGGCGCCGTGGTTGCCGGTCGATGCCGTGACGACGACGGCCGGGCGCTTCGCCTCGAGCGTCGCGAGCGCGCCGCGCCACTTGAAGGCGCCGAGCTCGTGCTCGTCCTCGCGCCTCAGCCAGATGCCGTCTGCAAACGGGGTCGTGCGCGCCATGCCACGACACCGTACGCCGCGAGACCGACTCCGAGCGCGATCAACCCGGCGAGGAGGATCCACTGCGCCTCCGGCACGTTCAGGAGCTTCAACCCGCTCAGCACGAGGATCGTCCCGAGCGCGATCCGCAGGACGATGTCCGGCAGCTTGACGGTGAACTTCGAGGAGATGAGCACGCCCGGGATCGAGCCGGTGAGCAGCCACGCAGTCGCGTGGTAGTCGACGTTGCCGGCGACCATGTGCCCGATGCCAGCGACCCAGAGGAGCGCGGCCGCGTGGAAGATGTCGGTGCCGACGATCTTCGGCATCGTCAGCGGGTAGACGAGCACCATCACGAGGCCGAAGAACGTGCCGCTGCCGACCGACGTCAGCCCGACGACGAAGCCGAAGACGGCGCCGATCGCGACCGCGATCGCCTTGTCGCGCGTCGTCAGGAGGAACGGCGCGTCGTTCGGCTTGATGCCGCGCTTGATGAACGTCTTCGCGAGGAAGCCGACACCGCCCGCGACGAGCGCCGCGCCGACCGCGTAGCTCTCGATGCTCTGTGCGCTGTCGCCGTAGTGGTGCTTGATCAGCGTCGCGACGCCGACGCCTGCGAGCGACAGCGGCCCCGAGCCGAGGAACATCCACGCGGTCAGCCGCGCGTGGACGGTGCCGAGCCGGCGATGCCGGACCGCGCCGAACGACTTGAAGATCGCGCCGTGGACGATGTCCGTGCCGACGGCGTACGTCGGCTTGAAGCCGAAGAGGATGACGAGGATCGGCGTCATCAGCGAGCCGCCGCCCATGCCGGTCAGGCCGACGATCACGCCGATCAGGAGCCCCGTGAGCGTGAACTGCCAGGTCACGAGGAGCTGAGCACCATCCCGGCGGCCACCGTGTCGTTCGTCGCCTCGTCGATGAGGATGAAGGCGCCTGTCTCGCGCGACTCCGCGTACGGATCCACCGCGAGCGGCTCGGAGAGCCGGAGGCGGACGACGCCGATCTCGTTCAGCTCGAACCGGTCCGGCGCGGGCCGGTCGGCGAGCGTGTGGATGTCGACGGCGGAGACGAGCTCGTCGACGACGGCCCGCACGGAACGCGTCGTGTGCTTGACGGCGAGCTTCGCGCGCGCCTCGAGCGGGCGCTCGCTCATCCAGCAGATGCGCGCCTCGAGCTCCCGCGCCACCGCGGGCGGCTTTTCGGGATCGGCGAGCATGTCGCCCCGCGAGACGTCGATGTCGTCCGCGAGGCGGATCGTCACCGACTCGGGCGGCACGGCGGGGTCCTCCGGCTCGATCGCCTCGACGGTCGACCGAAGCCCCGACGGCAGGACGACGACCTCGTCGCCGGCCCGCCAGACGCCACCGGCGACGCTCCCGGCGTAGCCGCGGTAGTCCGGATGCTCCGCCGACATCGGCCGGATCACCCACTGCACGGGGAAGCGGCGCGCGTCGAGGTTCCGGTCGCGCGCGATCTCGACGGTCTCGAGGTGGTCGAGCAGCGACGGGCCCTCGTACCACGGCATGTTCTCGGTCGGCTCGACGACGTTGTCGCCCGTGAGCGCCGAGATCGGGATCACGTGCAGGTCCGCGAGACCGAGCGATTCGACCTCGCGGGCGATCTCGTCGAACCGCTCCTGCGACCAGTCGACGAGGTCCATCTTGTTGACCGCGACCGTGATGTGCGGGACGCGCAGGATCGACGCGATGTACGCGTGACGGCGCGTCTGCTCGGCGACGCCGTTGCGCGCGTCGATCAGGATCACCGCGACGTGTGCGGTCGAGGCGCCGGTGACCATGTTCCGCGTGTACTGGACGTGGCCCGGCGCGTCCGCGAGCTGGAAGCGGCGGCGCGGCGTGACGAACGAGCGGTAGGCGACGTCGATCGTGATTCCCTGCTCGCGCTCGGCGCGGAGACCGTCGGTCAGGAGCGCCAGATCGACGTAGTCGTGACCGCGCC
>DATCJJ010000153.1:0-4471 GCA_036562845.1 Gaiellaceae bacterium | reverse complement strand
GGATTCGTCGTGATCGCGATCTCGGTCAACCCCTCGCAGACGTCGATCGTCTCCCGGATGCGCTCGATCACATCTTCCGGCGTCCCGACCCAGACGATGTCGCCCGCGATCATCTCGTCGTACGGCGTCGCGGCGAGCTTCTCCATGATCCCGCTCGCGTAGAACCCGTAGCCGGCGGCGTTCAGCTTGTCTGCAGGCGGCGGCGTGTACTCGGTGAGCGGCGACGCGTTGCCCTCGAGGAAGCCGCGCATGTGACGCTCCGCCTCGCGCTTCGCGAGCTCGCGGTCGTCGTCGATGTAGCACGCGTGGATCCAGATGATGTCCGGCGTCGTGCCGTACTCCGCGCACTTGCCCCGATAGAGGTCGAGCTGTTCCTTCAGCGCCGCGTACGGGAGCAGCGGCGGGACTGCGACCGACCAGCCGTGCTTCGCCGCGAGGTCGTACGTCCGGTCGGAGGTGCCGCCGAGGACGACCCGGAAGCGGTTGCCGCTGAACGGGATCACGTGACTGTCGTCGACGTTCCAGTACTCGCCGTGGAAGCTGACGGTGTCGTTGTGGAGCGCCTCGACGAAGAGATCGAGCGCCTCTTCGTACCGCGGCCGCGACGTCTCGTCGAGCGGCGTCCCGGCGGCGAGCGGGATCCAGCCGTGCCCGCGCCCGACGCCGAACTCGTAGCGCCCGTTCGTCAGCAACGAGAACTCGTGGATCATCGCGGCGAGGACGAGCGGGTTGTGGTACGGGAGGATGTGCAGCATCGTCCGGAAGTTGATGCGGTGCGTGCGCGCGGCCGCGATCCCGAACAGCCCGAAGACGTTCGCCGACGCGGAGAACTTCGGGAAGAAGAGATGCTCGATCGCCGCGTACGTGTCGTAGCCGAGCCGGTCGGCGTTCTCGATCTGCTCGAGCACCTCGCCGTAGAGCCGGTCGTACGGCTTGCCGGGCCAGCTCTGGAGCTCCGAGTAGATGCTGAACCTCATGTCGATGCCCTCGCTTTCTGGAGATCTGCGAGACGGCGGCGTCGCGGCAATGCGAGCTCGCGGCCGCCGCTCAGCCCGCTCGGCCGCAGCACGAGCACGACCGCCATCAACGTCCCGATCACGATCACAGTCGTCCCCGTCGGCAGGTCGAGGTGCAGGCCGAGGACGTCGACGCCGTTTTCCGACGCCGAGAGGAACGAGTCGAGCCCGCTGACTGCGAGCGCGCCGAGGACGGCGCCGAGCAGGCTGCCGGAGCCGCCGACGACGAGCATCGCGAGCGTGATGAAGGTGAGGTCGAGGTAGAGCGAGTCGACCTCGATCGGCAGCAGGTGGACGTACAGGCCGCCGGCGAGGCCGGCGAGCGCGCCCGAAAGCGTGAACGCGAGCAGGCGGTGGCGATAAATCGAGATTCCCGCTGCCGACGCGGCCGCCGGATCCTCGCGCGCGGCGCGGAGCTGCCGCCCGAAGCGGCTGCGCTGGTAGGCGTACGCGACGACGATGCAGATCATCGCCGCGACCGCGGCCTGCCAGATCCCGGTCGTCTGCGGCACCGACGAGAACGCGTTCAACCCGGGCCCAACCGACTGCCAGTAGCGCAGGAGGTTGTTCACGATCTCGAGCACCCCGAACGTGGCGATGCCGGCCGCGAGGCCGGAGAGCCGCATCAGCGGTAGCCCGACGATGAAGGCGAAGACGAGCCCGACCGCCGCGGCGAGCGCCAGCGAGGCGATGTTCCCGACGTTCGTGTGCAGGAGGAAGTGCGCGAGGCCCGGCATGATCGCGTTCTTCTGGCTCTCCGGCACCGTGAGCACACCTGCCGTCCAGACGCCGAGCGCGACGAACGCGATGTGCCCGAACGAGAGCACACCGGAGTTGCCGATGAAGACGTAGAGCGCGACGACGATCGAGACCTTCACGAGCGTGTCGAGGAAGTAGGTCTGCAGCGAGGTCGACACGCCGAGGCCGAGCAGCGCCGCGCCGAGCACGAGCAGCACCGGGCCGATGACCTCGGGCAGACGGCGGAGGATCACAGGCGCTCCATCGCGACGTCGCCGCGCGTGAAGAGGCCGGCCGGCCGGATGATCAGGACGAGGATGACGGCGCCGAAGAGGAAGCTCGGGAGGTACTGGCTCTGGTCGGTGGGCAGCGCGCCGCCGAGGATCCCGCTCGCGAAGCCGATCGTGAAGCCGCCGAGCGTCGCCGAGATCGGCCGTGTCAGCCCGCCGAGCACGACGCCGGCGAGGACGACGATCGTCTCGTCGAGCCCAAAGATCGGCGTCACCTGCGGGTTGCGGGCGGTGAGCATGAACGCCGAGACGGCGGCGAGCAGGCCGGAGATGAGCACGGCGCCGCCGATCACCCGGTTGGCGCGCACGCCGAGCATCCGTGAGGTGCGGAAGTCCATCGCGGCCGCGCGCATGTGCAGGCCGACCGAGGTCCGCGTCAGCAGGAGCTGCAGCAACACGAGGCAGAACGCGGCGATCGCGATCGAGACGATGGCGATCTTGCGAATGAGGACGCCGCCGATGTCCCACGGCTGGTTCAGGGGCCCGATCGACGACGCGACGGTGCCGAGCTGGCCGAACGCGAGCACCGCGATGCTCTGCAGGAGGAACGCGACGGCGAACGTCGCGACGAGCATCACTGCCGGCGAGTGCCCGCGGAGCGGGCGGAAGACGAGCCAGTCCATCGCGGTCGACAGCGCGAGCACGACCGCGAAGCAGAGCATGATCCCGCCCCACGTCGGCCACCCCCACTGCGACGAGTACGCGATCGCATAGGCGCCGGCCATGATCAGCTGCCCGTACGCGAAGTTGACGAGGCGGAGCACGCCGAACACGAGCCCGATGCCGACGGCCATCAGCGCGTAGATCCCGCCCAACGAGAGCGCCTCCGCGAAGGTCGGCCACGAGAGGTTGAGGAACGCGACCGTCATGCCATGTACGCGGCGATCAGCCGGTCGGTGTCGGCGGCGTCGTCCGGGCCGAGCGTGAGCCTGAGCGCGCCGTTCGCGAGGACGTGGCTGCGGTCGGCGAGCGCGACGGTGCGCTGCGCCCGCTGCTCGACGAGCAGGACCGCCAGCCCGCGCTCGCGGATCCGCGCGAGCGCTTCGAAGACGACGTCGACGATCCGCGGCGCGAGACCGAGGGACGGCTCGTCGAGGAGCAGCACGTCGGGCTCGGCGACGAGTGCGCGCGCGATCGCGAGCTGCTGCTGTTGACCGCCCGAGAGGGCGCCGGCGTTGCGCCGTCGAAACTCACGGAGGATCGGGAAGAGCTCGAATGCGTCGTCGAGCACGTCCCCGTTCGTCGTCGTCCGCCGCGCTGCCAGTCCGAGGCGGAGGTTCTCCTCCACCGTCAGCTCGGCGAAGATCCGGCGTCCTTCGGGCACGAGCGCGACTCCCTTGCGCGCGACGTCTTCGGAACGGCGGCCGACGAGCGAGTCGCCGCCGAGCCTGATGTCGCCGCCGACGACGGGCGCGGCGCCCATGATCGCGTGGAGGGTCGAGGACTTCCCCGCGCCGTTCGGGCCGATCAGCCCGACGATCTCGCCGGGCTTCACCTCGAGCGAGACGGCGCGGACCGCGTCGACCGCGCTGTAGCGGACGCTGAGCCGATCGAGCGCGAGCGTCGTCACCCGTCCTCCTCGACGACGGCGCTCTCGCCGAGGTACGCGGCGGCGACGTCGAGGTTGGCGCGAATCTCCGCCGGCGTTCCCTCGGCCAGCGTCTCGCCCTGGTCGAGCACTTGGATGCGGTCGCAGACGTCCATGATCAGCGCCATGTTGTGGTCGATCAGCAGCACGCCGGCGCCGTGGTCGTCGCGGACGGTGCGGACGACGGCGGCGAAGCCCGGCACCTCCGCTTCGGGCAGTCCCGCCGCCGGCTCGTCGAGCAGGACGTAGCGCGGCTCGGTCGCGAGCGCACGCGCCACGCCGAGGCGCCGCTCGTCGCCGTGCGCCAGGCCGGCCGCAGGAGCATCCGCGTACAGGGCGAGGCCGAGCAACTCGAGCAGCTCGCGCGCGCGGCGAGCGGCCGCCTTCGGCGACGCGCCGGCGCCGAGCGCCGACACCTCGACGTTCTCGAGCACGGAGAGCGCCCGGAACGCATGGCTGTGCTGGAACGTGCGGGCGAGCCCGTTGCGTCCGCGCCGGCTCGCACGCCAGCGGGTGACGTCCCGGCCGTCGAGCACGACTTGGCCCTGCGTCGGCCGGTCGAAGCCGCTCAGCAGGTTCACGAGCGTCGACTTGCCGGCGCCGTTCGGGCCGATCAGGCCGAGCACCTCGCCGGGCCGCAGCTCGAGCGAGACGCCGCGCAGCGCCTGCACGCCGGCGAAGGCGCGCGAGACGGCGGAGGCCCGGAGCGAGTCTCCGGGCCTCCGCTCCTGCAGGGGCGCAGCAGCGGCCACGCCTCGCTAGCGGATGGACGGCACGACCTTGGCCGTGACCGTGCCGAGCGCCTGCGGCTTGTTGTCGTTGATCTCGACGATCCGGTA
>DATCJJ010000097.1:0-1706 GCA_036562845.1 Gaiellaceae bacterium | reverse complement strand
CCGTCGCCCGCGCGCTCGACGATGCCGGCGGCGACGGCGACGGCGTCGAGGTGACGATCTGCGCGCGCGACTTCGAGATCCACGTCGACTTCGTCGTGGAGCCGGGCGCGGACGGCCGCGCCGACGAACTCGAGCGCGGCTTCCTCGGGCCGCTCGACGAGTGGCTCTACGGCAGCGACGAGCACGGGGTGGAGGAGCACGTCCTCGACCTCTGCCGCGCCCACGGCTACTCGCTCGCGACGGCCGAGTCGTGCACGGGCGGCCTCGTCGCGGCCCGGCTGACGTCGATTCCGGGCTCGTCGGACGCCGTCCACGGCGGCGTCGTCGCCTACGCGAACGACGTCAAGATGCGTGAGCTCGGCGTGGCTCAGGCGCTGCTCGACGAGCACGGCGCCGTCTCGGCCGAGGTCGCGGCGGCAATGGCGCGCGGTGCACGAGAGCGGCTCGGCGTCGACGTCGCGGTGTCCGTGACAGGGGTTGCCGGGCCCGGCGGCGGGACCGAGGAGAAGCCCGTCGGCCTCGTCTATGTGCATGCGGAGGGGCCCGACGGCGGCCTGGGCCGCGAGTTCAGCTTCCCCGGCGACCGCGCATCCATCCGCGCGCGCTCCGTCGTCTTCGCCCTTCACCTCGTGCGCACGCTTCTGGCACGAAGTCGCGACGAAGGCGTATGACTCCGCGCGGTAGCGTCGGAGGCGATGAAAGGCTCCGACTCTTCCTCGCGCTCCGTCTCCCGGCCGACTGGCTCGAGGGCATCGCCGCCTGGCAGTCCGGCGTCTACGCAGGCCGGCGCGTCCGCGTCGTGCCGCGGGAGCACCTGCACCTCACGCTCGTCTTTCTCGGCTCACGGCCCGCCGCCGAGGCGCCCGTGATCCTCGAGCGGCTGCGCGCCGCAGCCGCGGACGCCGTACCCGTCCGGCTGCGCCCGGACCGGTACCGCGAGACGCGCGCGGCGGCGATGCTCACCTTCGAGGATCTCGGCGGGGCCGGCGGCGCACTCGCCGACGCGCTCGGGCGGGACGAGGAGCGGCCGTGGCTCCCGCACGTCACCGTCGCGCGCTATCGGGAGCGGCCGAAGCTGCAGGAGGAGTTCCCGGCTACGCTACGAACACATGTTCTGGTTCCGTCCGACGCGGCTGCTTTTCTATCGAAGCTCCGCCCGTCGGGTGCGGACTATGAAGTGCTGGCATCGGCAGACCTGGGAGGCTCTGAGTAATGGACAAGCAAGACGCCCTTGACGTCGCCCTCGGGCAGATCGAGCGCCAGTTCGGCAAGGGCTCGGTCATGAAGATGAGCGACCGCGCCGCCGTCTCGATCGGTGCGGTGTCGACTGGATCCCTCGCGCTCGATCTCGCGCTCGGCATCGGCGGGCTGCCGCGCGGGCGGATCGTCGAGGTGTTCGGCCCGGAGTCGTCCGGAAAGACGACGCTCGTCTACCACGTGATCGCGGAGGCGCAGCGCCGCGGCGGCATCTGCGCATTCATCGACGCCGAGCACGCGATGGACCCGACGTATGCGAAGAAGATCGGCGTCGACATCGACAACCTGCTCGTGTCGCAGCCCGACACCGGCGAGCAGGCGCTCGAGATCGCGGAGCTCCTCATCCGCTCGGGCGCGCTCGACGTCGTCGCAGTCGACTCGGTCGCGGCGCTGACGCCGAAGGCGGAGATCGAGGGGGAGATGGGCGACTCGCACGTCGGCCTCCAGGC
>DATCJJ010000082.1:0-7591 GCA_036562845.1 Gaiellaceae bacterium | reverse complement strand
CGACATCGGCGGCGGCACGACCGAGGTCGCAGTCATCTCGCTCGGCGGCATCGTCGTCTCGCAGTCGCTGCGCGTCGGCGGCGACGAGATGGACGAGGCGATCATCAATCACATCAAGCGCGACTACAAGCTCTTGATCGGTCAGCAGACGGCCGAGGAGATCAAGCTCGAGATCGGCTCCGCCTGGGACATGAAGGAAGAGCTCCAGGCGGAGGTGCGCGGCCGCGACATGCTGACCGGTCTGCCGAAGACCGTCATCCTCACGAGCGAGGAGATCCGCCGCGCGCTCGACGAGCCGGTGACGCAGATCATCGAGGCGATCAAGTCGACGCTCGACAAGACTCCGCCCGAGCTCGCGGCGGACATCATGGACCGCGGAATCGTGCTCGCCGGCGGCGGCTCGCTCCTGACCGGCCTCGACGAGCGGCTGCGCCACGAGACGCAGATGCCGGTCCACCTCGCCGAGAGCCCGCTCACCTGTGTGGCGGTCGGCTCGGGGCGGAGCCTCGAGGAGTTCGAGGCGATCCACCGGTCGAACCGCGCGCGGGCCCGCAGCCGCAACGGCCGTCGGTACTCGTAGGATCGAAAAGTCCCGCACATAAGCCTCACCCGACCGCCTGCGGCGATACCCTAGGCCCGTGGCTTCCCGCGACCGCACCGCGCGCGTGGCGGTGCTGGGCACGTCGGTCCAGCGCTCCAGGAACGAACGCCGGCCCCCGAGGGGCCGGAACGCGCACGTCCGCCGGGCGATCCTGCTCGGGCTCGTCCTGCTCGCACTCGTCCTGCTGACGATCTCGTTCCGTTCGCCGACGTCGGGCGCGCTCCACACCGCTCAGGGGTACGGCGCGACGGCGCTCGAGCCGTTCCAGGTCGCGGCCGACCGCGTCGCGCGCCCGTTCCGCGACGCGTACGACTACCTGAGCAGCCTGACGAGCGCGAAGTCGGAGGCGGCGAAGCTCCGCCGCGAGAACCGGCAGCTTCGCGCGCAGGCCGTCGGCGGGCTCGCTGCGGAGCGGCAGGTCGCGGAGCTGAAGGCGCTGTTGCGCTTCGAAGAGCTGAAGACGTTCCCGAAGCAGTACCGCGCGGTCAACACGACGGTGATCTCGTTCCCGGGCACGCCGTTCGCGCAGCAGTTGACGATCGCCGCCGGCACGAGCAGCGGGCTGCGCCTGAACACGCCGGTCGTCACCGCCGACGGACTGATCGGCCGCGTGACGAACGTCGAGCCGCACACGGCGCAGGTGACGCTGCTCACCGATCCGGAGAGCTCCATCCCCGCCGTCGACGTCACGCACGGCGTGAGCGGTCTGATCCGCCGCGGACCGCGCGGCTCGTTCATCCTCGACCGCGTTCCGAAGGAAGCCGTCGTGAAGAAGGGCGACGTCATCGTCACGCGCGGCACCGTCGACCGCCGCTATCCCGACTACTACCCGTACGGGATCCCGATCGGCGACGTGCTCTCGGCTTCGCCGAGCGACATCGCGACGTTCCTCACCGTGCAGGTCACGCCGTACGCGCACTTCGATTCGCTCGACGTCGTCGCGGCGCTCATCCCGAAGACGTGAGCGTCCTCGACGGCCTCAAGGCCGCGGCGTTGCTCTTCGTCGCAGCGATCTGTCAGGTCTCGATCTTCTCGCAGGCGCGCGTGCTCGGCGGCGAGCCGGACCTGCTGCTCGTGACGCTCGTGGCGGTCGCGCTCCTCCGCGGCTCGCTGTTCGGCGCCGTCGGCGGCTTCTTCGGCGGCCTGCTGGTCGACACGGCGACGCTCGCGAAGCTCGGGCTGACGTCGCTGGTGCTGACCCTCGCCGGCTACTGGATCGGCCGCTACGGCGAGACGACCGGACGCGACCGCGCGCACGCGCCGTTCCTCTCCGTGGCCGTGATCACAATGCTCTATGCCTTCGGCGTCCTGATCCTGCACTTCGTGCTCGGCGAGCCGGCGCCGGCAGGCCCGCTCTTCCGCGGACTCCTGCCGTCGATGGTGCTGAACCTCATTCTCACAGCGCCTGTGTACGCACTCGTCCGCCGCCTGCTGCGCCCGCTCGACCGGGCGGACTATGCGACCGAGGTGCAGCTGCTTGGCTAGCACGCTCGAACGCCCGCCGCTCGTCCCGGCGCCCGAGCCCGAGCCGCAACCGGAGCCGATCCCGCCGTGGCGGTCGCCGCGGATCGTCACGCGCGTCGGGCTGCTGAGCGCCGCGCTGCTGATCGTCTTCGGCGCGCTGTTCCTGCGTCTTTGGGCGCTGCAAGTCCTCTCCGGGACGAAGTACGTGAACCAGGCCCAGGCGAACTCGTTCCGCGCCGTGCCCGTGCTCGCCCCGCGCGGCTGGATCCTCGACCGTGATGGGCATCCGCTCGTCACGAACCGGCAGGCGATCGCCGTGCAGGTGTGGCCGTCCGACCTGCCGAAGTCGCGCTACGGCGAGCTGAAGCGGCTCGCGCAGGTCACGCAGGTGCCGCTCCGCGAGATCGTCCGTGGGATGGCGCGGCGCCGCGGCGACCCGCTGACGCCGGTGACCGTCGTTGGGGACGCGAACGAGCGGCTCGTCGCCTATCTCGCGGAGCACGCGAGCGACTTCCCCGGCGTGACGACGGGGAAGACGTACATCCGCCATTACCCGTACCAGTCGCTGGCCGCGCAGCTGCTCGGCTACGTCGGGGCGATCAACCAGAGTCAGCTGCAGCACCTCGGCAAGGGCTACGGGCTCCAGGACCAGATCGGCCAGGCCGGTGTCGAGTCGACCTACGACAGCTACCTCCGCGGCGTCGACGGCACGGCAAAGCGCCGGCTCGATGCGCTCGGGCGGCCGCGCAGCGCGCTCGAGGTGACGAAGCAGCCGGCGGTGGGGCAGAACGTGCGGCTCACGATCTCGCTGCCGCTTCAGAAGGCGGCGGAGAAGGCGTTGCAGGACGGGATCGCGTTCGCGCAGGCCGACGGGCAGTGGGCTGCTCGCGGCGGCGCGATCGTCGCGCTCGACCCGAGCGACGGCTCGATCCTCGCGATGGCGTCCGCACCGACATACAAGCCGTCGGTTTATGCAGGCCGCGTCACGCAGAAGGCGCTCGCCGCCCAGGGGCTGACGAAGAAGACGGCAGAGGCATCGAACTACCCGTCGCTCGACCGCGCGACGATGGCGACGTATCCGCCGGGCTCGACGTTCAAGCCGGTGACGGCGATCGCGGCGATGCAGGAGCATCTCATCTCGCCGTACGCCGACCTGCCGTGCACCGCGACGTACGTGTCACCGGACGACAAGTCGAATCATCCGTTCCACAACTGGGACCCCAACGTCGATCAGCAGATGGATCTGCCGACCGCGCTCGCGTACTCGTGCGACACGTACTTCTACCAAGTAGGGAACATGTTCTACGAGTTGCGCGGCGACCGCGGGCAGCCGCTGCAGCAGTGGTCGCGGAAGTTCGGCTTCGGTGCACTCAGCGGTCTCGACGTCGGACCCGAGGCGCGCGGGCTCGTGCCCACGAGTGCGTGGCGCAAGCAGCAGTACTCGCGGAAGCGCGACCCGTGCTGCTGGCAGGTCGATCAGCTGTGGAAGCCGGGGAACTCGATCCAGCTGGCGATCGGCCAGGGCGACCTGCTCGTGACGCCGCTGCAGATGGCGCGGTTCTACGCGTTGATCGCAAACGGCGGCAAGCTCGTCACGCCGCACGTGCTGCGCGACGTCGAGAGCGCGAACGGCCAGGCGGTGCCGACGCCGGCGCTCCCGAACCCGACGCAGGTCGCCGTCGACCCGGCCGCGATCCAGGTCGTGCGCCAGGGTCTGTGGGAGGCGACGCACATGACCTTCGGGACGTCGTATCCGGTCTTCGGCCGGTTCCCCGTGTCGATCGCCGGCAAGACGGGGACTGCGGAGAAGGTCGTGCAACTGCCCGGCTACCTCGGCACGAAGGATCAATCCTGGTGGTGCGGCTATGGTCCGACGGACGACCCGAAGCTCGTGGTCTGCGCCGTGATCGAAAATGGCGGCCACGGCGGCACGGCGGCCGCGCCGGCCGCGGCGGAGGTCTTCGCGTCGTTCTTCCACGTGAAGGTCAAGAGCACAACCTCACACCATTCGGACTGATGCTCGAGTACGCCGGATCACAAAGCCGGGGCATCACCCGCCGCCGCGACGAGGGCGCGGCGCTCGCGCGCGTCCTGCGCTCGCTCGACTGGCTGCTGATCGCCGGCGTCGCCGGATTGCTCGCCGTCGGCCTCTGGGCCGTCTCCGGCGTGACGCGCTTCCTCGTCCCCGGCAATCCCGACTACTACCTGACGCGGCAGATCGTCTATCTCTGCGTCGGCGTCGTCGCGCTCGTCATCGCGCTCGTCGTCGATCCCGACATCTACCGCCGCTTCTGGAAGCCCATCTACTTCGGGACGATCGGGCTGATCGCGGTCGTCCTCCTCGCCGGTCGCGCCGCGCGCGGCTCGACGCGGTGGATCGACCTCGGCTTCATCAAGTTCCAGCCGTCCGAGTTCGGAAAGCTGCTGTTCGTGCTCGCGATCGCCGCGTTCATCGCCGAGCGTGCGCGTGCGGGCGCGGAACCGTCGCTGACGATGCGCGTGCTCGGGCTCGGGCTCGTGCCGATCATCCTCGTGTTCGCGCAGCCGGATCTCGGGACGGCGCTCGTCTACGCGGCGGCGCTCGGCGCGATGCTCTTCGTCAGCGGCACGCCGTGGCGCCAGCTCGCAGTGCTCGGGTCGCTCGCCGCGCTCCTGATCAGCGTCGTGCTCTGGATCGGCCCCGCTGCCGGCGTCAACTTCCTGCACGGCTATCAGAAGTCGCGCCTCACCTGCTTCGTCCATCCGAACAAGTGCTCCGTCGACGCGACGTACAACCTCGAGCAGTCGATCGCCGCCGTCGGCTCGGGCGAGGTGCGCGGACGCGGCGTGCGCAACTCGACGCAGGTCAATCTCGGCTTCCTGCCCGAGCGTCAGACCGACTTCGTGTTCGCAGGCTTCGCCGAGCAGCGCGGGTTCATCGGCGCGTCGCTGCTGCTCGCGCTCTACCTGCTCGTGCTCTGGCGTGGCCTGCGGATCATCACGATCGCCCGCGATCTGTATTCGGCAGTCGTCGCCGGCGGCGTCGTCGTCGGGATGCTCTTCCAGATCTTCGTGAACGTCGGGATGACGATGGGCATCGCGCCGATCACCGGCATCCCGTTGCCGTTCGTGAGCGTCGGCGGCTCGTCGATGATCGCGAACCTCGCCGCCGTCGGCGTCCTGCTCGCGATCCACGGCCGCGGCCGCGTCGCGCGCTCGCCGCGGCGCCGCACGGCGTGAGCCTGCCCGTTCGGATCAGCACCGTCCGCGCGCTGATCAAGGAGATCGGCGTCTCCGCGCGTTCGGACAAGCCGCTCGTCGTCGGCGGCGCGCGGGCGCTCGCCCCGACACTGCGTGCGAAGCTCGGCGTCGGCGGGAGTGACGATCCGAGAGGTGCCGCGGTCTACGTCCACGTGTGGGCCGACGACGGCTCCGACGCGGAGGCGCTGAAGCGCGCGCGGCGCGCCCGCGTGCCGATCGTCGCCGTGGTGCCGGAGGAGATCGACGACGTGCCCTATGTCCTCGCCACCGACGTGATCCGGCTCCGGCCCGGCGAAGGCTTTCCGATCCCGGCGATCGCGCGCACGATCGCGGCGCGTCTCGGCGAGGACGGCGCCCCGCTCGCCGCCCGCGTCCCGGTCCTGCGGGAGGCGGTCGCCGAGGAGCTGATCACGAGCTTCGCACGGAAGAACGCGCTCGTTGCAACCGCGGTCTTCATCCCCGGCGTCGACCTGCCCGTCTTGCTGCGCAACGAGCTGCGGCTCGTGCTGCGGCTCCACCAGGCCTACGGGCGGAGCGCCGATCCGCGGGAGCGCCTGCCCGAGGTGGGCGCGACCGTGGGCATCGCGTTCGCGCTGCGGACGGTGGCCCGGGAGCTGCTCGACCTCGTGCCGGTCGCGGGGTGGGCGGTGAAGGGCGCGGTTGCCTACGCGGGCACGCGCGCCGTCGGCGAGGCCGCGCTCAGGCGGCTGCAGGCCGGAGCTTCGCGCGGCGGGCCTTGATCGCGCGGAGGCGCTGCGAGAGGCGCGCCCACGCCCACGGCTCGACCTCGCGGTACCGCGTCGCCGACTGGGCCCGGGTGGCCTCGAGATACTCGAACCAGGCGTCCGCCTCCTCGATCAGCAGGAGCTCCTCGGCCTCGCGCTTGCCCGTCACGGCTACCTCCGGGTCGGAATTGCCGCGGATCGTAGGACCCCCACCGGACGGAGTAGGAGCCGGCTGGAGTCGCTGATACCCTTGGGAACGGCGTATGCCGACGTTTTTCGTTCATAGCGAGCGCGCGGGCCTCGAGGCCGCAGCGCCGCACCATCACGAAGGAGTTCTTACTTGCCCTGGTTTCGTCGACGGAAATCCGTCCCTGACGTCCCTGCGGCTGCAGTCGAGGAGACTGCGTCGCTTCCCGAACCCGAAGTAATCGTCGAGGAGCAGGCCCCCGAGGCCGCTCCCGACGACACAACTGATCCGACCAAGCCGAAGCGCCGCCGCGGCAACCGCGGCGGGCGCAACCGGAAGAAGCCGGCGACCGCCGAGACCGGCGACGCGCCGGAGAAGACCGCGAAGCCTGCTGCGAAGAAGGAGAAGGCCGTCTCGCAGCGGCAGGAGCGCCGCCGCAACGAGCCGCGCCGCCGGCGCGAGCCACAGCGCCGCGCACCGCTGCCGGCCGCGAAGCGCGAGCTGATCGTGTCCGTCGACGTCGGCGAGCAGCGCGTCGCCGTCCTCGAGGACAGCCGCGTCGCAGAGGTCTACCTCGAGCGGCCCGACCGGCGCTCGATCGCCGGGAACATCTACCTCGGCGTCGTCGACAACGTCCTGCCGGGCATGGAGGCGGCGTTCGTCGAGATCGGCCTCGAGAAGAACGGCTTCCTCTACGTCGACGAGATCGTCGGCCCGGAGCTCGAGAAGGGCCACGGCCGGAAGATCCAGGACCTGATCAGCCGAGGCCAGCAGATCCTCGTCCAGGCGGTGAAGGATCCGATGAAGACGAAGGGCGCGCGCCTGACGACCCAGATCTCGCTGCCCGGCCGCTTCGTCGTCTTCGTCCCGCAGGGGGAGGGCCTCGGCGTCTCGCGCCGGCTCGACGACGACGAGCGGCAGCGGCTGAAGGACATTCTCAAGAAGCTCGCCGTCAAGGAAGGCGGCGTCATCGTCCGCACCGCCGCCGAAGGCGCGTCCGAGGAGGACATCGAGCGCGACCTCGTCTTCCTGCAGCGGCTCTGGAAGTCCATCCAGACGAAAGCGAAGACGGCCAAGGCGCCCGAGCTGATCTATCAGGAGGCCGAGCTGCCCCTGCGCGTCACGCGCGACCTGTTCACCGGCGACTTCGAGAAGGCGTACGTCGACAACGACCAGGCGTTCAAGCGCATCACCGGCTATCTGAAGAAGACCTCGCCGCACATGGTCGAGCGCGTGATCCGCTACAAGGACACCCCGACGCTCATGGAGGCGTTCGGCGTCGAAGCTGAGATCAAGTCGACCCTGAGCCGCCGCGTCGATCTTCCCTCCGGTGGCTACCTGATCTTCGACTACGCGGAGGCGTTCACGGTGATC
>DATCJJ010000075.1:0-1795 GCA_036562845.1 Gaiellaceae bacterium | reverse complement strand
GCAGGTGCTCGAGGCGATCGTCGACTACTACTCGACGAGCAACAGCAACGTCGGGCGAGGCTTCTATCGCCTGAGCATGCGCTCGACCGAACGCTACGAGCAGGCGCGCGCGACCGTGCAGGAGGCGATCGGAGCCGAGCGGGCGAGCGAGGTGGTCTTCACCCGGAGCACGACGGACGCGCTCAACCTGCTGGTCGACACGCTCGGCCGGCAGATCGTTCGGCGCGGGGATCGCGTCGTCGTCACGGACATGGAGCACAACAGCAACCTGCTCCCGTGGCGGCGTCTGTGCGAAAACCTCGGCGCGGAGCTCGTCGTCGTCCCCGTCAGCGCTGCGGGCTCGGTCGAGATCGAGGCCTTCGAGGCGGCGCTCGACGCGCGAGTGAGGGTCGCGGCGCTCTCGCATGTCTCGAACGTGCTCGGGACGGCGAACCCGGTGCGCGAGATGGCGGCGGCTGCCCACGCTCACGGCGCCGTCGTCGTCGTCGACGGAGCGCAGGCGGTACCGCACCAACCGGTCGACGTCCGCGACCTCGACGTCGACTTCTACTGCTTCTCCGGCCACAAGGTCTACGGACCGATGGGGATCGGCGTCCTCTACGGCCGTCACGAGCTCCTCGCCTCGTTGCCGCCGTATCAGGTGGGCGGTGGGACGGTGAAGGGCGTGAGCTTCGCCGCGCCCGTCGAGTACGTGCCCGTGCCCGCGCGCCTGGAGGCGGGGACGCCGCACGTTGCCGGCGCCGTCGGCCTCGCCGCCGCCCTTCGCTACGTCGACGGACTCGGGTGGGACGCCGTCGTGCGGCACGACGAGCACCTCGTCCGGTCCGCGGTCGAAGGGATCGGCGACCTCGACCACGTGCAGGTCATCGGCGACCCGGCCCGCCGCCCGGCCGGAATCGTGTCGCTCGCCGTCGACGGAATCCACCCGTACGACGTCGGCGGCCATCTCGACAGCCTCGGGATCGCCGTCCGCTGCGGCGTGCACTGCGCCAGCTCGTTCGTGGACACTCTCGGTCTCGTCGGCACCGTCCGTCTCTCGTTCGCCGTCTACAACACGGAGGCCGAGGTCGAGCGGGTGCTGGAGGCGCTCGAGACCGTTCGACCCGGCGTCTGGACGACCGCGCATCCGACGACTCGGTTTCTGTAGCGGGGCATGCCGATGGTCGCGCCGGCGCTGGACGTGAGGGCGATCCGAGAGCAGCAACGCACGATCTGGGACGACGTCAGCGCGGGCTGGAGTCGCTGGCGGCCCCAGTTCGAGCGCGGCGGCGCGGCGGTGACGGCGCGGCTGCTCGAGCTCGGCGGCGTCGCGTCCGGCATGTCCGTCCTCGACATCGGCAGCGGCGTCGGGGAGCCGGCTCTGACGGCGGCGCGCGCCGTCGGACCGAACGGACGCGTCATCGGTGTCGACATCTCCCCGTCGATGGTCGAGGCCGCGCGTGCGGCCGCGGGCGCCGCGGGCGAAGTCGACAACGTCGAGTTCGTCGTCGGCGCCGTCGAGAGGACGCCGCTCCGCGCGCGCTCGTTCGACGTCGCGCTCAGCCGCTTCGGCCTGATGTTCGCTGCCGACCGCCGCGAGCTGCTCGGGAAGGTCGCACGCGTGCTGAGGCCGCGGGGCGTCCTCGCCGCGGCCGTGTGGTGCGAGCCCGAGCGCGTGCCGATGATCAGCCTCGCGTTCCGCGTCATCTCGCGCGAGCTCGAGCTCGACCCGCCGCTGCCCGGACCCGGGCCGTTCGCCATGGCCGACGCCGCCGCAGTGGCGGCCGAGCTGGAGGAGGCCGGCTTCGGGAACGTC
>DATCJJ010000020.1:0-17457 GCA_036562845.1 Gaiellaceae bacterium | reverse complement strand
GACGTGGCCGCGCTCGAACAGCTCGCGCATGTGGCGGTAGAGGAACGTCAGCACCAGCGTGCGGATGTGCGAGCCGTCGACGTCGGCGTCCGTCATGACGATCACGCGGTGGTAGCGCAGCTGCTCGATGTCGAACTCGTCGCCGATCCCGGTGCCGATCGCGGTGATCATCGCCTGGATCTCGTTGTTCGAGAGCACCTTGTTGATGCGGTTCTTCTCACTGTTGATGATCTTGCCGCGCAACGGGAGGATCGCCTGATACGTCCGGTCGCGGCCGGTCTTCGCCGAGCCGCCGGCGCTGTCGCCCTCGACGATGAACAGCTCCGCCGCCTCGGGGTCGCGGATCGAGCAGTCGGCGAGCTTGCCCGGCAGCGACGAGCTGTCGAGCGCCGACTTGCGCCGCGTCAGCTCGCGCGCCTTGCGCGCCGCGAGTCGCGCGCGCATGGCCGCGATCGCCTTGGTGCAGATCTGCTTCGCGTCCTGGGGGTTCTCCTCGAGGAACTGCGCGAGCTTCGCGTTCACGGTCGTCTGCACGAGGCCCTCGATGCCGGGGTTCCCGAGCTTCGCCTTCGTCTGCCCCTCGAACTGCGGGTTCCGCAGCTTGACCGAGACGACGGCCGCGAGCCCTTCGCGGACGTCCTCGCCGTCGAGTTTCTCGTCCTTCTTCAACAGCTTGAGGTCGGTCGCCTTCCGGTTGAGCGTCGACGTCAGCGCCGAGCGGAACCCGGAGAGGTGCGTGCCGCCCTCGATCGTGTGGATGTTGTTGGCGAAGGTGAAGACCGACTCCTGGTAGGAGTTGTTCCACTGCATCGCGACCTCGACCTGGCCCTGATCGGCCTCACCGTCGAGATAGACGATGTGCTTGTGGATCGCGTCCTTCGCCTCGTTGATGTAGGAGACGAAGTCGCGGATGCCGCCCTCGTAGTGGAACTCGACGGTCTTGCCGTCGGCGCGCTCGTCGACGAAGCGGATGAACAGCCCCTTCGTGAGGAACGCCGTCTCGCGCAACCGCTGCAGCAGCGTGTCGTCGTTCATCTCGAGCTCTTCGAAGATCTCTGCGTCGGGGAGGAACGAGATCGTCGTCCCGGTGTCGTCCGGGTCGGCCGTGCCGACGACCTCGACGGGCCCGTCCGGGACGCCGATCTTGAAGCTCTGGCGATGGATCTTCCCGTCGCGCCGGACCTCGGCGACGAGCCACTCGGACAGCGCGTTCACGACGGACGCGCCGACGCCGTGGAGCCCGCCGGAGACCTTGTACCCCTCGCCGCCGAACTTCCCGCCGGCGTGGAGCTTCGTGAGGATCACGGTCAGCGCGGACTCGCCCTGGTCCGCCATCACGTCGACCGGCATGCCCCGGCCGAAGTCCTTGACGGTCACCGAATGGTCGGGGTGAAGCGTGACCTCGATCCGGTCGTTGTGGCCCGCGAGGGCCTCGTCGACGGAGTTGTCGACGATCTCGTAGACGAGGTGGTGGAGGCCCCGGAGACCCGTCGAGCCGATGTACATGCCCGGGCGGAGCCTGACCGGCTCGAGCCCCTCCAAAACCGTGATGTCTTTTGCGGTATAGGACGTCTTGGCCATGAAAAAAGCCCTGCAAATTCCGCATTTGCGGGCAAGAAATACTGTATCAGAAGCGGCGGTCGTCCGGTCGGGCTGCAAGCGACGCTGCGGCGGCTCTCGCGACGGCCTCCCGGAGCTCCTCGTCCTCGATCGACGAGGCCCATTCGGCGGCCTGCCGCTCCTCCGCCAGGGTAGCTGCGGGCGGCTCCGGGACCGCCTCGTCGGGGGCCGCCGGCTCGGGGAGCGGGCCCGGCACGAACTTCAGCTGCGGACGCCCCGGCAGCCGTCCCGAGATCTCCGCCGCGCGATGGCCGAGCTCGAATGCCCAGACCGCGTCCTGCGTGTGGACGATCAGCGTGCCGTCGCGCTGAAAGCGGGCCGGCCAGGCGTTGCGCGCGATGTCGGGACCGACCGCGGCCGACCACGCAGCCGTCGTCTCGGACATCGCGGCGTTCGGGCCGAGCGCTCCGAGCTCGCGGCGCAACTCGTCACCGAGCGGTTCCGTACGTCACCTCCACGAGCTGGTCGGGCTCGACCGGCAGCATCGCCGCGTCGGTCGCCGTGATCAGCGCCTGCCCGGCGTGTGCGACGCGCGCTGCGAGGATCCGGCGTCGTCCCGGGTCGAGCTCGGAGAGCACGTCGTCGAGCAGCAGGAGCGGCGAGAACCCGCGACGCTCGCCGATCAGCTCCGCCTCGGCGAGGAGCAGCGCGAGGACGGCGAGCCGCTGCTCTCCCTGCGAGCCGAAGCTGCGCAGCTCACGCGTCCCGGAGGAGACGACGACGTCGTCGAGGTGCGGCCCGAGCCCGGTGACGCCGCGCTCGAGATCGCGGTCGAGGCGCGCCTCCAGTGCTGCGACGGTCGGCGGCTCACCGCCGTACCGGAGCTCCGCCTCGGCGAGACCGAGCTCGCCCGCGCGCTCCGCGAACGGCGCCGCGAGCGACGCAAGCGTCTCCTTCCGGGCCGCAACGAGCTGTACGCCGAGTTCCACGACCTGCTCCGTCCACGTCGACAGGGCGGCCGAGCGCAGCCGCAGGGCGGCGTTGCGCTGCGCGACGGCGGCTCCGTACTCCGCGGGCAGCGGCGCGCGGGCAGGGTTGAGCCGGCCGAGAACGCGGTCAAAATACGCGCGGCGCGCTGCGGGCGCGCCCTTGATCACGCCGAGACGGTCGGGGGTGAACACGAGCGTCGCCGTCTCGCCGCGGAGCTGCTCCGCCGCCCGCAGCGGCGCTCCGTTCACCTTCGCCTGCTTCGCCGCGCCGGCATGCAATACGAGCTCGAGCTCGAGTGGTGTCGTTGCACGCGTCCCGCGGACGGCCGCCCGCGCCGCCGTAGCGCCGAACCGGATCAGCTGCGCGTCGGTGCGCGTGCGCGGCGAGAACCCCTGCGTCGCGACGTGGAGCGACTCGAGCAGATTCGTCTTGCCGACACCGTTCGGCCCGACCGCGAGCACGAGCCCGGGCTGCAACGTCAGCTCGAGCCGCTCGTACGAGCGGAAGTCGCGGAGCGTGACGTCGCCGACGATCAGCTAGCCGGGCAAGCGGATCGGCATGACGAGATACGTGAACTCGTCGCCGTCGCCCTGGAGCACCGCCGGCCGCAGCGGGCTGATCAGCTTGAGCCGGATGTCGTCGCCGTCGACGGACTCGAGGCCGTCACGCAGGAAGTCGGCGTTGAACCCGATCTCGAGCGTCTCGCCGGTGAACGGCGCCGGCATCGACTCCTTCGACTCGCCGACCTCGTGCGTCCGCGCGATCACCGTCAGCTCGCCCTCCGCGAACCGCAGTTGGAGCGGCGTCGCGCGCTGGATCATCACCGCGGCGCGGCGGACGACCTCGAGCAGCTCCCCGCGCGGCAGCGTCAGCTCGTGCTCGAACTGCTCGGGCAGCAGCTGGCGGTAGTTCGGGAACTGGCCGTCGATGCGGCGTGTCGTGAGCCACGTGCCCTCCGACCCGAAGACGACCTGGTTCTCGTGGACGCCCACGTCGACGGTGTCGCCCGCAGAGGCGACGCGCGCGAGCTCCTGCAGGGCGCGGCCCGGGACGATCGCCTCGAGCTCCGGCGCCGAGCCGTCGAGCTCCGTCTCCTTGACCGCGAGACGATACGAGTCGGTCGCCGCCATCGTCAGCTTGCCACCGGCGAACTGCACGAGGATCCCGGTCAGCACGGGGCGGGACTCGTCGCGCGACGACGCGCGCGCGACACGCTGGATCGTCTCCAGCAGCGACTCGCGGTCGACCGGGAACGTCTGCACCGACGTGACGTCCGGCAGGCGTGGGAAGTCCTCGGGGCTGTACGTGTGGAGCGTGTAGCTCGCGCTGCCGGCGGTCAGGTGGACGACGGACTCCGTCGGCTTGTGCTCGATCGAGACGTCGTCGGCCGGCAGGAGGCGCGCGATGTCGACGAGAGTCTTCCCCGGCAGGACGATCGAGCCGTCGCCGTCCGTCTGGGCGGCGATCGTCGCGCGAAGCGAGAGCTCCATGTCCGTGGCCGCGACGCGCAGCTCGCCTCCCCCCACCTCTGCCGGCAGGGCCTCGAGCAGGATGCCGGACAGGATCTGCACGGAGGTCCGTGTCGAGACGGCCCGCGACACGACGCCGAGCGCCTGGACGAGCTCGTCTTTCGGAACGGTGATCTTCACACCGGTGCCCACGATGTCTTCGGTTTCAATCATCTATCTAAATCCTTGTAGGAGTCATAGGCATTGTGGATGCCGGGGAAGACGACGGGAATCGGCTCTGTTGAGCCAAGTCCGGACCGTACAGGACTTGTGGACAGCCGGCGGTTATCGACAGGGTTCACGCGCTACCTGACCTGCTTCACACGTGCGGTCAATTCCTGCACGAGGTTGTACACAGACCTGTCCTCACGGATGAGGCGGGCGATCTTCGAGGTTGCATGGATGACGGTGGTGTGGTCACGACCTCCGAATTCCTTGCCGATCTTCGGCAGCGAGGAGTCCGTGAGCTCGCGCGAGAGGTACATCGCGACCTGGCGCGGATAGACGATGTTCTGGGAGCGCTTGTCGCCGCAGAGCTCCTCGAGGGAGAGATTGAACCGCTCGGCGACGAGGTTCTGGATGCGCTGGATCGAGACCTCGGCCGCCTCACCCTGCGGGAAGACGTCCTTGAGCACGTCCTGGGCGAGCTCGACCGTCATCGGCCGGCCCGTGAGCGAGGAGAAGGCGACGACGCGCGTCAGCGCACCTTCGAGCTCGCGGATGTTCGACGAGACACGCGAGGCGACGAAGGTCAGCACCTCCGGGTCGGGCAGATGGATGCCGTCCATCTTCACCTTCTTGCGGAGGATCGCGATGCGCGTCTCGAGGTCGGGCGGCTGGATATCCGTGATCAGCCCCCATTCGAAGCGCGAGCGCAGACGTTCCTCCAGCGTCGCGATGTCGCGCGGCGGGCGGTCGCTCGACATCACGATCTGTGAGCCCGCCTCGTAGAGCGAGTTGAACGTATGGAAGAACTCCTCCTGGATCCGCTCCTTGTGCTCGAAGAACTGGACGTCGTCGATCAGGAGCACGTCGTAGGTGCGGTAGCGCTGCTTGAAGCCCTCGATCCGCTTGTCGCGGAGCGAGTTGATGAAGTCGTTCATGAAGGTCTCGCTCGTCACGTAACGGACGGTGAGGTCCTTCGTGTGCTCGCTGACGTACTGCGCGATCGCCTGGAGCAGGTGCGTCTTGCCGAGGCCGGTCCCGCCGTAGATGAAG
Source organism: Gaiellaceae bacterium (assembly GCA_036562845.1). Taxonomy (GTDB): domain Bacteria; phylum Actinomycetota; class Thermoleophilia; order Gaiellales; family Gaiellaceae; genus Palsa-739. Next base: position 12,181 of record DATCJJ010000020.1, on the reverse strand, counting down.
AGCGGGTTGTACGCCTGGGCCGGCGCCTCGGCGACGGCGAGCGCGGCCGCGTGCGCGAACCGGTTCGACGAGCCGATGACGAAGGAGTCGAACGTGTACTTCGAGTTGAAGCCGCCGCTTTCGGGCCGGCTCGGCAGCGGCGCGACCGTGACGGGCCGCCGCGGCGCGTCGGGCGAGGGCTCGGCCGGAATCGCTCCGTCGACCACCTGCAGGTCGATCGGCCGCTCCTCCCCCGTGACATCGCGGATCGCGGCGCCGATCAGACTGAGGAAATGGCCCTCGATCCAGTCGCGGGTGAAGTCGTTCGGAACGCCGAGCACGAAGCGGCCGTCGTCGAGCGCGACCCCGCGGGCCTCCCCGAACCACGTTCCGTACGTCGTCTCGTTGAGGGAGCTTCTGAGCCGACCGGCGACTTCATGCCACAGACTCTCAGCGGTCAGCTCGATTTGATGCTCCACCCGGTCCTCGTGTCCCCTTGCTCGTCGAGTGCGAGCGCCCACCCTACCAACCTGCCGATTCGCTGCAAATGTGCCCCCTTTGCAGGGAATTCGGCGGCCGAGATTTCCCTCCACAGCTGTGGAGAACCGTGGGGGTAAATCGCCGAAACCGCATCGCTGCAGCCCGTTCGCCTGTGGATAAGTCGGTGGACAGACGGCGGCTATACTGCGCCGCTCGTTTCACCCGTTTTCTCGTCCTTTCTGATGAAGCGCACCTACCAGCCCAACGTTCGCCGGCGCAAGCGGAAGCACGGCTTCCGGGCGCGCATGCAGACGCGCGCCGGTCGGCTGATCCTGAAGCGGCGCCGGGCCAAGGGTCGCGCGCGCCTCTCGGCGTAAGCTGCCTGCCGTGAAGCGCACCAACCGTCTGTCCCGCTCGCGGGACTTCGACGCCGTGTACCGCCACGGCCGGTCGGTCTCCTCGCGCTTCCTCGTCCTCTACTGGTTTCCGCAGGAGGAGCCCGACTCGCCGCGCTTCGGCTTCTCGGTCCCGCGCTCGGTCGGCGGCGCCGTGGAGCGGAACAGGATCAAGCGCCAGCTGCGCGAGGTGTGGACGGCCCGGCTCGACCAGGTGGCCGCGGGCCACGACTACGTGCTGATCGTCCGGCCCGGGCTCCCGGAGGCCGTTGCCGCGAACGGATTCGACTGGCTCGGCGCTCGCGTCGACGAGCTCCTCGGGCAGACGAAGGCCGCCGCCTGATGTATCGCGTGGGCGTCGGGCTCGTCTGGCTCTGGCGCGCGACGTTCGGCGCGCTCTTCCCGACGACGTGCAAGTACCACCCGTCCTGCTCGCAGTACGCGATCGACGCGCTGCACCAGAAGGGGCTCGTACGCGGGTCGCTGCTCGCCGCGTGGCGCCTGCTGCGCTGCAACCCGTGGTCGCGGGGAGGGTTCGACCCGGTCACGTGATCCTCTTCTCGCCGCTCACCCCGCTCGAGCACGCAGCTCGGCACATCCTCAACTTCCTGCACTACGACATCGGGCTGACGTGGGCCTGGTCGATCGTCGCGCTGACCGTGATCGTGCGGATGGTGCTCGTCCCGCTGACGGTCAAGCAGATCCACTCGATGCAGAACCTGCAGCGCTACGCGCCGCAGATGAAAGAGATCCAGAAGAAGTACAAGAGCGACCGGCAGAAGCAGAACGAAGAGCTGATGAAGTTCTACCGGGAGAACAACATCAACCCGGCCGCTTCGTGCCTCCCGATGCTCGTGCAGCTGCCGGTGTTCATCGCGCTCTACTACGCGTTGCGGAACTTCTCGCACGAGCCGGCGACAGACCATCCGGGCTCGCTCTCGTTCCTCCACTTCATTCCGTCGATCGCGGATCACACGACATCGCACTGGGGCGGCTTCCTGCTGCTCGTCGTGTACGTCGGGTCGCAGATGGCGTCGACGCTGTTCATGGCGGCCACCGTCGACAAGGTGCAGCGCTACCTGTTCATGGCGATGCCGCTCGTTTTCGTGTTCGTGATCGCGCACTTTCCCGCCGGCCTCGTCCTCTACTGGGTGACGACGAACCTGTGGACGGTCGGGCAGGGGCTGATCACGCGACGTCTCGTGCCGAAGACGCCGCCGCCAGAGCTGTTCAAGCGCTCCTCGCGCACGCCGCCGAAGGACGACGGCACGAGCGGCAACGGCGCGACGCCGGAGGAGCCGAAGCCCGCGCCGCAACCGCAGGCGGGGCCGCGGAAGGTGCGGCGCAAGAAGAAGGCCGGCCGGCGGTGAACACGGACGTGACCGTCGAAGGCACGGGCGAGACGGTCGGCGAGGCAAAGTGGGCGGCGCTGCGCGAGCTCGAGCAGCGGCATCCGCGCCTCGACAAGTCGGCGGTGCAGTTCGAGGTCGTGTCGGAGGGCGAACGCGGCTTGCTCGGCGTCGGCTACGAGCCGGCCCGCGTCGTCGCGCACGCGCCCGCCGACTCACTCGAGGCCGTGCACTTCGCCGACGACAGCGAAGCCGCTGCGGACGCGCGCGGGTTGGCGCAGCGGATCATGGACGCGATCGGCGTCGACGGCCGCGCCGACGTCCATGAGGACGACGAGGCGATCACGGTCACGTTCTCCGGCGCGGACGTCGCACTGTTGATCGGCCGGCACGGCCAGATGATCGACGCCGTCCAGTACCTGATGAATGCGATCTCGCACCGCACGTACGGCGCCGACCGCAAGGAAGTGGTCGTCGATGCCGCCGGCTACCGCGAGCGCCGCCGCGCGACGCTCGAGTCGCTTGCCGTCCGCATCGCACGCGAGGTGCTCGAGACCGGTGAGCGCGTGGAGCTCGACCCGATGACCGCGGTCGAGCGAAAGGTCGTCCACCTGCGCCTGAAGGAGTTCGAGGGCGTGGAGACGGCCTCCGAGGGGACGGAGCCCAACCGCTACGTCGTCGTTCTCCCCGCAGGCTGATTCCTGGCTGCGCGCGGTCCTGGCGACGCCGGGGCTGACGGCGATCCGCGACCCGGACGAGGCGCGGGCGATGCTGGTCGATGACGCGCTGCGTGCGGTGGAGCTCGTACGGTCGTTCGACGGGGCCGTCGTCGACGTGGGCTCCGGCGGCGGCTCGCCGGGGATCCCGCTCGCGCTCGCCCTGCCCGAGCGCTCGTTCACGCTCGTCGAGGCGGAGCGGCGGAAGGCAGATTTCCTCCGCGGGCACGCGCCGGCGAACGCAGCGGTGGTGTGGGGGCGGGTGGAGGCGCAGCCGGTCGACGCGTACGGCGTCGCACTTGCCAAGGCGCTTGCGCAGCCGGCGACGGCGGTCGAGTGGGTCGTGCCACTCGTCCGGCCGGGCGGAGCCGCCGTCCTCTGGCTCGGCCCGACGGCCGACCTGGACGCCGTCGGCCGCGTTGCCGTGCGGGTCGGCGGCGGCGAGCCGGAGCTGCGGGACGGCCTTGTCGTCGTGCCGAAGCTCGAGCCCACTCCCGCCGGCTTCCCGCGACGAATCGGTGTCGCGAAGAAGCGTCCGCTCGCCTAGTCGTCGATCGTCGGCAGGCCCTCGAACTGCCGCGCCTGCCGATGTCGAGCGTCCCGGCGGAGCACTCGCAGTCGACTCCCTCGTCGTCGATCGAGGGACGTCTGCGAGCCTCCTGACCGCGTAGCGCGCCATTTCGGGACCGTCCAACCGCGTCCGCCGCTGCCGCGACAATGCCGGAGTGGCCACGATCTATGCGCTCGCGAACCAGAAGGGCGGCGTCGGCAAGACGACGACCGCGATCAACCTCGCGGCCTGCCTCGCGGAGGCGGGCGAGCGAGCGCTCGTCGTCGATCTCGACCCGCAGGCGAACGCAACTTCGGGGCTCGGGATGCGTGCGAACGGCACGTCGAGCTACGACCTGCTCGACGGCGCGCCGCTCGCCGAGCTCGCGAAGCACACGCAGTTCGAGAACCTCGACCTCGTTCCGGCCAAGGCGGACCTCGCCGGCGCGGTCGTCGAGCTCGCGCAGCGCACGGACGGGGAGCGCTACCTCGCGCAGTCGCTCGCGTCCGGCTCGTCGCAGTACTCGTTCGTCTTCCTCGACTGCCCGCCGTCGCTCGGACCGCTGACCGTCAACGCGCTCGCCGCTGCGGACCGCGTGCTCGTCCCGGTGCAGGCGGAGTACTACGCGCTCGAGGGCCTCTCGCAGCTCATGCAGTCGATCGACCTGATCCGGCGCCGTCTCAACCCGCAGCTCGGGATCGGCGGTGTCCTCCTGACGATGGTCGACGTGCGCACGCGGCTCGCGCAGGACGTCGAGGCGGAGGTGCGCAAGCACTTCGGCGACCTGGTGTTCACGACGACCGTCCCGCGGTCCGTCCGGCTCGCCGAGGCGCCTTCGCACGGGCTGCCCGCGATCAAGTACGACCGCACGTCGCGCGGCGCCGACGCGTACTGGAAGGTGGCGATGGAGCTTGTCGACCGCGCCTAATCGGAGAGGGCTCGGCCGCGGCCTCGAGGTCCTCCTCGGCGGGCCGGACGAGGGCGGGCCCGAGCTGCTCGAGCTGCCGGTCGACGCGGTTCACCCGAATCCGCGCCAGCCGCGGCGCCGCTTCGACGGCGAGGCCGGCAGCGGTCTCGCGGAGTCGGTGCGGCGGCAGGGCGTGATCCAGCCGCTGCTCGTCCGGCCGCGCGCGGCAGGGGGCTACGAGATCGTGGCCGGCGAGCGCCGGTGGCGCGCCGCGCGCGAGGCCGGGATGCCGACGGTGCCGGCCGTCGTGCGTGCTGCCGACGACCGCGACACGCTCCTCCTCGGGCTGATCGAGAACGTCGCGCGCGAGCAGCTGACGCCGGTCGAGGAGGCGCGCGCCTACGCCGTGCTGCTCGACGAGTTCCAGCTCTCGCTCGGCGACGTCGCGGACCGCGTCGGCCGCTCGAAGCCGTCTGTCTCGAACCGGATCCGGCTGCTCGATCTCCCGGACGACGTGCTCGGCATGGTCGAGCGCGGCCAGCTGACCGAAGGGCATGCGCGCGCAGTCCTCGCCGTCCCCGACCACGACGCCCGCCGCCGGCTCGCGCGGGAGATCGTGCAGAAGGGCCTCTCCGTCCGCGCCGCGGAGCAGCGTGCGAAGTGGGCCGGCGCGAAGCAGAAGCCGCGTGCGCGCGTCGTACCGGTCGATCCGGCCCTCGCAGCTCGAGCGCGCGACGCACTCGAGCGGCTCACCGGCTTTCGCGCACGCGTGACGTCGTCGCGCGTCGAGCTCCCGTTTGCCGACGAGCACGAGCTCGCAGAGCTCGTCGAGGCGCTCGAGCGGTTGTAGCTACCGTCAGCGGCAGTGGAGCCGCTGATCCACGCACGGGGTCTGACGAAGCGCTTCGGGGACTTCACGGCCGTCGCCGGAGTCGACTTCGACGTGCAGCCGGGCGAGGCGTTCGGCTTCCTCGGCCCGAACGGCGCAGGCAAGAGCTCGACGATGCGGATGATCGGCTGCGTGTCGCCGCCGAGCGGCGGGACGCTCCGCATCCTCGGTCTCGACCCGGTCAAGCAGGGATCGCAGATCCGCTCGCGGCTCGGTGTCGTCCCGCAGGAGGACACGCTCGACCAGGAGCTCACGGTCGGCGAGAACCTCTACGTCTACGGCCGCTACTTCGGCCTCTCGCGGCAGGAGGTGCGGAAGCGCTCGGCCGAGCTGCTCGAGTTCGTCCAGCTCTCGGAGCGGCCGAACAGCAAGGTGCAGCAGCTCTCCGGTGGGATGAAGCGACGCCTGACGATCGCCCGCGCCCTCGTCAACGAGCCGGACGTGCTCCTGCTCGACGAGCCGACGACCGGTCTCGACCCGCAGGCGCGCCACCTCGTGTGGGACCGCCTGTTCCGCCTGAAGCAGCGCGGCGCGACGCTCGTCCTGACGACGCACTACATGGACGAGGCGGAGCAGCTCTGCGACCGGCTCGTGATCATGCACAACGGGACGATCGCGGAGGAGGGCTCGCCGCTCGAGCTGATCCGCCGGCTCTCGACGCGCGAGGTCGTCGAGCTGCGTTTCCAGGGCGAGCCGCCGCACGTCGAGCCGGGAGTGTTCGAGGGCCAGGTGGCCCGCGTCGAGTTGCTGCCGGAGCGCGTCCTGCTCTACACCGACGACGGCGACGCGCTCGTTCCCGTCGCGCACGAGCGCCTGCAGCCGCAGAGCGTGCTCGTCCGCCGCTCGACGCTCGAGGACGTCTTCCTGCGCCTGACCGGCCGCACGCTCGTCGACTGATGGCGCTCGAGGCGTTCAGCCGGGCGACCGCGGCTCTGCCGGCGTCGCTTCCGGCTCTTCGCGCGTATGAGTACTGGCTGATCGTCTACAAGCGGATCTTCCGCGGGACGATCGCGTCGAGCATCCTCAACCCCGTCCTCTACCTCACGGCGATGGGCGTCGGGCTCGGCAAGGTCGTCAACCACGGTGCGCACCCACTCGGTGTCCCGTACCTCGACTACGTCGCGCCCGGGATGCTCGCCGCCGTCGGCATGCAGGTCGCGGCGATCGAGTCGTCCTTCCCCGTACGCGGGGCGGTCATCTGGAACAAGAACTACTACGCGATGCTCGCGACGCCGCTCCGCGTCGCCGACCTGCTGTTCGGCCACCTGCTCTACGTCGCGACGCGCGCGCTGATGGTCACCGGCGTCTACCTCGCGATCATCGCGGGGTTCGGCGTCGTGCACTCCCCGCTCGCGCTGCTGTCGCTGCCGGTCGGCGTGCTGCTCGGACTCTCGTTCGCCGGCTACATCTCGGCGGTCGCGATCGTCGCCGAGCGCGATCCGTTCAACCCGCTGTTCCGCTTCGTGATCATGCCGATGTTCCTGTTCAGCGGAACGTTCTTCCCGATCACGCGGTTGCCGCACGGTCTCCGCGAGGCCGCATACGCGACGCCGCTCTGGAACGCGGTCGACTTCGTGCGCGGATCGACGCTCGGGACGCTGACGTGGTCGCGCGGCCTGCTCCACGTCGCCTACTTCGTCGGCGTGATCGCGATCGGCGTCGCAGTCGCGAACTGGGGCTACCGGAAGAAGCTCGTCACATGACCGCGTTCGCGCTCCGCACGCGCGGCCACCTGCTGATCGAGCGCAACGTGCTCGTCTACCGGCACGCGTGGATGACGATCTTCAGCGGGTTCTTTGAGCCGCTCTTCTATCTCTTCTCGATCGGCATCGGGCTCGGCCACTTCGTCGGGAAGATCCACGGCGTCTCCTATGCGAGCTACGTCGCGCCGGCGCTGCTGGCGTCGAGCGCGATGAACGGCGCGCTCAACGACGCGTTGACGAACGTCTTCTGGAAGCTCCGCTACATGAAGGTCTACGACTCCGTGCTGGCGACGCCGCTCGGCCCGGGCGACGTCGCGCTGGGCGAGACGATCTGGGCGCAGATGCGCGGGATCCTCTACTCGATCGGCTTCCTCGTCACGGTGGCGGCGTTCGGGCTGATCCACTCCTGGTGGGGGCTGCTCGCCCTGCCGGCGGCGATGGTGATCGGCTTCTCGTTCGCGGGCGTCGGGATCGGCGCGTCGACGTTCGTCCGCACGTGGCAGGACCTCGAGCTCGTGCAGATCGTGCAGCTGCCGATGTTCCTGTTCAGCGGCACGTTCTATCCGCTCTCGGTCTACCCGGTCGTGCTGCAGTGGTTCGTCCGGGTGTCTCCGCTCTACCACGCGATCAGCCTCATCCGCGCGTTCACGCTCGGACATGTCGGCCCGGTCAACCTGCTGAATGCCGGCTACCTGCTCGCCCTCGGCCTCGCCGGCCTTTGGGTCGCGCGGCTGCGGATGGGCCGTCTGCTCCTTACGTAGCGGCGCGAACGGTGTTGCGGCCACCGGCCTTCGCCCGGTAGAGGGCGCGGTCGGCTGCGGCGATCAGGTCGTCGACCACGCACTCCTCGTGCGAGGCGGCGACGCCGAAGCTCGCGGTCACGGGCCACTCGACGCGCTCGACCCGGACGTGCTCTGCGATGTCGTTCCGGAGGTCTTCCGCGAACGCCAGTGCGCCCTCGAGGTCGGTGCCCGCGAGGATCACCGCGAACTCCTCGCCGCCGATCCGCGCGGCGAGGTCGGTCTCGCGCACACGCTCGTGGATCACGTGTGCGGTGCCTCGGAGCACGGCGTCTCCCACCTGATGCCCGCACCGGTCGTTGATCCGCTTGAAGCGGTCGAGGTCGAACAGGACGAGCGAGACGACGGTGCCGAAGCGGTTGCAGCGTGCGACCTCGTAGTGCAGCGCCTCCATGAAGCGTCGCCGGTTCGCGAGGTCGGTCAGCTCGTCGGTCTGCGCCTGTCGCCGCACGATGCCGTGCAGACGCGCGTTCTCGAGCGCGATCCGTCCTTGCGCGACGAGCGCCTCGAGGATCTCGAGATCGCGCGGCGAGAACGCCTGCGCCGCGTAGAGGACGAGCCGTGCGTCGCCGCGCTCGTCGTCGAGGGGAAGCCCGAGCTCGTTCGCGGAGCGGTAGCCGATCGAGGCGAGCTCCTCGCCGTGCCAGATCACACGCCCGCCGACCGCGTCCGTTGCGACGACGGCCGTCTCGAGGAGCACGGGCAGCAGCGCGTGCGGATCGTGGGCCGCGACGGCGACGTCGCCCACCAGCGTGACCGCACTGCGACGCGGCTCGCGCCGTGCGCGGAGACGGCGCGGCAGCAGGAGGATCACGGCGGCGAGCGCCGCCAGCGTCGATGCGCCGGCGGCGAGCGTGAGCAGCTGGCGGTGCTCGACCGAGCGGTCGATCGTCGAGTAGGGCTCGATGAGCGCGAGCTCCCGCTCGGCGCCCGCGGGCACGCCGAGCGCGCGGAAGCGCTCGTTGCCGATGCGGAGATCGCCGGGCGTGGCCGGCGCGTGTGCGAGCACGCGGATCTGCAGCGACGTCGCGGTCGTGACGCGCGCTGCGACGCGAGCGAGGTCGACGGACGCGATGATCGTCCCGATCACGGTCGTTCCGCGGCGGACCTGGACGACGCGCGTGATGCCGTGGGTCGGCGAGGTTGTGTGCACCCCGGGCTCTCCGTGCACCGACACGACGTCGTGGGTGAGCGAGACCGGCGTGCCGCGCTCGAGGGCGGTCTGCACGGTGCGCGACTTCGCGTCGCTTGCCGCCCGCCGCGCCGCCGCCGCCGCCGCCGCGTTCACCTCGGCGGCCGCGACCTGCGAGCCCGCGATCAGCCGTGCGTCGGCGCGGCCGACCTCGCTGTCGTGGTACGCGCGGCCGAACGTCCACGTGGCGAGGCCGAGCGGCACCATCGCCGCGAGTGCAGCGGCGAGGACGAAGGCCGTCCGGTTCGACGGCAGCCGGGGACGGGTCGCGACGTGCAACGTCGACGAAGGAGTTTGGCCCCTATCCCCCGAAAGGGTGACAGCGCCACGCTCCTGGACGCTGCTCATGACTCCCCTTCCTGACGTTCACACCCCCACCTCGGACGCTTTTGCGGAGCGAATCGCCTCCGCTGCGGCCCTGCCGGCGGCCAAGAGACAGGTCGCCGAGCTCGTCCAATCTGCGCGCCGCGTCGACCCCTCGTTCTGCACGCACGCGATGAGCGTGCTCTCCCTGAGCGCCCGGATCGGCATCGTCCTCGGCCTGCGCAAGCGCGAGCTGCGGACGCTCGAGGTGGCGGCCGCGCTGCACGACATCGGCAAGGTCACGGTGCCCCCGGAGGTGCTCGCGAAGAACGGCCCGTTGAACGAGGGCGAGTGGGCGTACGTCCGCGCGCACCCGGTCGAGGGCGAGCGGCTGCTTGCTCCGTACATCACCTCGACGTCCGTGCTCCAGATCGTGCGCAGCCATCACGAGCGCTGGGACGCGAGGGGCTATCCCGATCGTCTCGCCGGGCCGAGCATCCCGCTCGGTGCGCGCATCGTCGCGGTGGCGGACGCGTACGTGGCGATGCTCGAGCAGCGGCCGTACCGCGCGCCGCTCAGCAACGGGTCGGCGCGTGCAGAGCTCATGCGCGAGCGCGGCAGGCAGTTCGATGCGGAGTGCGTCCGCGCAGCGCTGCTCGTGACGCGTGCCGACCGGCGCGCGGAAGCGACTCCGGTCCCCGCCTGAGCTCACGTCACGGGCCCGCCTGCCCGGGCGGCCCGGTGTGCTGGTGGTTCTTGTCGCCGTACCCGTAGCCCGGCCGTGTGTCGGAGCCGGGCGGCGGCGTCGGCGGTGTCGGCGGCGTGGGCGGCTCCGGCGTCGACGGCGGCGTCGGCGTGGACGGCGTGGACGGCGTGGAGGGGGTGGACGGGGTGGACGGCGGCGGAACGTCGGGCGGCGACCCGGCCGAGGGGGGTGCCTGCGGCGCAGGCGCAGGAGGCGCAGGAGGCGCAGGAGGCGTGGGCGGTGCGGGCGACGGAGGTGTCGGGGCGGGCGGCGCCGGCGTGTGCCCGGGCGGCGTCGGGGCCGGCGGCGTCGAGGTCCCGGGCCCCTTCGGCGGCTGCGACGGCGGCTTCGGTCCGGGCGCAGGTTTCGCCGCCGGCGCAGCGGCGGGCACGGCGGGCGGAGGCGAGCTCTGCTGCCGCGCGACGATGGGCGTGCCGCCGGCGCGGTGCCTCGTGGTGCCGCCCCGGCGGGCCGCGGCCTTGACGTGGCCGTGCGTGCTGCTCGTCGCGTGCGGAACCGGATACGTCGGGACCGGCTTGAGGCGCACGATCGCCGGCGGGCCGTGGCGCGAGAGGTCCCCCGGGAGCAGCCGCTGTCGCGGCTGGACGGGTGTCGGAAAGACGATTGTCGGCGAGGGGTTGAGAGCGGACGACCACAGCTCGCCGGTCACGACGAAGCAGCCCGTGGCAAGGGCGACGGCGAGCAACCGCACAAGGCGCACGCCGACATCTTCATCGGCCCGCAGGACGGACCCCTCGGCGGCGGCACTTGCGGGATGGGCGATCGTGGATTCGAACCACGGACCTCCGCCTTATCAGAGCGGCGCTCTAACCAACTGAGCTAATCGCCCGCGCGGAGCGCCAGTGTAGCGGTGCACCTTCGCTAGTGGAAGCGTGTCGTCCGGACGAGAAAGTCCTCGACCGCCAGGAGAAAACCGGCATCCTGCGCGAGTTCGGCGAGCTGATCCTTCGTCTCGTCGTCGAGGTCCGCGTCGCGGGCGATCTCGTCGATGAAGCCCGTCAGCCGGCCCGCGTGCGAGAGCGCCGCCATGCGCAGAAAGATGCGTCTCGCATCGTCGTCCTGGGAGATCGCCACGAACGACTCCAGGTCCTCAAACCGCCCGTCCACGTCGGTTGAACGGGCCACCATCCGGTGCGGATACGGGCGAAGTTTGCCGCCGACGGCCTGAGCTATATTCGGTAAGAGGTCAGCGCTTGCACGAGATGCACATCTACGGGGTCAGCTTCGACCTGGTTGGCAAGCAGCCGATCGTGCTCCTCAAGACGGCCGAGGGGAACAAGTTCCTGCCGATCTGGATCGGCCATCCGGAGGCGGCTGCGATTCTCATGAAGCTCCAGAGCCAGGCGCCGCCGCGGCCGATGACGCACGACCTGATGAGCGAGCTGCTCGAGCAGCTCGAGGCGCAGGTCGTCCGCATCACCGTCACGGAGCTCCGCGAGAACACCTTCTACGCGCAGATCACCGTCCAGCAGGACGGCCGCGAGATCGAGATCGATTCGCGCCCGTCGGATGCGATCGCGCTCGCGATCCGCGCGGACGCTCCGATCTTCGCCGCCGATCGCGTGATCGAGGAGTCCGCGATCGAGTTCGAAGGCGACGACGTCGACCAGGAAGTGCTCGAGGCGGAGGTCGCAAAGTTCAAGAGCTTCCTGGACGAGGTCACCGCCGAGGACTTCGCGGTCGAGTCCGAGGACGAAGAGGAGTAACCCTCCTACAGATTCAGGACCGAGACGGTGATCGCGGCGGCGTTGAAGAGCGCATGCACGACCATTCCGGGGACGACGCTGTCGGTGCGCTCGCGGAGATCCGCGAGCAGGCTGCCGAACGGGACGAGGATCAGCAGCGCGATCAGCAGTCCGTGCCAGACGCCGAAGGCGATCCCGACGAGGAGCACCGCCGGCGACGCGCCGAGCGGCCGGAGCAGCGAGTAGCCGACGCCGCGGAAGAGCAGCTCTTCGACGAACGGCGCGAGCAGGCAGAAGACGGCGACGTTGGCGGCGAACGCGGCCGCGTGCGAAGCCTCCCAGTGCGTCGGCGCCAGGCCCTGCTCCGTGCCCGGGCTCTCGATCGGGAGCAGCATGATCAGGTACTCGAGGGCGAGGATCGACACGATGACGCCGAACGCGAGCCCCGCGACGCGCCGGAAGCCGCG
>DATCJJ010000008.1:0-22089 GCA_036562845.1 Gaiellaceae bacterium | reverse complement strand
TCCGGCACGCGCACGCGTTCCTCGTCGACGTCGAACGTGAACTGCTCGCCGCAGCGCTCGAGCGCGTCGGCCGACGTGAGCTCGCGCGTGGGCGCGAGCTCGACGAGGCCGTAGAGCGAGAGCAGGTCGTCGCCGACGTCGCGCCAGCCGGCGAGCGCCTCGGCGGCGAGCCGCACCCATTCGTCCTTCGGATAGGCGAGCCGGAAGATGCGGGTGCGGCCGTGGCTCGAGCCGCGCTCGTGGTCGACGTCGTCGAACTGCTCGTAGACCGTGACGTCCGCCCCACGCTCGCGCAGCGCCCAGGCGGTCGCGCTGCCCATGACTCCCGCTCCCACGACCGCGACACGCGTCACCTCACGGGCCACGCTATCTGGAGCCGCAGCGGCTCTTCCGCGAGACAGACCTCGCGCGGCGGCCCGGCGAGCTCGCGGCCGTTCTCCCGCGCCCAGCGCGCGATCGCGTCGTACGCGCCGAGGATCTGCGGGAAGTCGGCCTGCTCGCCCTCGGCCGTCGTCGCCGCGACGAGCCCGCCGGGGAGCTCGTGGTCGCCGTCGTCCTTCGGGACGCCGACCTCGACCGGCCCGTCGTCGGCCTCGTTGACCTGGCCGTGGAAGATCGTGAACGAGCCGACGCCGCCGCCGAGCTCGCGGGCCGTCTCGACGATGAACCGCTCGAGCTCGTCCACCTTCACGTGCTTCGTGCGCGACACGTACCGCTGCGCCGACACGTTCTCCAGCTCCACTTCGAACATCGCTGCCTCCTCGAGGAGTCGCAGGGCTTCGCGGAGGGCGCTCCGTCGCTCCTGGAGCCGCTCGTCGTGGCGGACGAGCGAGGCAGGATCGCGATCGACGAGAAAGCGCGCGATCTCCCGCATCGACATGCCGGCGGCGCGCAGGCGTCCGATCAGCTCCGCGACGGCCAGCTGCTCGGGGCGGTAGTAGCGGTAGCCGGAATCGGCGTCGACGCGGGTCGGCGTGAGCAGCCCGTTCGCTCCGTAGAGGCGCAGTGCCTTCTGCGAGAGGCCGGAGTGCCGCGCGAACTCGGCGATCGTGAGGAGGTTCTCCGTCACGGGACGCAGCGTGCGCGCTACCCCAGGGGACGAGTCAAGGGGTTGTGCAGGCTTCCGATCGGCTCGAAGCCGGCCTCGGCGACGTCGCCCGGGTGGAAGGGCCCGAGCAGCTCGCCGCCCGCGGCGACGATGTCCCCCGGATAGAGCCGCGTGTTCCGCGCAACGTGCTCGATCAGCGGTCCCCAGTCGCCGGCGCTCTCGAGCTCGTCCGGCGTGACGACCGTCGGCCCGAGCGAGAGCGCGAAGTCGCGCGACTTCGCGCCCGGCAGCTGCGGCGCCAGCCACTCGCCGAGGAAGGTGAAGCCGCCGGGCGCTCCGTCCGCGCCGATCACCGTCGCGAGGTGGAGCTCGAGGTCGATCGCGTCGACGCCGGGCGGCACCGGGATCTCGTCGTCCGGCCCGCGGATCGCAGCGGGGTTGGCGAAGACGAAGTCGCCGTCACCCCCGAAAATCCGGACCGACGGCGGGTGGAGCACCGGCGGGCGGAGCACGACGTCGGCGAGCGCGTACGTCGCGTGCTGGCGCGCGGTGCCGCCGCCGGTGAAGAACGCCTGCAGCGTCTGCGCCGCCAGCTGGATGACGACGTCGCCGTCGATCCGGCCCGGCCAGCCGCGCTCGAGCTCGGCGTCCACGGGCGAGAACATGCAGAGCTTCATGGACGCGGCTCCGTGTGCACGATCACGTCCGCGATCTCCGGCAGCTCGCGGCGCAACGTCTCCTCGATGCGGCTCGCCACCGCGTGCGCGTCGGCCAGCGCCGTCTCGGAGTCGAGCGCGAGCGTCAGGTGCGCGACGAGCCCCTCGTCGGTGTGGAGGAAGCGAAGCTCGTACGGCGGCGCGCCGGTCTCCGCGCGAACGACGCGCTCGACCACGGTCCGGTCGCCCGAGACCTCCGCCGCCTCTCCCTCTTCGCTCAGCGGCTCGAGATGCGTCTGGACGGCGGTCAGCTCGGGAACCGCCTCGAGGATCGCGTGCTCGACCTGCTCCGCAATCGCGTGCGCCCGGTCGAGGTCGAGCTCGCCCGGGAGCTTGAGGTGGAGCGAGAGCTCGGTGCCGGACGCGAGCGCGACGACGCTGACGTTGTGCACCTCCCGCACCCGCGGCACGCCGAGCGCCGCAGCGTGTGCGCGCTCGCGGAGGGCGCCGTCGGAGGCGGCCGGCTCGACGTGGACGACGATGTCCGCCTCGGGTAGCGCCGACTGGACCGCGCGCTCGACCGCATCCGCGGCGGCGTGGCCCTGCGCGACGGCGGCGTCGACGGAGACGCCGATCACGACGTCGGCGAAGACGCGCCCGGCCGCCTGTCGCATCCGGAGGCGCCGCAGCTCCACCGCGGGCTCGACCCCGGCGATCGCCGAGCGGGCTGCGGCCTCGGCGTCGGTGGGGACGCGGTCCATGAGGACGTCGATGTTGCCGCGCATCAGTCGCGCGGCGGCCGACATGACGATGCAGGCGACGACCAGCGCCGCGACGGAGTCGGCCTTCCCGTAGCCCGCGCGGACGAGCAGGAGGCCGACGAGGACCGCGGCCGAGCCGCCCAGGTCGCTCGCGAAGTGCAGCGCGTTCGACGCGAGCGCGGCCGACTTGTACTTACGCGAAGCGCGCCACGAGACGACGGCCCGGCTGATGTCGATGACGATGACGACGCCGATCACGAGGAGCGCCCACCAGCGCGCGTCGACATGCGTGTGGACGCTGCCGGCGAGGCGGCGGATCGACTCGTAGACGATGACGAGGCTCGCGAGGACGAGCACCGATGCCTCGGCGAGCGCCGACAGATGCTCCGCCTTCCCGTGCCCGTACTGGTGGCCGACGTCGGCCGGCCGCGCCGCGACGCCGACGGCGAAGAACGTCAGCAGCGCCGCGACGAGATCGGTGCCCGAGTGCGCGGCCTCCGAGAGGAGGCCGAGGCTGTGCGTCGCGAGGCCCGTGCCGAGCTTGAGCGCGATGAGCGCGGCGGCAGCGGCGACGGACAGAAGCGCGGTGCGGCGCTGCGGACTCACCGGCAGAGCGTATTTCGTGACGGTCCGTCGTACCGATACGAGACCGTCACGCGCGCGGCGCGGAGCGGCTCGGCGACCGGGACCTAGTACCGTCACGAAAGTGTGACGGACTGTCCACAGGTGTCCGTTGCCGCACGTTGCGGTGTTCGCTGTCTGTTCGCCACGAAGTCGTGACACTTTCGTGAGCCTTCTGTGGCGGTACCAGGTCCCGGCCTTTAGTGGGCGACGCGCTCGAGCGGCCAGATGACGACGTCCTGGCAGCGTGAGAAGTGGAGGAGCGGGTCGCCGTGCAGCTCGAGCGGCGAGATCGACGTCAGCTCGATCTCGGCCTCCGCCGGCTGCAGCGGCCAGAGCTCGTGGTGGATCTCCGCCCGCGCGAGCGCTCCGCGCTGGTCGGTCGTGTACAGGCAGTACCGCTCGGCGAGAAACCATTCGAGCGTCCCGGGCGCGGCGGTGGCGACGGCACCGCTCGGGCGGTAGCGGCCGCTGAACACGCGACCGCCCTCCGAGAGCCGCGCGCACTCGTACGCGATCCACTCGCCGCTGCGCGACGCGGACATGCGCGCATGGAAGTACGGGAGCCGATAGGTACGGCGTGCGGCCTCGACGGCGAGACGGCTCGACGCATCGAGGCTGAAGAACCAGATCCCCGGCTTGTCCTCCGCGCGCACGTACGTACGGACGTTCAGCTCGAGGAAGCTCGAGACGTACGGCAGCGGGATCGTGCCGCGCGCGCGCAGGCCGGTCAGGCGGAACGGGGTGATGCCGAGCCACGCGCTGCCGTCGTGCTCGTCGACCTCGAGCTCGTGCGGAAGGTGCTTCCGCACCTCCTCGGTCGGGACGCGCCAGTGAGCGAACAGGAGGTCCTCCCACGTCTGCCCCATCACCCACCCGCGCCGCGGCAGCGGCCACGGGCGATGGCCGAGGTGCTCGAGCGAGCGGTTCTGGCGGTAGGCGTTGTCGAGTTGGAACACGGGCCCTAGAGGTTGCCTCTGAGGGCTTGCTCCCTTTCGATCGCTTCAAACAGCGCCTTGAAGTTCCCCTCGCCGAACGTCGTCGCGCCGTGGCGCTCGATCACCTCGAAGAACACGGTCGGCCGGTCCTGCGCCGTCTTCGTGAAGATCTGGAGCAGGTAGCCGTCGTCGTCGCGGTCGACGAGGATCTTGTGCTGCTGGAGGACGGCGTAGTCCTCGTCGATCGAGCCGACGCGCTCGACCGCCTCGTCGTAGTACGCGTCGGGCGTATCGAGGAACACGAAGCCGCGCTCCTTCATCTGCTCGACCGTGTCGACGATGTTCGACGACGCGAGCGCGATGTGCTGCGCGCCGGCGCCGTTGTAGAACTCGATGTACTCCTCGATCTGGCTCTTGCGCTTGCCCTCGGCAGGCTCGTTGATCGGGAACTTGATCTTCCCCGAGCCGTCCGACATCACCTTCGACATCAGGGCCGAGTACTCCGTCTGGATCTGGTCGTCGCCGAAGTGGAGGATGTTCGTCATCCCGAAGACACGCTCGTAGAAGGCGACCCATTCGTTCATGCGGCCGAGCTCGACGTTGCCCACGACGTGGTCGATGTTCATCAGCCCCACGCCGGCGTTGCGCTGGCCGTTCGCCGACTGAGACACGTACCCGGGCTTGAACGGCCCCGCATAGTCGCCGCGGTTGACGAACGTGTGGATCGTGTCGCCGTACGCCCCGATTGCAGCGACCTCGAGCGAGCCGAAGTCGTCCTCGACGCGATGCGGCTCGACGACGCCGCGGGCGCCGCGGCTCACCGCCTGCCGGTACGCCTCCGTCGCATCGGGCACCGTGAGCGCGATGTCGCGGACGCCGTCGCCGTGGCGCGCGTGGTGCTTCGTGATCTCGTGATCCTCGCGCAGTGCCGTCGTGACGATGAAGCGGATGTCGCCCTGCTCGAGGACGTACGACGCGCGGTCGCGCACGCCAGTCTCGGGCCCGGCATACGCCGTGCGCGTGAAGCCCATCGCGTGCTCGTAGAAGTACGCCGACTGCTTCGCGTTTCCCACCCAGAACTCGACGTAGTCCCAGCCGAGGAAGGGCATGAAGTCGTCGCTCATCGGCCGGAAGGTTACTCCCGCCCGGCGAGCACCACGCGCTCCCTCCGCCAGACCCGCTCGAGCGCGATCCCGGCGAAGATCAACACGCCGCCGGCGATCTCCATCGCATGCAGCGACTCGTGCAGGAGCAGCAGCGCAAAGAACACGGAGAAGAACGGCTGCAGGTTCCCGAAGAGAGACGCCCGCGGCGCGCCGACGCGGTCGATCGCGGTGAACCAGAGGATGTTCGTCAGGAAGAGCGGGCCGACGACCGCGTACGCAAAGCCGATCCAGGGCAGCGTGCCGAAATGGAACTGCTGCTGGCCGACCTGGTGGACGGCGACGGCCGCCAGCGGAACCCAGCCGATCGCGAGGACGAGGGAGCTGATGCGGTACGGCGAGTAGCGGCGCATCAACGGGGCGATCGACGTCGAGTAGCACGCCCACGTGAACGCGGTCGCGATCGCGATCAGCGTGCCCGTCAGGCTCGTCGAGACGCCGCCGCCGGAGTGCGCCGCGATCAGCCCGACCCCGGCGAACGTCACGACCGCGCCGACCCAAAAGGTCGTCTGGAGCCGCTCGAGCCGGAGCACCTCCGCGATCACACCCATGAAGACAGGGGTCGCGCCGAGCAGCAACGCGACCGTGGCCGCGCTCGAGAGCTTCACCGCGTAGACGAAGCAGACCTGGTTCACGAAGATGAAGAGACCCGCGAGCACGACGAGCCAGACGTCGCCGCGTGCGATCCGGAACGAGCGCTCACGCCACCAGGTGAACGCCCAGAAGAGCAGGATCGCGAGCGCATAGCGGATCGTCCCGTACGAGAGCGGCCGCCACCCCTGCTGGAACATGTACTTCGTGACGGTGACGTTGAGCGCCCAGAGCAGCACCGTCCCGAGCAACATGCCGTCGACGGGGGAGGCTCTCCGCACGAGCCCCGACGCTACCGATTACGCTTGCGCCGATGCCGGAGCCCACCATCGCCGACGTCGACGCGCTCGTCGGCCCCGCCACACCGCAGTTCGCGTATCAGCTGAGGGCGCGGGTGCTCGAGCTCGTCGACGGCCTGTCCGAGAACGATCCCGTCCGCCGGTACGCCGAGGAGAAGATGGAGCTGCTCGACCGACTCGGCCACGCGTCGTCGAAGGCGCACGAGGGCGGCCGCGAGCCTCGCTCGCGCCCCGGGTGGGACACGCTCCCGAGCGCCGCCTCCGTCGACCGATGAGCCTCGACCGCTCGTCGGTCCTCGTGACCGGCGGCACGCGCGGCATCGGGCTCGCGATCGCGCAGCGCCTCGTCGCCGACGGCGCGAGCCGCGCCGTGCTCGGCTACATGCGAAACGACGGCGCGGCCGAGGAGGCACGGGCGGCGCTCGACGCCGAGGTCGTCCTCGTGCGCGGCGAGGTCTCGAAGCCGGAGGTCGTCGCCGAGCTCGCAGCGCATGGGCCGTACCGGGTCGTCGTGCACAACGCGGCGACGGGTGTCGTCCGCGGCGCCCTGGAGACCGAGGACAAGCACTGGGACTGGACGCTCAACGCGAATGCGCGCGCCCTCCTCTCGCTCACACGCGCATGCGCGCCGGCGATGGAGCCGGGCTCGTCGATCGTCGGGATCTCGTCGCTCGGGTCGGAGCGCGTGCTCGACAACTACGTCCTGATCGGCACCTCCAAGGCGGCGCTGGAGTCGATCGTCCGCTATCTCGCCGTCGAGCTCGCGCCGCGCGGAATTCGAGCGAACGCCGTCTCGGCCGGGGTCGTCGAGACCGGCGCGCTCGAGCACTTCCCGAACAAGGAGGCGATGCTGCGCTCGGTCGAGCGCACGCCGGCCGGCCGGCTCGTCGAGCCCGACGACGTCGCGGCGGCCGTCTCCTTCCTTTGCTCCGACGACGCGTCCATGATCCGAGGGCAGACGATCGTCGTGGACGGCGGCTTCTCGCTGCTCGCGTAAATGGAACCAACGGATGCCAACATGCGCGCGTTCGACGCGCTCCACCGGCGGATGCAGCGGCCGCCGAGCGGGCTGCCGCCGATCGTCAAGGCGACGCTCGGCGACCTGGCGAAGCGGCGCGTGCTCAACCTCCACAGCGGCGCCGGCGGATCGAGCGCCGAGCTCGCCGAGGCGGGTGCCGTCGTGACGGCGCTCGAGGCGTCGGAAGAGGCGCTCGAGCACGCGCGCGAGCAGTGGCCGTCGATCCTCTGGATCCACGGCGATGCACAGGCGCTGCCGGCCGAGCTGCGCCGCGGCCGCTTCGACCTCGTCTACTCACCCGAGGGGACGCTATGGCATCTCGGCGATCTCGATGCCTGGGCGTCCGGCATCGCCGCGGCACTCGACTCGCGCGGCGAGCTGCTCGTCTACGAGACACATCCGGTCGCGCTCTGCGTCGACGGCTTCCAGCGCTGGCACTACGACTACTTCGCCGACGGCTTCTGGCGGCTCGGCAAGATCGCCACGACGCTCGTCCGGGCCGGCTTCCGGATCGAAGCGCTCGAGGAATACCCCGGCGATCGCCGCGTGCCGGGGACGTTCCTTCTTTACGCAGTTCGGGCATAAGGCCGCGCATGGGTATTCCTGTGAGCATCCTCCTCATTGCGGCGGGGGCGATCCTCGCGTTCGCGATCACCGGCACGACGAACGGCGTGAACATCCACGCCGTCGGTTGGATCCTCATGGCCGCGGGCCTGCTCGGACTCGTTCTGTCCCTGATCCTGTGGGACAGCTGGGCCGGCGGCGGCTTCTGGAACCGACGTCCGGTCGCGTACGACCCACCGCCGCAGCGCGGTCCGCGCCGTCGCGTCGTCCGTGAGGACGTCGACGAAGGCCCGTACTAATCCCTTAGGCGGTTCAGCGCATCACTGAGCTCGTCGTCGCTCAGCGTCAGCGGCGGCGTGGCCTGGATCAGGCTGCCGTCGCCCGCCGGGACGACGAGGACACCGCGCGCGAGCGCGTCGTCGGCGCTTCCTTCCCTCGCACGGAGCAATCCCTTGCCGTGCCAGCCGGCTTCGGAGAAGCGCTCGCCGAGCTCGTGCACGCGCGGCAGCAGCGCGGGCACTTCGTCGAGCACGACGAGCGCCGCCGCACATGCGAGCGGATTGCCGACATGTGTGTGCGTGTAGACGTCCTCCGGGCCGAGCTCCCAGAGCGTCGCGAGGCCGTCGCGCGGAAAGAGCGCTGCGCTCAGCGGCAGTCCGCCGCCGAGTGCCTTGCCGACACAGAGGATGTCGGCGACCTCGGCGCCGGGCCAGAGGGTGCCGATGCGCCCGAGCCCGGTGTAGATCGCGTCGACGACGAGGAGCGCGTTCGCCTCGTCGCAGCGCGCGCGCAGCGTCGTCAGGAATCCGTCGGGCGGAACCCGCGAGCCGGCGCGGCCCTGCACGGGCTCCACGACCACGCAGGCGGTGTCCGCGGGTAGCTCGCCCGGGTCCTCGCCGAACGGGAAGCGGTGCACCGGGCCGGGGAGCCAGTCGCGCCACGGCTCCTTGAACCGCGGGAAGTCGGTCGCCGCGAGCGCGAGCAGGCCGGTGCCGTGGTAGGCGCCCTCGAAGGCGCCGATGCCGTTCCGGCCCGTGGCGAGCCGCGCCGTGCGGAGCGCGATCTCCACGGCGTCCTCCCCTGTCACACCGAGCTTCGCCGGCCACGGCAACGCGTCGCGCAGGCGCACGGTCACCTCGGCGTCCGCGAGGTCGCCGAGCGCGTGCACGACCGGCTGCGAGCGCCACGCCTCGAGGATCCGCGGATTGCGATGGCCGAGCGCGGCGACGCCGAAGCCGCCGGTCAGGTCGAGCAGCTCACGGCCGTCGGCGAGCGTGACGCGGCAGCCTTCCGCGCTCGCCCAGATCATCGCGTGATCCGCAGCAGGCGCCCGACGGTCGAACGCGCGATCGTGCCGGCCATCGCCGGATTTTCCTGCAGCCGGCGAAGCGAGTACTGGTACCAGTGCTCGCCGAACGGCACGTACACGCGCAGCGTGTGCCCGTCTCGCACGAGCTCCGTCGCGCGCTCCTCGCGAACGCCGAGGAGCATCTGGAACTCGTAGCTCGGAGGCAGGCTGCGCAACGCCTGCTCGATCAGCCACTCGTCGTGCGTCGCGATTGCGACGTGCGACGCCGTCGCGGCGAGCGCGCGCAGCGCCCTGACGTAGTTCGCGCGCACCGCCTCGTAGTCGGTGAAGGCGAGCGAGGGCGGCTCGACGTAGATGCCCTTGCAGAGCCGCACGTTCGGCCGCAGATCGGCCAGGCTCTCGACGTCGTCGAGCGTTCGCCGCAGATACGCCTGCAGAACGACGCCGACGTTGTCGTGCCCGTCGTCGCGCAGCTCGCGATAGAGCCGCAGCGTCTCGTCGGTCGTCGACGAGTCCTCCATGTCGATGCGCACGAACTTTCCCTGCGACACGACGGACAGGAGGTTCTCCTTGCAGAGCTCGTAATCGAGATCGAGGCCGAGTGCGGTCAGCTTCACGCTGACGTTCGCGTCGAGCCGGTCTCGCTCGATCGCGGCGAACACGTCGAGGTACGCGCGTGCGATCGCGCGCGCCTCGCGCTCGTGCGTGATCTCCTCGCCGAGGACGTCGATCGTCGCGAGCTTCCCCTCGCCGTTCAGCCGCCGGACGACGCGGACGGCGTCCCTGAGCGTCGAGCCGGCGATGTAGCGCTGCGAGAAGAGTTGAACGACCGGCTTCGGCACGGCCGGAAGGGCACGCGCGATCGCCTGATCGAAGAGGCTCAATTCACGAGTCGCGCATGAGCCCCTGGCGCGCTGCGCTCACGAGCGCGACCGCCTCGGGGAAGAGCACACGCATGGCGTCGCGGAGCGCGATCGCCTGCTCGTCGACCGATCCTTGCGCGTCGATCTGGCCGAGCGCCGCCGACGTCAGCTCGACGGCGGTGTCGAGCGTCTCCTGCGCGAAGTGCTTCGTCTGCACCTCGGCCTGCTGCTCGCCCGCACGCTCCATCGCCTCCTGCATCGCGCGGAGGAACTCCTCGGGGTCGCCGCCGCCGAACAGGTTGAAGCCGCCTTCCATCGGAGCCAGGGTAGCTACTGCCTGTAGCGCAAGAAGAAGGGTGCGAACAACATGAGCGTGACCGTGACCGGTGCAAAAGAGGCTGAAGACGGTGATCGTCGCCTCGTCGGACTCGAGCGACGCCGAGCCGAGGTCGAAGACGTCGGCCCGAACAGGGAGACGACGAACGTCTGCCGGCAGAGCCGCCAGCGGTTGCGCCGGTGCACCGGCGCGAACACGGCGAGGACGAGGCGCGGCCGTGTCCGCGCCGGCGGTCGCACGGCTGCTGCCGCCGGAAGGTCGGCGGTCACACGCTCGAGGTCGCCGCGGGGCCGCGCCTCCAGCGCGACGCCGGTTCGCGCGACGAGTCGTCGAGCGTCGGCGCCCTTCGGCAGAGGCTTCGCGGAGCCGCGCGACCGCCTGCTCCCGCTCTGCGTCGGATGCACGGAGGTCGCCGCTCACGTCAGCGTTCTTTTGTAGTTGCGCACGACGTCGGCGGCAAGCTCCTCCACCGACGGCAGCACCTGTTGGACGGCGCTGCCGAACGGCGAGGCGGAGTCCGTGCCGAGCGCGTGCTCGAGGCGGCGCGACCGAGCGCCGAGCTCGTCGAGGAACGCAGTCGTCGCGACCCGCGGCTCCTCGGCGAGCAGGTCGGCGACGGCAGCCGCGGCGGCTTCCGCCTCCTCGATCCCCTCCGGCGCGTCGGTCTCGGCGAGCTCGCGCAGCCGGGCGCGGAGCTCCGCGAGGTCACCGCCGCCGGCGATGTCGGCGGCCGCCTCGCAGAGCCCGGCGAGCTGCGCCGCGTCCCGGACGAGCCGCTCCTCGGCAACCGTGTTCGCGGCGTCGTCGAGCGCGATCCACGCACCGCTGTCGTACGCGCAGAGGTAGACGCGGAAGCCCGGCTGCGGCTCGACCGCGAGGACGCCGGACACGCGCTCGGCCGGCTCGGCGAGCGCCTGCGCGGCGTTTGCGGTCCGTTCGAGGTCGTCGGTCAGCGCCACGGCGCCAGCGTAGACTCGAAGCCGTGTCGCAGCGGACAGCGCATGCACGGGAGCTGTTCGCACCGCTCGGTCCGGCGTACGACCGGAATGCGTCGCTTCTCTCGTTCGGGCAGGACCCGGCGTGGCGCCGGTTCCTCGTCGCGCGCGTGCCGGACGACGCGCTGAACGTCCTCGACGTCGCCACCGGCACGGCCGCCGTCGCGATCGAGCTCGCGCAGCGCGTGCCGGGGCGCCACGTCGTCGGAGTCGACCAGTCGACGGAGATGCTCACGGTCGGACGCGAGCGCGTCGCGCGCGCGGGGCTCGACACACAGATCGAGCTGCGCGAGGGCCGCGCCGAGCAACTGCCGTTCGCGGACGGCACCTTCGACGCGTTGACGTTCACGTATCTCCTTCGCTACGTCGACGACCCGGCCGCGACGCTGCGCGAGCTTGCGCGCGTCGTCCGCGGCGGCGGAACGATCGCCATGCTCGAGTTCGGACTCCCGCGGCGGCTCGCGCGTCCCGCCTGGGAGTTGTACGTCCGCGGCGTGCTCCCGATCGCCGGCTTCGTCGCGGGCGGCGCTGCGTGGTGGGAGGTCGGACGGTTCCTCGGCCCCTCGATCAGGGAATTCCACCGGCGCGTCGCGCTGCCGGACATGTGGACGGCTGCAGGAATGCGCGACGTCCACGCGCGGCGGCTCAGCCTCGGCGGCGGGCTCGTCGTCTGGGGCGTCCGCGCATGAGCACGAGCGCGCGGCCCGCGTTCTACGCGCTCCGTCCCGGCGGCTGGCGCGACTACATGACGCTGCTGCACGCGCCGTACACGCTCTGGCATCTCTCGTACGTCGCGCTCGGAGCCGCACTCGTACCGCACGTCCGCTGGGGGCTGCTCGGCTGGACCGTGCTCGCGTTCCTGCTCGCCATGGGTGTCGGCGCACATGCGCTCGACGAGCTCAACGGGCGGCCGCTCCGCACCGAGATCCCGTCGGCGGTGCTCGTGGCGCTCGCCGTCACATCGATCGCGGCGGGGTGCGCCATCGGCATCTGGGTCGCCGCTTCGCGCACCTGGTGGCTGCTGCTGTTCGTCGCGTTCGGGGCATTCATCGTCGCGGCGTACAACCTCGAGCTGGCGGGCGGCGCCTTCCACTCCGACCTCTGGTTCGCGCTTGCGTGGGGCGCGTTTCCCCTGCTCACGGCGTATTTTGCGTCTGCCGGCCGCCTCGACTGGGCGCCGATCGCGGGCGCGGCCTTCGCCGTCTGCACGAGCCTCGCACAGCGCGTGCTCTCGACCGAGGTGCGGTTCGCGCGGCGGTCGGCGAACGATCCTGCCCTGACCCGACCGCTCGAGCTCGCATTGCAGCTGCTCGCCGCCGCGCTCCCGTTGCTGGCCGGAGCGGTGCTGCTGGCACGCGCCGCCTGACCGCCTACGATGGGGCCGTGGCGTTGACCACGCTGTTCGACATCGTTTTCGCCGTCGCGACCGCCGCAGCCGCGGCGAGCCTCGCGCTCGCGGCCCTTCGCAAGGCAACGACTTCCACGCTGATCGCAGTGAGCGGGTTGCTCGCAGCGGGCGCGGTCACCGGGTGGACGGTGTACGCACTGCGCCACCACCGCGAGGTCGCTGTCGCAGCGGGCGGCATCACCGTCTGCGCCCTCGTGGTCGCCGGCGCCGTCGCGCTGCGGCGAGCGCTGGCTCGTGCCGAGGAATTCGACGCGCACCTCGCCGCGGCACAGACGCGGTTACGCGAACAGATCGCCGCGGAGGCCGCCGACCGGGCGGCCGAGCTCGAGCGCACGCTTGCCCGTGCGCGCGCCGATTCCGTGTCGCTGCTCCAGGAGGAGGAGCGCAAGCTCGCCGAGGAGCACCGTCGTGAGTTCCTGCAGCGCGAGCGCGAGATCGCGAACGAGCTGACGGCGTCCTTGAACGCAACGCAGTCCCAGGTCGACCAACGCGTTGCGAGCTGGGCGCAGGATCTCGAGCGCTCCGCAGAGACGACAAAGGCACGGATCGCCGAGCTCGCACAACGGCAGAGGCAGCTCGTCTCCGACGTCGAGGTGCGCCTCGCCGCCGACGCGGAGCGGTTCTCCGCGGAGAGCGAGGAGCAGCGCGCCGGGCTCGCACGCTTGCGCAGCGAGATCGAGAAAGCGCTCGAGGAGACGCTCGCGGCCGCCCACACAGAGGTCGACAGCCATGCCGCGGAGCGGCGGCGCGCACTGCACGAGCTCGACGAGCGGCTCCGGCGTCGGGAGCGCGAGCTGCTCGAGCGCGTCGAGCGCGAGGAGATCGACGCCGCTGCGCGCGTTCGCTCCGATTTCGACGACGTCGTCCGGCGACAAGTGGAGCAGATGGAGCGCGCGATCGAACGTGCGACGAACTCGTACGCCGAGGAGGCGACGCAGCAATTCGCGGCGCTCATCAAGTCGTCCCGGGAGGACGCCGCACGCCGGCTGTCACGCGAGCTCGACCGATCGGTCGAGGTGTTCGGGCGCGAGGCCGAGGCGGTGCTCGCCGAACGGCTCGCCCATGTCGGCGATGCGGGCTCGCAACGCCTCGAACGCCGCTTGACGGATGCGACGAAGGTGCTCGAGCACCAGCGTGACGAATGGCTGACCGCACTCGATTCGCGGATCGGCGAGGTCGAGGCCGACGTCCGCCGGCGTCTCGACGAGCTCGCCGCCGATGCCGAGGCCGAGCGCGCGGTGCTCGAAGCGCGCGTGCAGGAGCTCTTGCGGCGCCTCGACACGACCGTCTTGCGGCAGTCGTAAGCCTTCCGTAAGGGCCTCGTTCCCCAGCAAACAAAGGCGGGGAGGGTTCGTCGTAGGGAGCACGAACCACAGGAGGCCATGAGCGACGTGACGGAAATCGCAGAGTTCGAGACCGAACGCTCGAAGGTGGAGAGCTGGCGGCTGCACGTGCTCATCGAGGCCGGATATCCGTTGACACTCGCCGAACGGCTGGCCGCGAGCGAGGCAGATCTGCACCTCGCCGTCGAGCTCGTCTCGCACGGGTGCGGTCACGAGACCGCAGCCGAGATCCTGCTCTAGCCGCCCAGTAACCTGGGCGCGTGAGCAAGGTCGCGCCGCTCCCCTACGAGGACCGCACCGTCTACTCCGTCGCGAGCTTCAACCGCGGCGTCGCCACGTGGCTCGGGCGACTCCCGACCGTCTGGGTCGAGGGCGAGGTCACCGAGCTGAAGCGCCACGACCGCTGGGCGAGCGTCTTCTTCACGCTGAAGGACCCGGAGGACGGATCGTGCATCGCCGCAACGATGCAGCGCGGAAAGTTCGACGCACTGCGCCTCGAACTCGCCGACGGCGAACGCGTTCACGTCTTCGGTCGCCCGGAGCTGTTCGAGCAGCGCGCGGACTTCCGGCTCCGCGTGCTCACGATCGAGCGGTTCGGCGTCGGTGCGCACCTCGCGGCGCTCGAGCGGCTCAAGGCAAAGCTCGCCGCCGAGGGCCTGTTCGCACAGGAACGGAAGCGGCCGCTGCCGCTGCTCCCGCGGCGGATCGGGCTCGTCACCGGGAACGATGCCGCCGCGAAGCGCGACGTGATCGCGACGATCCAGTCCCGGTTCCCCGCCGCGAACCTGCTCGTCGCGGAGACGCTCGTGCAGGGCCCGCGCGCGGCGCCCGGCATGGTCGACGCGCTCCAGTCGCTCTGCGCGCAGCCCGGCATCGACGTGATCGTGCTCACGCGTGGCGGGGGCAGCTTCGAAGACCTGCTCCCGTTCAGCGACGAGCGGCTCGTCCGCGCGGTCGCGACATGCCCGGTACCGGTCGTGTCGGCAGTCGGGCACGAGCAGGACACACCGCTCTGCGACCTCGCCGCCGACGTCCGCGCCTCGACGCCGACGATGGCCGGAAAGCTCGTCGTCCCGGAGCTCTCTGAGTTGTCGGGGAAGCTCGACCGCGCGCGGTCGTCGCTTGCGCGCTGCGTCGCGCGCACGCTCGAGCGCGACGCGCTGCGGCTCGAGCGAAGCGCCGAACGGCTGCGGGCAGCGCCGCGGCGCGCGCTGGAGCGGGAGCGCGAGCGTGTCGAACGCGCGCACGAGCGCCTGCGGACGGCGCCGGCGCTCGCGGTCGAGCGCAAGCGGGCGGCGCTCGAGTCGACCGCCGGCAAGCTGCGCGTGTTGTCACCATTGCAAACACTCGAGCGAGGGTACGCGATCGTCCGGACGGATGCGCGCGTCGTAACGGACGTGGCCTCGCTGGACGTAGGCGAATCGGTCGATGTCCGCGTCGCGCGCGGAAGCTTCGGCGCGCGCGTCGAGGAGACGCGCAGGTGAGCGCCCACGAGCTCACCTTCGAGGAGGCGCAGGCCGAGCTCGAGCAGATCGTGGCGCGGCTCGAGCAGGGACAGGCGTCGCTCGACGACGCGATTGCGCTGTGGGAGCGCGGCGAGCACCTCTACGCCTTCTGCCGCGAGCGCTTGGACGCCGCCCAGGGCAAGGTCGAGGAGCTAGCGCGCCGCGTCGAGCAGGCGAAGCCCGAGCCGGCGTCCTAGCTCGACGAGATCGGCGCGGGCCTGCGCCGGCTCGCCTGACAACGCAACGGTCTCCGCGTCCGGAACGGGTTCGACGACGACGCCGCCGAAGACGACGCACGGCGTGCCGACGGCAGCACAGCGCCGTGCGACCTCGGCAGGCGCTTTCCCGGCGGCCGTCGTCCCGTCGACGCGCCCCTCCCCCGTGACGGCGAGCGCCGGCCGCGCCGCGTCGAAGCCGACGAGGTCGAGGACCGCCGCCGCGCCGGGAACGAGCCGCGCGCCGAGTGACGCGAGCGCCGCGCCGAGCCCGCCGGCGGCGCCCGAGCCGGGAAGCGATGCGAAGGGCGCAAGCCGGTCGTCCCCGCGGAAGCGCGCTTCGAGCTCGACGACCTGCTCCGGCGTCGCCCCCTTCTGCGGACCGAACGTGCGCGGAGCGTCGTACAACGTCGTCTGGACGTCGCAGAGCACCGTTGTCGGCGCAGGCAGAGCGTCGAGCACCTCGAGCAGTCCGGCGCCGGCATCCATGTTCGCGGTGCCGCCGAGGCCGACGAACAGGTGCGACGCCCGCACGCGCGCAAGCGCCTCTCCGAGCGGGTGCGACGAGTGCGCGGTCACGTCGAGGCGCGACGGGTCGAAGGGGATGACGGACGCGGCCTCGACGACGACCGCCCCGGCGGGGAGCCGCCCTGCGAGCGCCTCCTCGGTTCCCTCGCCGCCGTCGGCGAGCGGAAGCTGGTCGCACGGAACGCCGGCCTCGTCGAATCCCGCGGCGAGCGCAGCCGCCGCGTCGCGCGCGGAGAGGACGGCCTTGAGGCTATCCGGGCACGCGAGCGCGCTCGGGCTCGACATCCGTCTCCGGCTCCTCCGCGTCGTCGGTGTTCTGGCCCATCTCCGCCTGAGTGGCGCTCGGCATGACCTTGAGCATCGCGAACGACAAGCCCTCGCGCGCGAGGAAGATGAGCCCTACCCCGACGCCGACCGACGCCTCGATCGCCTGCAACCCGAAGCCGTAGGCGACCCCGACCGCGGTCGCGACGCCGTAGCTCGCGCGCAGCGGCGCCGCGATCGCGAGCTGGAGCGCGCCGACGTTGCCCGGCCAGAACGGGAACAGCGTCACGACGTTCATGACGAGCAGGACGACGCCGGCCGCGGGAAGCGGTGCGTGAATGTCGAACGCGCGCATCGCAGTCCAGACGGCGAGGAGCTGGCACGCCCACCCGGCGATCTGGAAGCCGACGGCGACCGCGAAACCGAGCGGCGTGCGCATGACGGCGAGGCCCTGACGCGCCATGGTGACGACGCGCTTGACGACGCCGACGCCCTCGAGGCGGGTCGGCCGGTCCGTGCGCGCGCTGACGAACGTGAAGGCGAACAGCGTGAGGCCGGCCGCGACGATCCCGATCAGGATCGAGATCGCCCAGGCGGGCACCTTCGCCGTCAGGCCGACGTAGCCGATCAGCATCAGCACCGGCACGAGATCGAAGACGCGGTGCGCGAGCACGGTGCCGACGAGCGTCGCCCACAACCCCCTCCGCCGCGGCAATTTGCGCACGAGCACGGCAACGCGCGCGAGCTCGCCGATCCGTCCGGGGAGAACGGCATTCGCGAAGAGCCCCACCGAGAATGCCGAGAACACCGTGAGCGGCCCCGGATACGGCGGCGGCATCGCCTGCCTGATGACCGTCGTCCAAGCGAGCGCGCGCACGATGACCGACAGGAGATTGAGGCCGATCGCGGCGACGACCCACTCCCACCTGACCGCTGAGAACGCCGTTCCGATCCCGTGCAGGCTCGGGCCGCGCCAGAAGAGGAGCAGCCCGACGACCGCCATGAAGACGACGCCGAGCGCAATGCGGACCCACGTCGAGCCGAGCAGCCGCTTCACGCGGCCACCTGTTCGTAGATGTCGAGGAGCCGCCGCGCGACTGCATCCCAGGCGTAGCGGCTCTGCGCAAGCGCGCGACCGGCGGCGCCCATGCGCTCGCGCCTGGCCTCGTCGGCGAGCAGGCCGATCACCGCGTCGGCGAGCGCGTCTCTGTCACCCGGCGGGAACGGCACGCAGGTGTCCGGCGTCATCACGTCCCGATACCCCGGGATGTCGGATGCCACAACCGGCGTCGCGCACGCCAGCGGTCGCACGAGGACGATGCCGAAACTCTCCCCGCCGAGCGACGGGGCGACGAGCGCCTTCGCACGGAGCAACTCGCGGGTGAACTCCTCCTGCGGCAGGAAGCCGCGGACGTCGATCCCGTCGTCGTCGATCCGCAGCCGGCTGATCAGGAGCTTCACCCGCAGCGGGTCCGCACCGCACACGCTGAGGCGCACGCCGGTCTCGCGCCGGATGCGCGGCCAGGCGCCGAGCAGGACGTGCAGGCCTTTGCGGCGCTCGTGGCGGCCGGCGAAGACGATCCGCTCCTCGCGGTTCGCGGGATCGGCCTGCGGCGGGATCAGGACGCCGTTCGGGACGATCTCGTAGTCGCCCGGCAGCCACCGGTCGGCCGAGCGGGCCGCGATCGGGGACACGGCGATGCGCCGGTCGAGGCGCTCCGCGAGGAAGCCCCAGACCGGCGTGGCGATCTTCATCCAGCCGAGGTCGCCGCTCGCATGGAACGTCCCGACCATCGGGGCGGTGCACAACGCGAGCGTCGCGATGCACGGCGTCGGCGTCATCGGCTCGTGAAGGTGCACGACGTCGAAGCCCTCGCGCGCGAGCGCGTCGCGAATTCGGAAGACGGAGCGTGGGCTGAGAATGATGTTCGGCAGCGTGCCGTTCGCGGGCACGATCACCGAGCGGCCGATCGGGATCACGTCGGGCGGCGGGCTTCCGTGGCGGCCGTGGCGCGGATGCAGCACGCGCGTGAACTGACCGGGCGGGTCATTGCCCATGATCGTCTTCACCTCGCAGCCGAGCGCGCGCAGCGACTCCGCCTGCAGCTCGGCGTGCTCGACGACGCCGCCCCAGAAGGACCAGGAGTACGGGACGACGATGCCCACCTTCATCCGCGGCATTATCGTCGGCGGCGTGAGGGTGTTCGCGCTCGCCGCCGTCGTCGTGGCGGCCGCCGGGTGCGGCGGCCACGGCCAGAGCTGGCCGGAATGCCTGCGAATCCTGGGCGTCACGCACGTCCGGGTGACGACGTCGGCCGAGCTCGCGAGGACCCCGCGGGTGTTTGCGACCGAGCGGGCCGCGGCGATCGACTTCAGCGACGGCGCCGGCGCGGCGATCGTCGTCTCGCGCACGACCGCGGCAGCGGCGAAGGCTGCGATCGCACTGACCTCCGTCCCGTCTGTCTTCAGCCTCCCCCTGGCCGCCGCCCAGTCGCAGCCGAGCGCCGTCGTCCGTCACGGGACGGTGCTGATGCAGTGGTTCGGGCGACCCCGGCCGGAGCGGCAGCGACTCCTGTTCGAGTGCGCGAACGCGTAGTGCGGCTGCGGTCCCCGCACGACCGTGAGATCTTCAGGCTCGCGCTGCCCGCGCTCGGCGCGCTGGCCGCGGAGCCGCTGTACGTGCTCGCGGACACCGCAATCGT
Source organism: Gaiellaceae bacterium (assembly GCA_036562845.1). Taxonomy (GTDB): domain Bacteria; phylum Actinomycetota; class Thermoleophilia; order Gaiellales; family Gaiellaceae; genus Palsa-739. The sequence goes on along the minus strand of DATCJJ010000008.1, from coordinate 2,961 downwards.
CGGCCATCTCGGCCGACCGCAGATTGCCGCGCTCGGGCTCGCGGGCACGGTGCTGTCGGGCGCGTTCACGATCTTCAACTTCCTGACCTACGGCACGACCGCCGTCGTGGCGCGCGCATCGGGTGCCGGCCAGGAGGAGCGCGCCGCCCGGCTCGCGGCGCAGGCGCTCTGGGTGTCGGTCGCGATCGGGGCGGGGCTCGTCATCGTGTTGGAGGCCGGGGCGTCGCCGCTGCTCGACGCGCTCGGTGCGCACGGCCGCTCGGGCCACTTCGCACTCGTCTATTTCCGGATCGCCGCATTCGGACTGCCGGCCGCCCTCGTCGCGCTCGCCGGGCAGGGCTACCTCCGCGGCGTGTCGAACCTGCGCCGCCCCCTCGAGATCGTCGTCGCGTCGAACGTCGTCAACCTGGTCCTCGAGCTGCTCTTCGTCTACGGCTTCCGCTGGGGCATCGCCGGCTCCGCTGCGGGAACGGCGATCGCACAAGCGGGAATGGGCGCCGCATTCCTCGTCGAGCTGCTGCGTCCCCACGCCGACTCGAAGCGGCCGTCGCTGCGCGAAATGGCGCCGATGGTGCGCGTCGGGCGGCAGATCTTCGTGCGCACGGCCGCGCTGTATGCGTCGTTCCTCGCGGCGGCGTCGGTGTGCGCGCGCATGGGCGACGCGCAGATCGGTGCGCACCAGATCGGCTCGCAGCTCTTCTTCTTCCTCGCGCTCGTCCTCGACGCCGTCGCGATCGCCGGCCAGGTGATCGTCGGCCGGATGCTCGGCGCAGGGGACGCGGACGGCGCCTTCGACGCGGCGGTGCGAATGATCGCGTGGTCGGTGGTCGTCGGCCTCGCGTTTGCTCTCGCGCTGGGGCCGCTGTACGACGTCCTACCGCGCGGGTTCACGGGCGACGGCCACGTGTTGCACGAGGCGCACGAGCTCTGGCCGTTTCTCTGCGCACTTCAGCCGATCGGCGGCGCCGTGTTCGCGCTCGACGGGATCCTCATCGGTGCGAGCGACACGCAGTATCTGATGTGGTCGATGCTCGCCGCGAGCGCGATCTTCATAACGCTCGCAGTGCTCGCGCTCGAGCGGCACTGGGGCATCGTCGGAGTCTGGAGCGCGCTCGACGTGCTCCTGATCGCGCGCCTCGTGTTGCTCGGCGCGAGGTTCCGCGGGAGGCGCTGGGCCGTGACGGGCTGGGGGTAGACTCGTCGGATGGAAGGACTCGCCGAGCTCCACACGCATCTGGGCGGCTCGGTCTCCTCGGACATCCTGTGGTCGCTCGCCCACCGGCAAGGCATTGCGCTGCCGGTCAAGGACTACTGGGATTTCGACCGGCTCGTCACGGTCAGCGACCCTCGCGGCGTGCCGAATCTCGACGCGCTCGACGAGATCTACCACTACACCGAGCTGATCCAGTCGAGTCCGGCTGCCGTGGAGGTCTCGGTGCACGGCGCGATCGGCGGCGCGTACCGCTCGCAGGGGATCACGACGCTCGAGCTGCGGTTCAACCCGATGAAGCGGAACCGCGGCGGCGAGCGCGACCTCGACCACATCATCCTCGCCGCGATCCGCGGCCTCGACATCGCGTCGCTGGAGTATCCGCAGGTGCGCGCAGGGCTCATCCTGATGATGGACCGGACGTTCTCGCCGCGGCAGAACGAGATCATCGTCGAGAAGGCGATCCGCTGGGCGACGCGCGGGATCGTCGGCGTGGACATCGCCGGGCCGCGCCCGGGCGGCGAGCGGTACGACTACCGGCAGGTGCAGCCGATGGTCGAGGAGGCTCGCGGGGCCGGGCTCGGCGTGACGATCCACGTCGGCGAGGAGGGCGGCGACATGGGGCGCGCCGAGATCGGCGAAGTCCTCGAGGTGCTCCGTCCCGACCGGATCGGCCACGGGATCCTCGCGGCGTCCGACCCGGAGCTGATGCGGGAGCTGCGGGAGGCCGAGGTCATCCTCGAGATCTGCCCGACGTCGAACCTCCTCACGAAGGCGCTGCCCGACGAGGAGGCTGTCCGCGACGTCTTCCGCACGTTCGTCGAGCACGGCGTCCGCTTCACGATCGCCACGGATGGCCCGGAGATGATGCGGACGCACCTCCGCGACGAGCTCGACCTGCTGCTGCGGATCGGCGCGCTGTCCCAGGACGAGATCGACGAGGCGAACGTCCGCGGGCACGATGCGTCGTTCGTCCGCGGCCGGTTCCGCGCGGCACACGTCTAGCCTCAGCCGCGGTCGAATACTCCCGTCGGCCAATGGTCGCGGCGTGCCCAGCGGCGTAGCGTCGCGACCATGGCACGGACTCCCAGCGACCCGTACACGGGGCTCACCGAGCGGCAGCGCCAGGTGGTCGGGCTGATCGCGCTCGGCTGCTCGAACGAGGAGGTTGCAGAGCGCCTCGGCATCTCCGCCCGCACGGCGAAGGCGCATTGCGACGTCCTCAGGCAGAAGCTCGGAGTGCCGAGGCGGCGGCAGATTCCCGCCGCCTTCAAGACGCTCACAGGTCAGGACCCCCTCGCTTGTGAGCTCGCGCCGGCCGCAGTCGGCGCCGGGGGCTGACGGCAACCGGGCCCGGCGCGCTTGCCCCGGGCCCGGTCCCCCACGTTGCCTTGGTGCGCAACGGGGTTCAGACTTCGCGGTTCAGGGAGGCGGATCGAGGAGGCGGAGGGGCATCGTGAGCCCCTGCATGCGGCGATGGCTCAGCGCACGCTGACGACGCAGGACGAGTCGCCGGAAAGCGGCGACGGGCTCGGTGCGCCGAGCCACATCATCCAACGGCCGCGTCTGACGAAGATCCTGGACGAGACCGAGGCGCGGATCATCCTGCTCTGCGCGCCCGCCGGCTACGGCAAGACGACGCTCGCACGGCAGTGGGTCGCCACGCGGTCGGAGCCGGTGCTCTGGTACCCCGGCGGGCCGGCGATGGCCGACGTGGCAGCGCTCGCTGTGGATCTGGCTGAGCTGTTTGC
>DATCJJ010000140.1:0-5401 GCA_036562845.1 Gaiellaceae bacterium | reverse complement strand
AGAGCTAGAGGGCGCTCTTCGTCTCGTTGACGAGGTTCTCGCCGAGAGCATGCACCACGTCGGGACGGTCGAGCAGGCGCTTGATCTGCTCGGGGCTCAGACGGTTCGTCACGTAGTGGTCTTCGAGGATGTCGTGCAGCGGCCGCCCGCGATGGTGCTCGCGGATCACGTACTGCGCGATGCGTTCCTCGGTCTGTGTTCGCGACCAGAGAAACGAGAACGTGCCCTTGATCGCATCAACCAGGCCCACTGTGCGGCCGATTGTATAGTCGCGGCGTGAAGGCTCCCGCGAGGGACGGCCGCTTCGCCGAACGCGTCGTGGAAGGGCTCGACGACGGGGGAAGCCCTGAGCGCGTGGTGATCTGGATCGAGCGGCGCGCCGGAGCGCTGTGGGCGGTCGGCCGCCAGGTCAATCCGCAGCACCGAGAGTCGGACGAGCCCCGGACCGACGACTACGTGTGGCAGGGCTACGAGCTCGACGATTGCCTCGAGGCGGCGAACGACGCGCTCGAGGACGATGCGGTGGTGTCGGAGGACGACGGTGCCGATGCGAAGGTCAAGCCGTTCCACCGCGACGAGCTGCTCGCACCGCTCGAGAAGTTCTTCTTCGGCCGCTGAGCGCACCGGAGCACTCAGCGGTTGCTAGGCCACTCGAGGTTCGCGTCCGGGATCGGGTCCCCGTGCGGGTCGTGGGTCGGAAAGCCGAGCGCGCGGTCGATGCGCGCCTCGAGCTCCTCCGAGATCACATGCTCGAGCCGGTCAGCCTCGTCGTGGACGTCGTCGACGTGCACGCCGAGCGTCTCCGCGAGATACAGCTCGAGCAGCCGGTGGTGACGGATCACCTCGAGCGCGACGCGCTCACCCGCGTCCGTCAGCTGCGCGCCCCGGTACGGCTCGTGCGTCAGCAGGTCGAGCGCCGCGAGCTTCTTCACCAGCGCCGAGGCCGAGGCCGGGGCAACACCGAGGTCCTTCGCGAGCGCGCCGATCGTCACGCGGCCGTTCGCCTCCTGCAACTTGAAGACCGCCTTCAGGTAATCCTGGATCGACTCGCTCAACACTCGTGATGCACCCGGCCACGTCCGCCGGCTCCGCGGCCCGCGAGCACACGGCGCGCTGCCGCGTCCTCGGTTGCGTCCATAGCGCTGCTATGAACGCGCCCTGCGTCCTTGCATCGCTTGGTGCTCGCGACCCCCGAAGCGGGCAACGTAACCGGGCGCATCACTGGAGGGTAACGTGGCCCGTCGTGTCCATTCGAGTCGGCCACTCCGCAGACCCCGACGATGCGTTCATGGTCTGGGCGATCGAGGCCGGCGCGGTCGACGTCCGCGGCCTCGAGCTCGAGCCCGTCGTCTCCGACATCCAGTCGCTGAACGAGTGGGCGCAGGAAGGCCGGCTCGAGGTGACCGCGCTCTCCGCAGGCGCCTATCCGGCAGTCGAGGGACGCTACGTGCTGCTGCCCCACGGCGCCTCGTTCGGAGAGGGCTACGGCCCGATCGTCGTCGCGCGCGGCGACGTCGACCTGAACGCCGTCGAGATCGTCACCCCCGGCCCGCTGACGACTGCGAAGCGCGTCCTGCACCTCGCGCTCGGCGACGGGATCCGCACCCGCGACCTCCCGTTCGACGAGGTCCTGGAGGAGGTCGTGTCCGGCCGGGCCGAGGCCGGCCTCCTGATCCACGAGGGCCAGCTGACCTACGCCGACGCCGGACTTGCGAAGCTGCTCGACCTCGGTCTCTGGTGGGACGAGCACGTCGGGCTGCCGCTCCCGCTCGGCCTCGTCGGCGTTCGCCGCGACGTCGAGCGCCGGGAGGACGTGTCCGCCGTCTTGCGCGACGCAATTGCAGCCGGTCTCGCGAACCGCGATCAGGCGCTCGCGTACGCGATGCAGTTCGGGCGCGGCATCGACGAGGCGACGGCAGACCGATTCGTGTCCATGTACGTCAACGACCTCACGCTCGACATGGGCGCGCGCGGTCGTGCTGCGGTCGCGCATCTCCTCGGGAAGGAGCCGGAATTCGCGCAGTGATCCTGAGCGCGGTGCGCACGCCGGTCGGCCGTTACGGCGGCGGGCTCTCAGGCGAGCGTCCCGACGACCTCGCCGGGCTGGCGATCGCCGCCGCAGTGGAGCGCGCTGGCGTCCCGCCGAACGAGATCGAGGACGCGTACATCGGCTGCGCGAACCAGGCAGGGGAGGACAACCGCAACGTCGCCCGCATGGCCGTGCTGCTCGCTGGGCTGCCGGACTCGGTCGCCGGCGTGACGGTGAACCGCCTCTGCGCGTCGGGCCTTGCTGCGATCGTCGGGGCGTGCCATGCAGTCGTCGCCGGGGACGGCGACCTGTTCGTCGCCGGCGGCGTCGAGTCGATGTCGCGTGCTCCGCTCGCGACGCCGAAAGCCGACACTGCTTTCCCCCGCGGCGACCGCGTCATGTACGACACGACGCTCGGCTGGCGGTTCCCGAATCCGCGGTTGGAGGCCATGTTCCCGCTCGAGTCGATGGGCGAGACGGGAGAGAACGTCGCCGAGCGCTGGCAGGTGTCGCGCGAGGAGCAGGACGCATTCGCGTTTCGCTCGCAGCAGCGCTGGGCTGCGGCCAGCGACGCCGGCCGCTTCGACGACGAGCTGGTGCCTGCCGGCGAGCTGATGCGTGACGAGCATCCGCGGCCCGAGACGACGCTCGAGAAGCTCTCGCTGCTCAAGCCGGCGTTCCGCGCCGGCGGCAGCGTCACGGCCGGCAACTCGTCCGGCCTGAACGACGGCGCAGCCGCGGTCGTCGTCGCCTCCGAGGAGAAGGCGCGTGCGCTCGGCATCGAGCCGCTCGGCACGTTCGTCGCCTCTGCGGTTGCCGGCGTCGATCCGCGCGTGATGGGGATCGGGCCGGTGCCCGCGGTGCGCAAGCTGCTCGAGCGAACCGGCGTCGCGATCGACGATGTCGACCTCTTCGAGCTGAACGAGGCGTTCGCCTCACAGTCGGTGGCGGTCGCGCGCGAGCTCGGCGTCGACGACGAGCGATTGAACGTGAACGGCGGTGCGATCGCGATCGGGCATCCGCTCGGCATGAGCGGCGCGCGGCTCGTCGTCTCGCTCCTGCACGAGCTCCGCCGGCGCAATGCGCGGCGTGGGATCGTCACGATGTGCGTCGGCGTGGGGCAAGGACAGGCGGCCCTCTTCGAGCGGACGTGACAGAGGCGGAGCGGTACCTCGAGCTCGGGCTGAGGCTCGGGCGCCACGTCGACGGGCTCGTCGACTCCTACTACGGCCCGCCCGAGTTGAAGGCCAAGGTCGATGCGGAAGCGCTCGTCGCGCCCTCGCTGCTTGCCGGGGACGCAGCAGGCCTCTACGGCTCGCTCGACGACGGCTGGCTGCGCGACCTGGTGCACGGCTGCTGGATCTACGCACGCGTGCTCGCCGGCGAGGAGATGTCCTACAGCGACGAGGTCGAGGGGAGCTACGGCGTTCGCCCAGAGCGAACGGCGGAAGCCGTCTTCGAGAGCGTGCACGCTGCGCTCGACGACCTGCTTCCGGGCGACGGTCCGCTCGACGCACGGCGCCGCGCCTGGCGCGAGCGCCACGCGTGCCCCGGCGACAGGGCGGCCGCCGTGCTCGGCGAGCTGCTGCCGCTGATGCGCTCTCGGACGCTCGAGGTCGTCGACCTGCCGAAGGGCGAGAGCCCGGTGGTGGAGCCGGTGCGGGACGAGCCCTGGTGGGCGTTCAACTACTACCTCGGCGACCTGAAGAGCCGCGTCGCGCTGAACATCGACCTGCCGACGACGGGTCTCGACCTGATCCATCTCGCGGCGCACGAGGTGTATCCCGGGCATCACACCGAGCACGCCGTCAAGGAGCAGCGGCTGGTGCGCGACCAGGGGTGCATCGAGGAGTCGATCGCGATGGTGCCGACGCCGGCGTCGCTGCTCAGCGAAGGCATCGCAGAGATCGGCGCCGACATCGTCCTCGACGATGCCTCCCGCGAAGAGGCGTACGCGATCCTCCGTCGCCACGGCATCGAGCTCGCCGATCCGGAGCTCGCCGTCCGGATCAGCGACGCGATCGACGAGCTTCGCGGCGTCAGCCTCAACGCAGCGCTGATGATCTTCGAGGACGGCATGTCGCTAGACGACGCGCAGGCGTACGTGCAGCACTGGACGCTCAACACGCCGGAGCAGGCCGCGCAGTCGATCAGGTTCGTGACCGACCCGACGTGGCGGGCGTACGTGATCACCTACTCCGCCGGCCGCGAGCTCTGCAAGGCCTACGTCGGCGGGGACCCCGCGCGGTTCCGGCGGCTCCTCACCGATCAGGTCAGGGTCTCGGAGCTCGTCTGACCGGCCGTCGCTGGACGGTTCTCGCGGCCGGGACGTTCGCGCAGGCGACGTACTCCGCGATCTGGTTCGGCGTCGCGGTGATGGCGCCGTTCCTGCGCCAGCGCTACCACCTGTCGCTCGGCGAGACGGGCGTCCTGATCTCGGCGTCACTCGCCGGCTCGGTCGTCTCGCTCGTGCCGTGGGGGTACGCGACGGATCGATTCGGCGAGCGACTGGTGCTCGTCACCGGCCTCGGTGGCTGTGGGGCGGCGCTCGTCGCCGCGGGCGTCGTGCACGGCTTCTGGGGACTGCTGTCGCTGCTCGTGCTCGCCGGGCTGCTGGGTGCGAGCATCCAATCGGCGAGCGGCCGCGCCGTCATGGCCGCCTTCCCGCCCCACCAGCGCGGGCTTGCGCTCGGCATCCGGCAGACCGCGATCCCTCTCGCCGGCTTCGTCGTCTCCCTGACGCTGCCGCACGTCGCGCACGCAAGCGTCGGCTGGGGGTTCGCGGCGCTCGGGATCGCGTGCCTGGTCGCCACGGCGCTCGGCGGCGTCGTGATCGCGGACGTTCCTGCCCCGAACGACGAGGAGGAGAGGACCCAGCCTCTGCGCGACTCCCGGCTCTGGCGGGTCGCGGTCGGCAGCGCGCTCATCGTCGCGCCGCAGATGTGCGTTGTCGGCTTCACGGTGCTGCTGCTGCACGACCACCGCGGCCTGTCCGCCGGGCGCGCGGCGGCGGTGCTCGCAGTCGTGCAGGCGCTCGGGATCGCGGCGCGGATCGGCGCCGGGCGCTGGTCGGACGTCGTGGGGTCGCGCCTTCGCCCGCTGCGGTCGATCGCCGTCGCCGATGCCGTGCTCGTCGCCGCGTGCGCCGCGGTGCTCGACCGGCCGCTCGTCGTCCTGCTCCCGCTGCTCGTCGTGGCGGGTGTGCTGTCGATGAGCTGGAACGGGCTTGCCTTCGCCGCTGCGATCGAGCTCGCCGGCCACCGGCGGAGCGGCGTCGCGATCGGGTTGCAGCAGTCCGTCCTCAACGGTCTCGGCGCCGTCTACCCGGGCCTCTTCGGCGTGCTCGTCGGTGCGTCGAGCTGGACCTGGGGA
>DATCJJ010000132.1:0-15115 GCA_036562845.1 Gaiellaceae bacterium | reverse complement strand
GCTCGCCGCGTTCGGCCGTTCGACGAAGAAGGTCAACTACGACCTCGCGTACAAGTGCTGGAAGAACAACAGCTGCAGCACCGGCACCGGCGGCAAGCTCACCGTCGCCTACGTCGAGGGCTTCGGCGAGAACATCTACCGGCAGATGTCGCACATGGAGTTCGTCCTCCAGGCGCTGACGTACCCGCAGATCGGCAAGATCATCTACAGCAGCGCGCACTCCGACCTGAACCAGGCGATCGCGGACTTCAAGTCGGTGATCGCGCAGCACGTGAGCGCGATCGTCACGTATCCGGACTTCGGCGACGCGATGATCCCGGTCTTCAAGCAGGCGACCGCCGCGGGGATCCCGGTCTCGACGTACGCGTGGGGTTACGTCACCGGCCCGGGCTCGAACTACACGACGGTCGTCGGCGAGAACACGTGCAAGCTCGGCAAGGTGTTCGCGAACCTGATGAACACGTACGTCAAGTCGGGCGACATCGCGTTCATGGGCGGCTTCCCGGGCAACCCGCTTTCGGCGGGCTGGCAGAACTGCGAGAAGCCGGCGCTCAACCCGAACATCAACGTCGTCGCGAACGAGCCGACGAACTGGGATCCCTCGAAGGTGCAGGGGATCGTCTCGGGCATCCTCGCGGCGCACCCGAACCTGAAGGGATTCAGCTACGAGGACGCGCTCTTCATGGCCCAGGGCGGCTACGCCGCGTACCAGGCCGCGGGCCTGCCGTACAACGCGGTGCTGACCCTCCGCACGGACGAGGTGGCGATGGGCTGCCTCGCGAACAAGCTCAACAACCCGAACCTCAAGATCTTCTACTACACCTCCGGCAACTCGCAGATCCGCGTCGCCCTGACCGCGGACATGATGAAGCTGGCGGGCGCAAAGATCCCGCCGACGATCGTGTTCCCGATCCAGATGCAGTCGCAGGCGAAGCGGAACATGTGCATCAAGGGCTACCCCGACGGGGCGTCCCCGACCTCGCTCATCCCGCTCAGCCTGCTCCACCGGATGTACCCGTAACGCATGGAATGTCGACTCCCGGATCCGTAGGCTCCGTCGCGCTCTCGCTGCGCGGCGTCTCGAAGGCGTTCGGCGCCGTCCAGGCGCTCCGCGACGTCAGCGTCGAGTGCACCGCGGGCGAGATCCACGCGCTCGTCGGAGAGAACGGATCCGGGAAGTCGACGTTGCTCGGCGCCGCGAGCGGCTTTCTCGCACCCGACGCGGGGACGGTCGAGATCGGCGGCCGCAGGCTCTCGCGCGCGTCGCCCGCGGAGGCGCGCCGCCTCGGGCTTGGCATCGCCTACCAGGACTACTCGCACGTCCTCGATCTCTCGGTCGCGGAGAACCTCTTCCTCGCCGTTCCGGAAGCTGCGCGGCCGCCGTACGGCGAGATGGCGGCGTGGGCCGAACGGACGCTCGCGCCGTTCGGGCTCCCGATTCCGGTCGCCGCCGCGGCCGGCGCGCTGTCGCTCGCGCAGCGGCAGCTGTTCGAGTTCGCGAAGGCGCTGCTGACGCGGCCGAAGGTGCTGCTGCTCGACGAGCCGACGACGGCACTCGGCCCGCAGGAGGTCGAGCAGTTCCACGCGCTCGTGCTCGAGCAGGCGCGCGCCGGCGTCGCGATCGTCTACGTCAGCCATCGGCTGCCGGAGGTGCTGGCGGTCGCCGACCGCGTGACGGTCCTCCGCGACGGCGTCGGCCAGGGGACCTACGACGCGGCGTCGGTTTCGGAGAAGGACATCGTCGCGTTGATGATCGGCCGGCCGCTCGAGGTCGCGTTCCCCGACCGTCCCGCACGGGACGCCGAGGCCGAGGTGTTGCTCGCCGTCTCGGGGCTGCGCGGCGAGCGCTTCGGCCCCGTCGACTTCGTCGTGCGGAAGGGGGAGATCCTCGGCGTCGCCGGCGCCGAGGGCAACGGCCAGGTGCAGCTGCTCCGCGCGCTCGCCGGCGTCGAGCGGGCGGTCGGCAGCGCCGCCTGCGACGGCAGGGAGCTCGACACGCGGTCGCCGCTCGGCCCGCTGCGGCAGGGTGTCGTCCTCCTCAGCGGCGACCGCCGCGGCGAGGCGATCTTCCCCGTCCTCAGCGTGCGCGCGAACGCAACGGTGCAGGTGCTGCGCCGCCTCGCGCGGTTCGGCCTCGTCGGGCGCCGCCGCGAGCGCACGGCGATCGACGACCTCGTGCGCCGTCTGCGCGTCCGCATGGCCTCGGCGGAGCAGCCGATCCATTCGCTTTCCGGCGGCAACCAGCAGAAGGTGTCGCTCATGCGGCCGTTCCTGCGCGGCGACGTGAAGGTGATCCTCGCCGAGGAGCCGACGCAGGGCGTCGACGTCGGCGCGCGCTTCGACATCTACGAGGCGCTGCGCGCGAAGGTCGACGACGGTGTCGCGGCGATCGTCAAGTCGAGCGACCCGCTCGAGCTCGCGGGGCTCTGTGACCGAGTGATCGTGATGTCGCGCGGACGCATCGTCGAGGAGATCCCGCGCGAGGAGCTCGGCGAGCGGCGCATCGTCGAGGCGATCGTCGGATCGCGCGCAACGGAAGGAGGGCCGGTGTGAAGCGCGGCCTGCTGCCTCTCGCGCTGCTGACGATTCTCATCGTCGCGCTCGGCGCGTACGCCGAGACGCGGCACTCGGCGTTTCTCAGCCGCACCAACCTCAACGCGCTCGTGCTGGCGACGATGCCGCTTGCGCTCGTGTCGCTCGGGCAGGCGACGGCGCTGCTCGTCGGCGGCTTCGACGTCTCGGTCGCGGCGCTGATGACGATGTGCGTCGTCACAGCGTCGTTCACGCTGACACCGGGCATGTCGACCGCCTCGCTCTTCGGCGGCGCGCTCGCGCTCGTCGGCGTCGGTCTCGCCACCGGGATCTTCAACGCGACCCTCATCCGCGTGTTCCGGCTGCCCTCGATCATCGCGACCCTGGGGACGCTGAGCGTGCTCGAGGGGGCGTCGCTGCTGCTGCGCGGCTACCCGACCGGCGCGATCAACCCCGACGTGATCTCGGCGCTGACGGCGGACGTGGGCTTCCTGCCCCTCGCGTTCATCGCGCTCGTCGTCCTCGCGGTCGCCGCCGACATCTGGCTCTATCGCACCCGCAGCGGTCTGGCGCTCCGGGCCGTCGGCCTCGACGCGACCTCGTCGCGACGGCTCGGGATGGCAACGAGCCGCACCGTCATCCTCGCGTTCGTCGCGTGCTCGCTCATGGCGGCGGTCGCCGGCTTCTATCTCGGCGCCGAGGTGCAGATCGGGTCGCCGATCATCGGCAACCAGGCGCTCGAGAGCATCGCCGCCGCCGTGCTCGGCGGCGCGAGCCTCGCCGGCGGCAAGGGCTCCTACGTCGGGACGCTGCTCGCCGCGTTCTTCCTGACCGAGATCGACAACGTGCTGCCGCTCTTCCAACAGCCGACCGAGTACGCCGACATGACGATCGGCGGGCTCATCCTCCTCGCGCTCGTCGTGTACCAGGCGCCCGAGCTGATCGGCCGCGCCCGTTCGGCGCGGCTAGACCGTGCGCGGATCGCCGGCCCGTCCGATCACGACCCAGATCGCGTGGACGGGCTCGTCCCCGATCGCCCATAGGCGGTGCGGCGAGGTGGAGTCGAACACGATCGACGCGCCCGGGCCGAGCTCGTGCTCGTCGAATCCCACCCGGACGCCGAGGGTTCCGCTCGTGACGTAACCGTACTCGCGGCCGCCGTGCGTCACGAGTGCGTCTTCGGGTGACGACTCGGCGCCGACGGGGTACACGACGTACAGGAACTCGACATCCGGGTCGCTGTGCGGAGTCAGCCGCTCCCAGCGGACGCCGGAGGCGAGGTTGATCACGCGGCGCGTGTCCGGCCGGGCCACGAGGCCGTCGTCTCCGCGCGACGGCTGCACCTGCGTCGGCTCCGGCGCAGCCTCGCCGAACACGTCGCTCATCGTCATGCCGAGCTCGGTGACGATCGTCCACAACGTGCTCACCGACGGGTTGACGCGGTCGAGCTCGATCTGCGACACGAGGCTCGGCGAGACGCCGACGCGCCGCGCGAGCTCGCGCAGGCTGATGCCGCGCCGCTCGCGCTCCTCCCGAAGCCTGCCTCCGATTTTCGACGGCTCGAAGTCTCGATCGACGGCCACGGCGGCCCTACCGTAGCCCTCCGCCGGCCTCGTCGGCGATCGCCGCCGCGGCCGAGGCGAGATAGTCCCAGTCGCGCTCGAAGCGGTACGAGTGGCGCGGCGGCGGCGCCGGCGCGGACGTCTCGAGCCAGAGGACCTTGCCGCCCTGCATTTCGTAGAAGGCGTGCGTGCAGCCGCTGCCCGTCCAGAACGCGTCGCCGGGACGCAGGGTGTGGCGGTCCCCGTCGGCGACGACGTCGACTTCGCCCTCGAGCATGTAGTACGCCTCTTCGAACGGATGATCGTGCGGCTGCGCGACCGCTCCGGGCTGGTACCCCACCATGAACATCGTGTGGAGCTGCGCGTCGAGACGCTGGTCGACGAGCATCTTCACCGTGATCCCGCTGTACGCAAGCGCGGCGGTCGCCATGCTCGCGGAGACCGTCGGCGCGTCGACGGACGCGCCGTGCTTCAGGCGGTCGAGATCCATCTCGCCCTCGCTCAACAGGAAGAGGTTGCGGTTGCGCGGGTCGCGCACGTCGAGCGGGGACGGCGTCGCGTCCGGCGCCGGGGCGAGGAAGAACGTGTCGCTGCCGTCGGGCCGCGGCCGCGGCGCGACCATCTCGACCCAGCGGCCGCTCTCGCGCCAGGCGTGCGGCACGCCGATCGGGACGACGCCGCACGCGCCCGGCTCGAGCTCGATGCCCCGGCCGTCGAGGTAGAGCACCGGCTCGCCGTCCAGCACGTAGAAGCTCTCCTCGTAGGAGTGCACGTGCGTGTCGACGCAGCCGCCGTTCAACAGACAGAGCGCCAGCCGCATGTGCGTCGAACCGGACGCGCCGTCGACGAGCGGGCAGACCTCGAAGCCGTTCGCGCGCTCGCCGTACGGCGGCGCGAACGCCACGTCCTCCCGGCGGACGATCCGGTAGCCCGGGCGGCCGTCCGCCATCGTGCTCGTCCCGGTCACGACTCGACGACCGCCGACGCCGCGACCGCCGCGGCGAGATTGCCGTTCCCGTCGGTGCCGGGCAGGAGGTCGGCGCCGCGCACGTACTGACGGCCGGCGACGAGCAGCTCCTCGGCGGGGAAGCGCGTGATCACGTCGCAGCCGGTCGCCGTGACGACCACCTCCTCCTCAATCCGGGCGGCGCCGCGGCCGTCCGCGGTCGCGCAGTACGTCTCGAGCGCGAACACCATCCCCTCCTCGATCTCCACCGGATGCTCGAGTGAGTGGACGCGCGAGATCATCGGCGACTCGTAGAGCCCGACGCCGAGCCCGTGGCCGAACTGCAGCCCGAAGCACGTCTCCTCGTCGGGGAAGCCGAGCTCCTGCGCGGTCGGCCACACCTCCGCGATCCGGTCGGTCGTCATCCCCGGCCGCACGAGCTCGATCGCCGCGTCGAGCCACTCGCGGCACTGCGTGTAGGCGTCGATCTGCGCCGGGTTGACGCCGCCGACGTTGAACGTGCGGTAGTAGCACGTCCGGTAGCCCATGAACGAATGGATGATGTCGAAGAAGGCCTGGTCCCCAGGGCGCAGCAGCCGGTCGGAGAACACGTGCGGATGCGGGTTGCCGCGCTCGCCGGAGATCGCGTTCACCGCCTCGACCTGCTCCGATCCCATCTCGAACAGGAGCTGGTGCGCACGCGCGACGATCTCGTGCTCGTACACGCCGGGCCGCAGCATGCGGTAGATCTCCTCGTAGACGGCGTCGACGAGCCCGGCGGACTGGTCGAGGAGCGCGATCTCCTGCGCCGTCTTGATCTTGCGTGCAGCGAGCAGCACCTGCGAGCCGTCGGTGACGCGGACGCCGGCGCGCTGCAGCGCCTCGATCGTCAGCAGGTCGGCCATGTCGACGCCGAGCGGCTCGTCGAGGAGGCCGCGCTCGCGCAGCTCGTGCGCGATACGCGTGCCGAGGCGATCGGGGATGCCGGTCTCGACGGGCATGGCGCCTCGCATCGGCGCGACGCCGGCGCGGAAGTTCTCCTCCGGCAGCCACGGCGCGAACAGCCGATGGTGGCGCGCGGCCGAGCCGAAGTCCCAGAGAATCGGGTCGTCGCCGCGCGCGAGCAGCGCCCAGCGTGCGTTCTTGTCGCGCGCCCACTCGCCGACGTGCGTGCTCGTGACGTAGCGGATGTTGTTCGGGTCGAACAGCAGGACGGCGCCGAGGTCTGACTGCTCGAGCGCGGCCTTCGCACGGTCGAGCCGCTCCTGCCGAAGCTTCGGGAAGTCGATCCGCTGTTCCCAGTCGACGGCGCGCGTCGAGTCCGGCGATCCCGAGATCCTGCTTCGCGTCATGACGCAACCTCCTGGTTCGACGCGCTTCGCAGGTGCAGGAAGAGCGCCATGAAATCGTGGTCGCCGTAGCCCGCCTCGACGGCAGAGCGCAACAGCGACTTCAACTCCTTCGCGACCGGGAGCTCGACTCCCGCGTCGGCCGCTGCATCGAGGATCAGGTCGACGTCTTTCTCCATCAACGCGGTCGTGAACGTCGCCGAGTAGTCGTCGCGCAGCAGCGGCTCCGTCTTGTACTTGACGAACGGGGCCCCGGCGGCGGAGCTCCCCATCACGTCGAGCAGCGCCCGGCGCGAGACGCCTGCCCCCTCGCCGAGGACGAGCGCCTCGGACATGAGCTCTGCGAGCCCGCCGATGACGAGATTGATCGCGAGCTTTACGACGCGCGCCTGCTCGGCGTCGCCGACTCGATGCACCGTCGGCCCGATTGCGAGCAGCACCGGCAGGACGCGGTCGATCGCGTCGTCAGGCCCCGAGACGATGAATGTCAGGTTGCCGGCGCGAACGACGCTCGGGTTGCCGCTCACCGGCGCCCGGACGTACGCGACGCCGACTCGCTCGGCCTCCGCCGCAACCCGCGCGGACGCCTCGGGCGACACCGTGCTGAGGTCGACGAGGACGGTTCCGGGCTGCGCCGCCGCGATCACCTCGCCTGCGACCTGAACGAGCGCCTCGTCGTCCGCGAGCGAGGTGAGGACGAGGTCGCTGACGGCCGCGAGGGCGGCCGGCGTCTCGGCCACGTCCGCGCCGCGGTCTGCAAGCCCGGCCGCCTTCCCGGGCGTGCGGTTGTGGACGACGAGTCGGTGTCCGGCGTCGACGAGGCGTTCCGCGACCGCCGTCCCCATGTTCCCGAGGCCGATCAGCCCAACCGTCACTGTGCAGTATAAATAAACGACCTCGGGAGCCGGGTCAAGCGTTCAGCGAAGGCTGTACAGCGTCACGACACGCTCAGCTGGGAGTGGACGGGCTGGGCCCAGAGGCCGATTCCGTCCTCGGCGGGGAGCTCCTCGAGCTCGAGTCCGAAGACCTCGGCGATCGCGGCGGCGGCGTGCGGGCGGACGTCGCCGACGGCCACCTGCCGCTCCGTCGCGCGGGCGATCGTCGTGAACATCGCGTCCTCGAGCCCGCAGGCGGTGATCCATTCCGTGAACGGCGCCGGGTCGAGGTCGACGTTGAGTGCGTAGCCGTGCGTCGTGATCCAGCGCGAGACGTGGACGCCGATCGACGCGATCTTGCGCGGCGGGCGCGTCAGCCAGACGCCGGTCAGCCCCGCGATCCGCTCCCCCGTCAAGCCGAATGCGCCGACCGTCCGGATCAACGCCTCCTCGAGGTCACGCACGTACTGCTTGACGTCGCGCCCGTGCCGGTTCAGGTCGAGGATCGGGTAGCAGACGAGCTGCCCGGGCGCGTGATACGTCGACTTCCCGCCGCGGTCGGTCTCGACGATCTCGACGGCGGCGTCGTCCGGGATGTGGAGCTCGACGCCCTCGTCCGTCCGCCGGCCGAGCGTGACGACCGGGGGATGCTCGAGGAAGAGCACCGTGTCCGGGATCGCGCCCTGTGAGACGGCGCCGGCGAGCGAGCGCTGCAGCTCCCACGCCTCGCGGTACGGGACCTGCCCGAGCTGCATGACGTAGCCGCCGCGGGTCACGGTGTGAGCGTAGCGGCGAGCTCGTCGAGCAACGCCGGGGAGGGCCTGAGCGAGCCGTCCTCGATCGCGTGCGCGAGCTCGACGACGGCGGCGTTGACCGGAGCCGGTCGGCCCAGCGAACGAAGCGTGCGGACGACGTGCCCGTTGATGTCGTCGACCTCGCTTCGCCGCCCCTTCGTCCAGTCCTGGAGGATCGTCGTCGTCGAGTGCGGGAGCACGAACCCGTCGAGGAGCGTGTCGAGGAGCGTCTCGACGACGGTCTCCGGATGTGCGACGTCGGCGGACGTCAGCCCGAAGATCGGGAGGATCGGATTGCCGAGGCCGACGGTTGCGTCGAGCGCCTCCTGACCCGAACGCAGCATCACGTCGCGCATCGCCGGCACGGCGGCGGCCTCGACCATCGGCAGGTCGAGGATCGCCGTCGTCGCGAGCGTCGTCGCATTGGAGACGAGCTTCATCCATTTCGTCGCCTCGATGTCGTCGACGATCTCGACCGTGCCGCTGTGCCGCAGCAGCGATGCGACCTCTTCCTCGCGGCCGCGCGTCGCCGGATCGATGCCGCCGACCGCGAACCACGACCGCTCCGGCCGGGAGTGGCGGTCGACGACGCCCGGCACCGTCAGCGCCGACGTGATCTCGATGACGGCGCCGATCGTGCGCTCGGCCCCGACGACGTCGGCGACGACCTGCGTCGTCATCCCGTTCTGGACGCCGGCCATCAGCCCGTCTGCCCGGAGGTACGGCGCGATCAGGTGCGCAGCCCAGCGCGTGTCGTACGCCTTCACGAGCAGGAGGACGACGTCGAACTCCTCGCGGAGCGTCGCGACCTCGCAGAGATGAAGCGTGCGGACGTCCGTGGTGGCCGAGCGGTCGGGCAGGTTGACCGTCACGCCGTACGCGCGCATCGCCTCGACGTGCGCCGGCCATTGCTCGATGAAGACGACGTCCTCGCCCGCGCGCGTGAGATCGGCGCCGATCGAGGCGCCGTTCGCGCCCGTGCCGACGATCGCGACCTTCACCGGGTTGTTACGCCGGCTGTGGCTGCGAGCGCGACGCGAGGTACGCGGCGACTCCCTCGCGCCGTTCCTCCGCGTTGTAGTACGCGACCTCGACGAGCTCGAGCGGGTAGCCGTCGGGGTCCTCGAAGTACACCCAGCGCCAGCCGGCGAGGACGCCTTCGTCGACCGTGTTCACGTCGCTGTAGAACTCGATCCCCTGCGCCTCGAGCTCGGCCTTCTTCGCATGGATGTCGTCGACGAGGAACGCGACGTGCGACGCGCCGATGTTGTTCGAGAGCAGCGGCTGCGCCGTCTCGCTCGGCGGGCTCTTGTACTCGAGGAGCTCGAAGGTCGAGTCGCCGAGGATCAGGCTTACCTGGCGCAGGCCCGCGCCGGGAACGCCGACGGCGGGGCCGAGCTCGGGCCCGTCGAACCACGGGCTCGGCTCGTTCGAGAACTGCAGCCCGAGCACGTCGTGGTAGAAGCGGATCGACGCGTCGAGGTCCTTGACGGTGATGCCGACGTGATGCAGCGCTTTCATTCGCTTCCTCCTAGACGAGAACCTGGCCGCCGTCGACCATGTACATCTGCCCGGTCATGTAATCGGATTCGGGCGAGGCGAGATAGACGAGGAACGGGGCCAGCTCCTCGGGCGCCGCCGGGCGCCCGACGAGCGTGCCGGTGGCGAACTCGCGCATCGGATCCGCCTCCGCCGCCTGGTCGTGGATGGCGCGCAGGTCGTCGTTCAGCCCGATCCACATCGGTGTGTCGACCACGCCCGGCGCGAACGCGTTGACCGTGATCCCGTGCTCGATCAGGCCGCGCGCCGTCGCCTGCGTCACCGCGAGCGTGCCGAACTTCGCGACGCAGTAGGGAACGAAGTCCCAGAAGCCCTGGCGGCTCGCGATCGAGCCGGTGTTGATGATCTTGCCGCCGCTGCCCTGCGCGATCATCTGCTTCGCGGCTTCCTGCGTGCAGACGATCACGCCCCAGGTGTTCACCTTGACGATCTGCTCGAAGTTCGCCTCGTCGACCTCCATGAAGTCGCGTGGCCGGTTCATGCCGGCGTTGTTGAAGATCACGTCGAGCCGCCCGAAGACGGCGACGGCCTTCTCGATCATCGCGCGAACCTGCGCGCGATCGGTCACGTCGACGCCGGTCGAGTCGGCCGAGCCGCCGTCCGCCACGATCACGTCCGCAACGGCTTTCGCGCGGCCGGCGTCGAGATCGGCGACGAGCACCTTGCCGCCCTCGGCGGCGATCGCGCGGCACGCGGCGGCGCCGATCCCCCCGGCTCCGCCGGTGACGACGACGACGCGGTCCTGAACGCGTCCCATCAGGCGATCACGACGTCGTTCTCGAGGATGTCCGCACCGCGGACGTACGTCTTCCCGCAGACGAGGAGCTCGTCCGCCGGGAACTTCGTGATGACGCGGCAGCCGGTCGCCGTGACGATCACCTCTTCCTCGATTCGGGCCGCCGACTCGCCGTCGGTGGCGGGGCAGTACGTCTCGAGCGCGAAGACCATGCCCTCCTCGATCTCGATCGGATGGTCGAGCGAGTGGACGCGCGAGATCATCGGCGCCTCGTAGAGTCCGACGCCGAGCCCGTGCGCGAACTGCAGGCCGAAGCACGACTGCTCGTCGGGGAAGCCGAGCTCCTGCGCCGTCGGCCACACGCTCGCGATCTGGTCGGTGGTCGCGCCCGGGCGCACGAGCTCGATCGCGTTGTCCAGCCATTCGCGGCACTGCCGGTACGCGTCGATCTGCGACTGGGTGACGCCGCCGACGTTGAATGTGCGGTAGTAGCAGGTGCGGTAGCCCATGAACGAGTGGATGACGTCGAAGAACGCCTGGTCGCCCGGTGCGAGCAGGCGGTCGGAGAAGACGTGCGGGTGCGGGTTGCAGCGGTCGCCCGACACGGCGTTGATCGCCTCGACCTGCTCGGAGCCGAGGTCGAACAGCGTGTGCTGCGCCTGCGCGACGACCTCGTGCTCGCGAACGCCGGGGCGAAGCGTGCGGTAGATCTCCTCGTAGACCGCGTCGACCATGCGCGCGGCGTGCTCGAGGAGCGCGATCTCGTCCGGCGTCTTGATCGCGCGCGCCCGCATCATCACCGGCTGCGCGTTCGCCGTCTCGATGCCCTGACGGTGCAACGAATACAGCGTCTCCATGTCGGTGAGGTCGAGGCCGAGGGGCTCGCGCTCCAGACCGCGGTCGGCGAGCTCCCGGTGGATGCGGGCGGCGAGCGCGTCGGGCACGCCGGTCTCCTCGGGCATCGCGCCGCGCATCGACGTGACGCCGGCCTGCCAGCTCGACTCGGGGAGCCAGGGAGCGTAGAGCCGGTGGTGCTTCGCGGCGGAGCCGAAATCCCAGAGCACCGGATCGCCCTCGCGCGGCAGCAGCACGCAGCGTGCGCTCTTGTCCCGCGCCCACTCGCCGATGTGGGTGCTCGTGACGTACCGGATGTTGTTCTGGTCGAAGAGCAGGATCGCCCCGAGGTCGGACTCCCGCAGCGAGGCGCGCGCCCGCTCGAGCCGCTCGGTCCGAAGCCTCGCGAAGTCGATCCGCTGCTCCCAGTCGACCGCCATGGTGGCGCCGCGCGAGGCGATGTTCATCCGGCTCCTCTCGTGAACTGTTCATCGTGAGCAAACATCGGCTGTGACGTGTCTGAATATCACCGGGCGCCGACAGACGCAAGGGATTTGCGAGGAGGGGCCCCTCTTACCAAAGTCTTATCGCTCAGCGCCGACTGAACTTGTGATCGGCACTTGTGAACAGCACCGAACGGGTGTAGTCTCGCGGGCCACGTGGCCGCGGACACGCAGACAAGGGGCCGGGAGGAGGCAAAGGCGGGGGTCGCGCGCGGGTCGCGCAACGTGCTCTCGCGCGGGCTCGTCACGGTCGTCGCGGCGACCGCGCTGCTGGTGCTGCTGAGCGAGCTCGTCGCGTCGTCGAGCCTCACGCGCGGGACGCTCCTGACGATGCTGCCGTTCGCGTCGGCGCTGGCGATCGCCGGGCTCGGCCAGACGCTCGTCGTGATGCAGGGCGGCATCGACCTGTCGATCGCCGGCGGGCTCTCGCTCTACGTCGTGATCGTGACGAAGTACCCGGCCGGGGTGAACGACCGCCTGATGCCTGCGATCGGGCTCGCGGTCGGCGCCGCCGTCGTCGCGGGCCTCGTGAACGGCTTCCTCGTCGGCCGGATGCGCCTCAACCCGATCGTCGCGACGCTCGGGACGAACGCGCTCCTGTTCGGCGCCGTGCTCTGGTACTCCGCCGGCATCCCGACGACGACGACGCAGCGGCTGGCGAGGGTCGGCGGCGGGACGTGGCTCGGGATCCCGATCCCGATCTACATCGCCGTGCTGACGACGGTCGTCGTCACGGTCGTCGTCAAGCTCACTCCACCGGGCCGCCGCTTCGAAGGCGTCGGCGCAAACGCGACCAGTGCCTTCACCGCGGGCATCAAGGTCCGCCGCTACGCCGGCGGCGCCTACGTGTGGGCGCAGCTCCTCTACTGCCTCGCGGCCATCGTGCACGCGAGCATCGTCAACCAGCCGACGGCCTACGAGGGGAACAACTACCTCCTGCCGTCCGTCGCTACGGTCGTGCTCGGCGGGACCTCGCTGCTCGGCGGCCGCGGCAATCTCGTCGCGACGGCGATCGCGGCGCTCTTCCTGTCGCAGCTCGACCAGTTCGTGCTCGCGCTCGGCGTCTCGTATGCGAGCCGCACTCTCGTCCAGGCCGGTGCGCTGGCGGCCGGCGTTGCGATCTACACCATCGACTGGCGGGCGATCGCGCGCCGCACGTTTCCGCGCCGCGCGACGCGTCTCGCACCAACCTGACGTGTCGTTTCGCTCAGGCCGTAGCCGTTCATCCGAAAGGAAAGGGAGGACACACACGATGTTGCAGAGGAGACGTGGCGGGATCATCGTTCTCGCGCTCGCCTGTGTTGCCGTGATGGCGACGGCTGCGAGCACGTCGGCGAGGACGTCCGCCAGGCCGTCGTGGTGCGGCCCGAAGAAGATCACCCTCGGTCTGACCGACGGGTTCGGCGGCAACAGCTGGCGCCTCGTCACGACGGCGTCGGCCCGCAACGAGGCCGCGAAGTGCCCGAGCGTCGAGTCGCTGACCTATGCGGACGGCCAGGGCAACACGCAGAAGGCGATCTCCGACATCCAGGGCATGGTCGCGAAGGGCGTCAACGCGCTCGTCGTGTTCCCGGATGCCGGCAAGGCGATCCTGCCCGCGCTCACGAGCTCCTACAAGGCTGGCGTGATCACGGTGCCGTATCGCGTGACCCCGGGCGGCAAGGCAGGCGTCAACTACAACGTCTTCATCGACACGCCCTTCAAGAACGCGGGCGTCGCGTGGGGCAAGTGGATCAAGCAGGTGCTGCCGAACGGCGGCAACGTCCTCATGCTGAGCGGCCCGCAGGGCAACAGCCAGGGCGTCGAGGAGAACCAGGGCCTGCACAGCGTCCTCGACCCGACGCACAAGTACAAGTTCATCGGCGCGCAGCCGTTCGAGGTCACGAACTGGGACCCGGCGCTGACGCAAAAGGTCCTCTCCGCCGACATCGCGAAGTATCCGAAGATCGACGTCATCGTGTCGGACTTCGGCCCGTCGCTCGTCGGCGCGCTGCCGGAGTTCACGAAAAGCCACCGGTCGATTCCGGCGCTCGCGACCTCCGACGGCAACGTGCTCGGCTGCTTCTGGCAGAAGAACCACGCGAAGAACCCGACGTTCAAGCTGTTCACCGTCTCGACGCAGAACGACCACGCACGTCTCGCGATCGACTGGGCCGTCGCGCTCGCCACCGGCGGCAAGAAGCCGTCGACGACGCACTTCCCGGCGCTCACCTTCGAGAACTCGGTAACCGGCAAGCCTCATCCGGTCGAGTGCAAGGCCAACCTCCCCGGCGACATCTATCTGTCGGCGGAGCTGCCTGCCTCCGTGCAGGCAAAGCTGGTGAAGAAGTAGGGAACAACCGCGGATCGTGTGCGGCGGCTTCGGCCGCCGCACACGACGTTTTCGAATTGCAATGGTCGACGCATCCGTAGTCAGCCTCCCGGTCGAGGACCCCGGCGCCGGCGGACAGCCGACGCTGTCGCTTCTCGAGATCACGAAACGCTTCGACGGCGTCGCGGCGCTGACGGACGTCTCGTTCGAGGTGCGCCCGGGCGAGGTGCACGCCCTGCTCGGTGAGAACGGTGCGGGTAAATCGACGCTGATGAACATCGCCTCGGGTGCGCTCGTGCCCGACAGCGGCACGATCGTCTTCGAGGGCGAGACGATCGAGAACCTGACACCGGCGCTGTCGCAGGAGCTCGGCATCGCGATGGTGCACCAGCATCCGGCGGTGCTGCCCGACATGACCGTCGCCGAGAACATCCGCGTCGCCGTCGGCGTCGAGCACCTGAAGCGGCGCGACTCCGATCGGACGAAGGCGATGCGGGCCCTGCTCGACGACGTGAACTTCTTCGGCCACCTCGAAGATCGCGTCTCCTCGTTGAGCGTCGCCCGCCGCCACCTGCTCGAGATTGCGAAGGCCTTCGCCGTCTCCCCTCGCCTCCTGATCCTCGACGAGCCGACGGCGCCGTTGTCGCAGGACTCCGTCGAGCTGCTGTTCAACGCGGTGCGGAAGCTCGCCGCCGGCGGGACGGCGGTCGTCTACATCACGCACAGGCTGGGCGAGGTTCGGGAGATCGCCGACCGCGTCACCGTCCTCCGCGACGGCACGCTGCGCGGCACGTCCGCCGTCAGGGAGATCTCGGACTCGGAGCTGCTGGCGCTGATCGTCGGGCGCAGGCTCGAGGCGTCGTTCCCTCCGAAGCACGTCTCGTTCGACGGCGACGAGCCGCTGCTGCGGGTGGACGGGCTGAGCGGCAGCGGCTTCCAGGACGTCTCGCTCGCCGCCCGCAAGGGAGAGATCGTCGGCATCGGGGGCGTCGTCGGCAACGGTCAGGCGGCGTTCCTGCGCGCGCTCGCGGGGCGGCACTCGGCCGCGGGCTCGGTCGTCGTCGACGGACAGCAGTTCTCCCGCCGGCGACTGTTCGAGGGTGCGGCGTACAT
>DATCJJ010000127.1:0-3371 GCA_036562845.1 Gaiellaceae bacterium | reverse complement strand
GGCAGGCCCTTCGCGCGCGCGCCGCGGACGTAGTCGTTGCCGATCACCTCGAGCACGGCCGAGCGCGTGAACCGAGTCAGCAGGCTGACGTTGAACGCCGCGAGGACGAGCGCCGGCAGCACGAGGTGGTGAAGCGCCTGGACAAAGAGGCCGAACTTGCCCGCGAGCAGCGCGTCGATCGTATAGAGCCCGGTGACACTCGGCGGCGGGAGCGTCCCGGGGTCGAGCCGGTCCGCGCCGGGGAACCAGCCGAGCTTGTAGAAGCCGACATAGAGCGCGACGAGCGCGATCCAGAACGTCGGCATCGAGATGCCGGCGAGCGACGTGACGCGGAGGACGTGGTCGGCGGGGCGGTTTCGTCGCAGCGCTGCGAGCACGCCGAAGGCGATGCCGACGATCGCCGCGAACAGCACCGAGTAGAGCGCAAGCTCTCCGGTCGCCGGAATGAACTGGGAGAGGTCGCTGCGCACGGAGTTGTGCGTGAGCGACGACTGGCCGAGGTCGCCGTGCAACAGGTGCCCGAGGTAGATGACGTAACGCTCAGGGAGCGGCTTGTCGAGGCCGTAGTGATGCTTGAAGGTCGCGACGGCGGCGGGGTCGCCCGCGGCCTGCTCGCCGAGGTTCGTCGCGACGGCGTTGCTCGGGACGAGCTGCGTCAGGACGAACGTCACCGCGGTGATCCCGACGGCGAGGAGGACGAGTGCGACGAGCCGTCTGCCGAGGAAGATCGCGAAGCCCGGCGGGCGACGGCCGCGGCGCGGCGGCGCGACTTCGGCGGCGGCCGGTACGGTCGTCATCGCAGGAGCGGCAGGACGCGGTCGCAGAGCAGCCCGAACCCCTGCGGGTTGCCGAACTCGACGCGGTGAACGCCGGCCTCGTAGAGCGCAATCGCCTGCGCAGCGACCTCGTCGGGCGTCCCTGCGAGCGTGAACTTCTCGAGCGGCGCCTCCGCGCCCTCGAGCGTCGGGTCGAGCTCGCCGACGACGTCGAGGTACATCTGCACGCGCGCGCGGGCCTCGATGCGGGCGCGGTCGCCGTCCTCGTCGACGACGGTGACGGCGCCGATCACGATGCATGGCCCATCGTCGCCGAGCCACGACCGCATCAGCCGCACCATGTCGGGATTGGCGCAGCCGCCGATCTTCACCTCGGCTGCGACGGTCTTGGCGAAGGCCGCGGTGCGTGGCCGCCAGGTGCCGATCATCAGCGGCACCGCCGGGCGGAGCGGCGCATACTCGAGCCCTGCCCCGGCGGCGAGGGAGAACCGCTCCCCTGCGAAGCCGGTCCGCTCGCCGGCGAGCAGCCGGCGGACGATCTCCGCCGCCTCCCGGAGCCGCGTCAGCGGCCGTTGCTCGTCGAGGCCGAGCTGCTCCATCCAGGCGCCGCTGACGAGGCCGAGATAGGCGCGGCCCGCCGACGCGAGGTCGAGCGCCGCGGTCTGGCCGGCGATCTCGACCGGATGGAGCGTCTGTGGGTTCAACGCCGCCGGGCCGAGCCGGACGCGCTCGGTCACGCGGGCGATCGCGAGGAGCGGGAAGATCGCCGGTTGGAAGAAGAGATCCTGGAAGACCGAGACGACGTCGAAGCCCGCCGCCTCGGCGCGTCGCCCGGCCGCTTCGTAGTCGGCGAGCGACCGGTCCGACTGGAGGCCCAGCCCGATCTCGTTCAGGTCAGATCCTCCGTCCGCAGGACGCGCTCGCCGATGCGCTCGATGCGCATCACGACGCGCTCGTCGGGATCGGGGCAGCAGACGAGCGTGTCCTGCTCGAGCCAGTCCTCGTCGGGGAGCTTGCGCTGCTTGGCCGGCAGCAGCGGCAGCACCGACTGCAGCGCGTACACGCAGAAGTGCTTGCCGGGCGGGATCCGCACACGGTTCGACTCGGTCAGCTCGAAGTAGTCGCCGACCGACAACCCGCACACCGAGCGACCCTCGATCCGCTCGACGGTGACGCGCAGGTCGAAGATGCGCATCTCGGTCATCAATGGACGATCTCCGTCGCGAACCCGACGACGATCGCAGGCAGGTCGGAGTCGTTTCGCATCGTGTGCGGATGCGACGACGGCCAGACGACGCACTGGCCCTCGCGCAAGGCGTACTCCGAGCTGTCCACGACCAGGACGAGCTGACCCTGTGCGACGTACGCGACGTCGATGCCGGCGTGCGTGATCGAGTCCTCGAAGCCGGTGTGCGGCGCGAACGAGGCGACGAGCAGCTCGAGCTGCGAGCCCGGGATCCGGAAGGCGGTGAACTCCACGCCGTCCCCGCGCGCACCCTGCCGCGCCGGCTCGACCATCCGCGGCGTCGACCGGCGGATCGAGTACCCGAGGAGCGACGCGACGTCGTGGCCGAGCGCCTCCGCGACGAGCGACAGGCGGCCGAGCGCGATGTCCGAGTCGCCGCGCTCGACCGCGCCGAGGAACGAGGC
This sequence comes from Gaiellaceae bacterium, assembly GCA_036562845.1. Taxonomy (GTDB): domain Bacteria; phylum Actinomycetota; class Thermoleophilia; order Gaiellales; family Gaiellaceae; genus Palsa-739. The sequence goes on along the minus strand of DATCJJ010000127.1, from coordinate 945 downwards.
GGACAGGCCCGACGTCTGCGCGAGCGCGCGCACGGAGATGCCGCGCTGCGTGCGCAGGCGGCGGATCACGGCGCCGATGTCGGGGGATCCGCCCGGTGCCTTGCCTTCGGACGAAATATCGGTCAGGGTCGCAACATACTGCTCCGACCGACGAAGGGAGTAACAGTGGCCAGGTGGTCAGCTCTCGCAGCCGCAGCCCTCGCGGCCGCGGTTGCGGCGACGGCTGCGACCGCGACACCGGCGAAGTCGAGCTGCGCGTTCACGCTCAGGATCGGGGACGTCCTGCCGTTCACCGGCGGTCTCGCCCCGTACGGCGGCAACATGGACAAGGCCGTCAAGCTCGCGGTCTCGCTCCAGAACGCCGCGCTCGCGAAGGCCGGGCTCGCGAAGACGATCAAGGTGAAGCTCGTCGACTCGCAGGACGGTCAGACGCAGGCCTCCGCCGCGGTCGAGGCGGCGAAGAAGGAGCTCGGCGAGAAGGTCAACGTGATCATCGGCGAGATGGCGTCGGGCGCGACGATCCCGATGGCGCAGTCGGTCACGATCCCGAATCGCATCGTCACTCTCTCGCCGACGGCGAGCGCGCCGCAGATCTCGACGCTCCCCGACAACGGCTACCTCTGGCGCCTCTATCCGTCGGACACGCTGCAGGGCAAGGTGCTCGCGCAGGCCGCGCTCGAGAAGTTCGGCAAGGGTGCGACGGTCAACGTCGGCGCGCGCAACGACGCATTCGGCACGGCGCTCGAGCAGCTCTTCGTCGCCGAATGGAAGAAGCTCGGCGGCAAGGTCGGCGTCACCCTCTCGTGGAACCCCGACCAGCCGACGTTCGACACCGAGGCGGGGCAGCTCGTGTCGGGCAGCCCGGCCGGCTGGGTGGTCATCGACTTCCCCGAGACGTTCCTGAAGTTCGCGCCGTCGCTCATCCGCAGCGGCAAGTGGTCGGCG